>NZ_JBCHKV010000017.1:0-141537 GCF_039023525.1 Mycobacterium sp. 050272 | reverse complement strand
CGGTAAGCCGTGTGCGGGAAAACCGCACGCACGGATTGAAAGGGGGATGGGGAAACGGGTCTGCTCTGCAGCCACCGCGCCCCTGACTACCAATGACTGATAAGTCAACGGATCTTGTGGGGGTGCCGGGGGACCGGCCGAAGGATCTTCGGCCGGCCGATCTCGATGCGGTGGACCATAAGATTCTGAGCCTGCTGCACGCCGATGCCCGGATGACCAACCACGCCCTGGCCGAGGAGGTCGGCATCGCGGCGTCCACGTGTCACGGGCGGGTACGGCGGTTGATCGACCTCGGCGTGATTCGCGGTTTCTTCACCGACATCGATCCGGTCGCGGTGGGAATGCCGCTGCAGGCGATGATCTCGGTGACCTTGCAATCCAGCGCGCGCGGCAAGATCCGCAGCTTCATCCACCAGATGCGGGGACGCCGCCAGGTGATGGACGTCTACTTCCTTGCGGGTGCCGACGATTTCATCCTGCATGTCGCCGCCCGCGACACCGAGGACCTGCGTTCCTTCGTAGTGGAGAACCTCAACGCGGACGCCGACGTCGCCGGAACTCAGACCTCGCTGATCTTCGAACATCTCCGTGGAGCCGCGCCGATCTAGGCTTAGGATCTGCGGATGAGCGACCCGTGCGTGTCGGCCAGTGTCCAGATCGACGCCCGTCCCGAGGTGGTCTATTCGCTGATCACCGATTTGCCGACGCTGACCTCGCTGGCCGAAGAAGCCGTCGCGATGCGGTGGTGCAAGGGCGATGCGGCGTGTCAGGGGGCGGTGTTCGCCGGCCGTAACGAAAACGGAAGCAAGCGGTGGAACACGCGGTGCACCGTCACCGACGCCGAGCCGGGCCGGCGGTTCGCGTTCGACGTGCGGCACACCGTCTTTCCCATTGCGCACTGGCAATACGACATCGTCGCGTCCGACGGTGGCTGTCTGGTCACCGAAAGCACCTGGGACCGGCGGCCCGGCTGGTTCCGCAAGCTCTCCGGTAGGGCCACCGGCGTCACCGACCGGGTGGCCGCCAACACCAAGAACATCGAGCTCACGCTGCAGCGCCTCAAGCAGCGTGCCGAGGCCGGGTAGCCCCCGGCGAGAAACCCGGTACCGCCGGTTTCGCATATTCGTGCGGCGAACCTATACTTGCCATGCCCGATGTTCACCGAGACGACTGTCAGTCGAAGTAAACGCTGAGGTAGGGGGCCGTATGTTCACCGTCGACGACCGGGCCGCGGGTCCGCATGACGCGTCGCTCGACCGCGAGCGCCTCGTGCTCGAGGCGCGTGATGTGGCCTTCGACTGGGCGGCGCTGCCGGTGCACTACGTGCCCGGCGAGCCGTTTACCACCCACATGCTCAACGTCTTGCACCTGCTGCTGCCCGCGGGCGAGGAGTTTTTCGTCGAGGTGTTCAAGCGCGCCCTGCCGCTGATCCGCGACGACCAGCTGCGCCTGGATGTGCAGGGCTTCATCGGTCAGGAGGCGGTGCATTCGCAGGCACACTCGGGCGTGCTCGCGCGGTTCGACGCCCGCGGCATCGACGTGACGCCCTACACCAGCCAGGTCAACTGGATGTTCGAGAAGGTGTTGGGGTCGCGGCCGGGGTGGAGCAAACGGCGCCGGGACAGCTGGCTGCTCGAGCAGGTCTCGTTCGTCTCCGCGATCGAGCACTACACCGCGATCTTGGGCGAGTGGATCCTGAACACCCCGGCACACGACGCCATCGGCACCGATCCGGTGATGCTGGACATGTTGCGCTGGCACGGCGCCGAAGAGGTCGAGCACAAGGCGGTGGCCTTCGACACGATGAAGCATCTGCGGGCCGGGTATTGGCGGCAGGTACGCGCGCAGCTGGTCGTCTCTCCGGCGATGCTGCTGCTGTGGATCCGTGGCGTGCGCTACCTCTATTCGGTAGACCCGCTGCTGTCGGCCGGCAGCAAGCCGCGCTGGCGTGACTACGTCAAAGCAGTCCGCCGCGGCCTGCTGCCCGGCCCGCTACGATTCCTGCGTGGTATCGCTGATTACTACCGGCCGGGCTTCCACCCGTCGCAATTGGGCGGGCTTGGGCAAGCAGTCGACTATCTGGCCGTCTCTCCCGCAGCGAGGGCGTCGCACTGATCTATGACCATTGACTTCGGATTCACCGCATCCAACGGTGTGGCCCTGGCCGTCCATCGTTACACCGAAATCGACGCGGCGCGGCCAACCATCCTGGCCATTCACGGCTGGCCCGATAATCATCACGTCTGGGACCCGATCGCCGAGGAGTTCGCGCAGAACTACTCAGGCAGGTACAACTTCGTGGCCTACGACGTCCGCGGCGCCGGCGAATCATCGCGTCCGGCAAAGCAATCCGGGTATGCCTTCGAGCATCTGGTGTCCGATCTCGGCGCGGTGATCGACAGCCTGGGCGTCGAGAAAGTCCATCTGCTGGCCCACGACTGGGGTTCGATCCAGGCCTGGGCGGCCATCACCGACGAATCGATGATGGACAAGATCGCGTCGTTCACCTCGATCTCGGGACCGCATCTGCAGTACGCGGGCAGGTTCTTGCGCTCGGCGCGCAACCCGCGGGGGCTGGCCCAGGTCGCGGGCCAGCTGATGGCTTCGACCTATATCGGCTTCTTCCTGTGCCCGGGCGTGCCGGAAGCGGCGTTTCATTCCGGAATCGGCGTCAAAGTCGTTGAGGCAATAGAACGCATCGGCCGATCGAGCACGCGCAGTCAACGCCGCGCGACGCCGCGATCGACCGCGGACTATGTCAACGGGTTGAACCTGTACCGGGCCAACATGCCCGCGCCGATGTTGATGCCCGGACGCGAACTACCGAAGACCAACGTCGCGGTCCAGGTGCTGGTGCCGCGCATGGACCTCTTCGTGACTCCCGCGCTGCAGCGCTTTACCGGCGCGATTCCCGCTGGGGGCAGGGTGGTTTCGATCGAGGGCGGTCACTGGGTGGTGACATCTCGTCCCGATGTGGTGGCCCGGCTCACCAGCGAGTGGATCGATCGCAGTGTCGGCGGCGCGGCCCCCGCCGGCGAGCCCGCGGTGCAAGGCGGCCCGCACGAGATACCGGGCAAGCTCGCGTTGATCACCGGCGCGGGTGCCGGCATCGGCCGGGCCACCGCGGTGGAACTGGCCCGTCACGGTGCTCGCAAGGTGATCATCGTCGATCGAAACCTTGACGCGGCCAACGAAACCGCGGACGCCGTTCGTGCCGCGTGCGCCGAGGCCGTGGTGTACCAAACCGACGTCAGCGACGAAGCGTCGATGAACGACCTTGCCGCCCAAGTCCTCAACGACCACGGTGTGGTCGACATCTTGGTGAACAACGCCGGCATCGGCATGGCGGGCCGGTTCCTGGAGACCAGCTCCGGTAACTGGGAGGACATCATCGGGGTCAACCTGCGTGGTGTCATCACCGGCAGCAGGGCTTTCGGCGCGCAGATGGTCGAGCGTGGCGAGGGCGGGACGATCATCAACGTGGCCTCGGCTTCGGCGTACCTGCCGTCGAAATCCATGGTCGCCTACAGCACCACGAAGGCGGCGGTGCTGGGGTTCAGCGAATCGCTGCGCGCCGACTTCGCCGACGAGGGCATTGCCGTCACCGCGGTGTGCCCCGGATTCGTCAACACCGATATCGCCAAAAATACTGTCTACGCTGGGATGTCGGATGCCGAGCAGGAGCGGGCCCGGGACAAGGCCGACGCGGCCTACCGGCGCCGCAACTACACCCCGCAAGCCGTGGCTGAGGCGATCGTCAAGGCCATCAAGACCGGGCCCGCGGTGCTACCGGTGGCCGCCGAGTCGAGAATCGGCTACGCGATGCGCCGGATCAGTCCCGGCGCCGTGCGGCTGCTCGCACGGCTGGACATTCGGCCGACGTAAGCATGGTGGGGGATTTGCCTGTGCGGGAGAGTATCTGGACCAGTAGGCCCACCGATCTTTACGGTCGGCGCGCCCGGGACCGTCTCGGCACCGTGTTGTGGGGGATTCGGGTGTTGTACGACGGATTCAGCGCGGTGTCGCGGTGGGAGCCGTCGCGGATCAAGCCGGTGCCGCGCACCCGGGCCGCCGTCGTGACCAAGCGTGAACTCGCCGCGCCCGATGTCGTCGCGCTGACCCTGGCCGACCCGGACGGCGGGTTGCTCCCGTCCTGGACGCCCGGCGGTCACATCGACGTGGTGCTGCCCTCGGGCCGGCGCCGCCAGTACTCGCTGTGCGGTCCGCCCGGCCGGCGCGCCGACTATCGCATCGCGATACGCCGAATCGCCGACGGCGGAGGCGGTTCGATCGAAATGCACGACGCGTTCGAGGTGGGCTCCACGCTCCTTTTCGAGGGGCCGCGTAACGCCTTCTATCTCGGGTCCGACGAGCGCGACGTGTTGTTCGTGATCGGCGGCATCGGCGTGACGCCCATTCTGCCGATGATCCAGATCGCCCAGCAACGCGGAATCAGTTGGCGCGCAATCTATGCCGGGCGCAGTCGGGAATACATGCCGTTGCTCGACGAAGTGACGGCGGTGGCCCCGGACCGGATCACCATCTGGGCCGACGATGAACAGGGTCGCTGTGCCGCCGTCGATGACCTGCTCGCCGGCGCCGGGCCGATGACCGCCGTCTACGTGTGCGGCCCAACCGGGATGCTGGAGGCGGTTCGCGTAGCCCGCAACGAACACGCCGATGCGCCTTTGCATTACGAGCGATTCAGTCCGCCACCGGTCGTCGACGGCGTTGCATTCGAACTCGAGCTCGCGCGGTCACAGCGGCTGCTCGACGTTCCGGCCAATCGGTCCGCGCTCGACGTGATGCGAGACCTTGACCCGACCACGCCGTACTCCTGCCAGCAGGGCTTCTGCGGAACATGCAAGGTCAAAGTGCTTGCCGGACAGGTCGACCACCGCGGGCGCGCGGCGGTCGGCGGTGACGAGATGCTGGTCTGCGTGTCGCGGGCGAAAGCCGGCCGGCTCGTCATCGATGCCTGAGCGCTCAGCCCGCCGGCGCTGATCGATGACGTCGGTAGCCCACATGGCGCACCGTTACGCCGGGCAGCGGCTGCCAGACGAGCGTACGGTCGTCAAGTTGAAAGTCGTTGTCTTCGTAGAATTTTCGCGCCGCGTCATTGCGTTCTGCACACCACAGAACCACGTCGCCCGACGGATTGGCATTCACGGCCTTGTTCAGCAGGCGCACACCGACTCCGAGTCCCTTGGCATCGTCGGAGGTGTAGAGGGCGTCGATTTGCAGGTCATCGCTGCTAGCGGACTCGGGCCCGAAGACCGTCATTCCCAATAGCTTGCCGCGGGCCTCGGCAACCCACATGCCCCATCCCGGCTGATTGAGCGCTTCGGGGTACTTCACCGTGACCCACAATTGCGGCGTCGCGATCAGGTCGAGCAGGTAATCGTCCAGGATGCCGGCGAACGACCGCCGCCACACCGGATAGTGCATCGCCGCGACCTTCTCGAAATCGCCCGGTCCGGCCCTGCGGATCTTGACGTCCTTCGATTTCACAGGGCCACCTTAAGGTCAATCCGCCCGGGAGTGCTCAAGGTAGGCGACCAGGGCATTCGTCAGACCGCGCCGTGCCATGTCCAGGTCGGCATAGGAGCCCAGTTGACGCTCGGACACCAGGCCGCGCATCGCGCCCGGGATCAGCGCGGCCAGTTCCCGGACCCGGTCCGGGTCGACGTCGAGCCCGGCGAAGGCGTTCTGACAGGTTTCCAACCAGCTCTTGCCCCAGGAGAACAACTCGGCGGCAGTGCGCGGGTACAAGCGCTCCAGCTCGGCGGGGTCGCGGGGGAGGGCGGCGCGCAGATTTTCGATCGCGCGCGAATCCGGCGACGCCAGACCGCGGTACAAGGTTTCGATGATGGCGCTGACACGCTCGCGCAGGGGGGCGTTCGGTTGGACCGGTGTCGACAGTGACGAGAACGTCGCCGCCCGTCGCTCGGCGGTGCGGTGCAGCACGGCCGCCCAGAACCCGTCGGTGTCGCCGAACTGGTATTGCACCGCGCCCCAGGTGGCGCCGATGTCTTTGGCGATGCGATTGGCCGACACCGACCCCGGCTCGCCCGAGCCGAGCGATCGCAATGCGGCCTCGAGCATGTTCTCGCGAGTCGCGCTGCCGCGCCGGTTGGGCCGCCGGCCGACGATGCCGGCCTCCGAAACGTGCCTGGTAGCCCGCTGTGTCATCGGCCGATCCTAATCGATTGTTTGCGCGTCGCGGCCGAGCGGACTAGATTTTCATAGAGGGTACGTTGATTGTTGACTGGCGCCGCTATCATTCGTTGCGAGGAGGACAGCTCTGATGGCCAAGCCGCCGTTGTCGATGAAACCGACCGGATGGTTCCAGGTCGCCTGGTCCGAGGAGATCGGCGTCGGGGACGTCCACAAGATGAAGTACTTCGACCAGGAGATGGTCGCCTGGCGGGCTGACTCCGGCCAGCTCACCGTTATGAACGCCTATTGCGAGCACTTGGGTGCTCATCTGGGTTACGGCGGCAAGGTCGTCGGCGAGGTGTTGCAGTGCCCATTCCACGGCTGGCAGTGGAGCAACGAGGGCCGCAATGTGTGCATTCCGTATCAGGACCGCCCCAATCGCGGCCGCCGGGTGCGCACCTATCCCGTGGTGGAGCGCAACGAGTCGGTCTACATCTGGCACGACGTCGACCGTCGCGAGCCGTTCTTCGACGCCCCGGACGTGTTCGCCGCGTTCGGCGACGGCCGTAGTGCCGACGGCTACTACCCGCAACAGCGGTTGTACCGCGCCGGCCTGGAGTTGCACCCGCAGTACGTGCTGGAAAACGGGGTGGACTTCGCGCACTTCAAGTACGTGCACAACACGCCGATCGTGCCGGTGTTCACGCGCCACGACTTCGGCGAACCAGTGTCGTTCGTGGACTTCACCATCACCTTCGAGGGCGACGACGGGCAGCGGATCGAGGACGTCAACAGCGGCGTCGAGGCGATCAACGGCGGGCTGGGTATCGCGGTGACCAAGAGCTGGGGCATGGTCGACAACCGCACCATCTCGGCGATCACCCCGGTCGACGAGTGCACGTCCGATGTCCGCTTCATGGTGTACATCGGCCGCGCGCCGCACAAGGATCCGGTCCGCGCCGAGATGAAGGCCCAGGAGTTCGGCCGAGAAGTCATCCGGCAGTTCGAGCAGGACATCGAAATCTGGCAACACCAGCGGTATTCGGATCCGCCCGCGCTCGCCACTGACGAGTACGAAGGGTTCACGGCAATCCGTAAGTGGGCCAAGCAGTTCTATCCCGACGGCATCGGTGGCAGCGCTGCCGAAGTGTACGCAGCATCCCAGAAAGGCTGAATGCAATGAATGCACCCGCTGGACCGATTCGCGTCTTCCAAGTCGGAAGTGGAAACGTCGGGTCGGAGATGATCAGGCGGATCGCGACCCAGCCCGATCTCGAACTCATTGGTGTGCATGCCTATTCGCCGGAGAAGGTAGGAAAGGACACCGGCGAGTTCGCCGGCGTGGGGACCAACGGGGTGAAGTTCACCGGGAGCATCGAGGAAATCATCGCTGCCAAGCCCGACGTGCTGACGTTCCACGGCGTGTTCCCCGACGAGGATCTCTACTTACAGGTGCTTGAGGCGGGCATCGATATCGTCACCACCGCCGACTGGATCACCGGGTGGCACCGCGACACCAACCATCCGCACCCGTCCGGCAAACTGGTAACCCAGTTGCTGGCCGAGGCGTGCGAGAAGGGCGGTGCGACCTTCTACGGCACCGGGATGAACCCGGGGCTCAACCAGATTCTCGGTGTAGTGTGCTCGGCCGACGTCGCCGACATCGAAAACGTCACCACGATCGAGTCCGTCGATGTGTCGTGCCACCACTCCAAGGACACCTGGATCGAGGTGGGTTACGGCCTGCCGGTTGACGATCCGTCGATCCCGGGCAAGCTCGAGAAGTACACCCGCGTGTTCGCCGACAGTGTGCTGCTGATGGCCGACTGCTTCGACGTCAAACTCGACGAGGTCAAGTTCAGTTACGAGTTGGGCGCGTGCACAAAGGATGTCGATCTGGGCTGGTACATCCTGCCCAAGGGTTCGCTGGGCGGCAACTACATCAAGTACCAAGGCATGGTGGACGGGGTGCCCCGAGTCGAGACGCACCTGGAATGGCAGATGACCCCCCATACCGATCCGCACTGGGATATCAAGGGCTGCTACATCACCCAGATCAAGGGCGACCCGTGTATCTACAACAAACACATGATCTTCCCGAAGCCCGGCGTCGACCTGTCCAACCCGGACAACTTCGCCTCCATCGGCATGACGGTGACCGGCATGCCCGCCCTGGCCTCGATCAGGTCGGTGGTAGCGGCGCCGCCCGGGCTGATCACCAGTGCCGACCTTCCGCTGCGCGCATTCGCCGGGCGGTTCAAGCGGTAGCGTCATCGCCCACGATCCTCTCCGGGTGGTGGTAGTCGTTGATGCGCGCGCCGGCTTCAAACTGCGGAGGTGGGATCCATTCGGTGCGACCGTTGGCTAACCTCCTTGTCCGCCAACCCATTCCCGCGAGTTTGTGGTGGGGTCTACACGCGAACGTGAGATTGTCGACATCGGTTGTGCCGCCGCGGGCCCATTCCTCGATGTGGTGGACTTCGCACCAATAGCCCGCAGCGTCGCAGCCCGGGTGCGTACAGCCGCGGTCCTTGGCGTACAGGACCACGCGCTGATCCGGTGTGGCGACTCGGCGCGATCGGCCGAGATACAGTGGCCGGCCTTGATGGTCGTCGAATACGGCAAGGTAGTGGTAGGCGTGGCTCGCCATCCGGATCACATCCCGCATGGGCAGCAGCGTTCCGCCACCCGTTACCGCTCGACCCGCGCCCGTCGTCAGCTCCTGCAGCGTGGTCGACACAATGACGCTGACCGGCAATCCGTTGTGCTGACCGAGCTTCGGATCGCCCAACTGGCCGCGGACCAAAGCATTGAGCGCGTCGTGCTGACGCTGGCCCGGCGTACGCGCATTCCGGCCAACGGCCTCCTCGGCAGGTTCGCCAGTAGTGCAAGGGTATTCATCGTCCGGGTTGCACATGCCGGGCGCGGCGAATCGAGCGAGCCACGCGTCGAGATTGGCGCGCAATTCCGGTGACGCGACGAGCTTTCCGATGCTCATCCCGTCGCTGCGCTGGCCGCACCACGCGAAGCCGCGCCGTCGCGCTCGGTCGGCGTCGGAGAACTTCCCATCGGGATTGATGTGCAGCGCGAGTCGATGTGCGGCCCTTTGTAGCTGATCGGGACGCAGCTTGGTGGCTTGCTGGGCGAGAAATCGTTCGGCATCCTCGACCGTATTGGCGGGCGTCGCTTCCGGAAGGTCGCGGACGAAAGCCTGAATTACCCGCAGATGCTGCGCGTCGAGTTTGCCTGCTCGCCAGACCGTGGCGGTGGCCGCAAGCTCCGGTGGCAGTTCTTCACCGGTGAGGGTTGT
Source organism: Mycobacterium sp. 050272 (assembly GCF_039023525.1). Taxonomy (NCBI): domain Bacteria; kingdom Bacillati; phylum Actinomycetota; class Actinomycetes; order Mycobacteriales; family Mycobacteriaceae; genus Mycobacterium; species Mycobacterium sp. 050272. Next base: position 132,068 of record NZ_JBCHKV010000017.1, on the reverse strand, counting down.
GCGGCCGGTTAGTTGTTCGGCGTCCTTGACCCGTCGGCGAGCTTCGGCATAACTGATCCGCAGGCAGTCGGCAATGACCTGGTGGATCGGGCCACCCACGCTCGCCGGCTCCTCGTCGGACAAGCCCGCAATGAGGTCGTGGCTCAACGCAATCTGGCGCCGGCGCGAGGCTTCCATCCGTTCGAGCACTCGCAGCCGGACGGTGGGGCTCAAAGCATCGAAGTGCAGGGCGCCGATCGCGGCGTCGCCCGCGTCGAGTGCGTCCAGGGCGGCGGCCACTTCCGCGCCCACCTCGATCGAATACATGTTCGAATCTTATCGAGCGTCACCAGGCCCGGCCACGGCAAAAACCGAGGCTGTGGACAAACGCCCAACTGTGGACAAAGGCGCACCGGAGGCCCGTCTAGGGTGAACACCATGCGGGTAGGAGTGTTGGGAGCCAAGGGCAAGGTCGGGTCGGCGATGGTCGCCGGTGTGCGGGCCGCTGACGATCTGACGTTATCCGCCGAGGTGGACGCCGGCGACCCGATGAGCCTGCTGACCGACGGCAACACCGAGGTCGTCATCGACTTCACCCACCCCGACGTGGTGATGGGCAACCTGGAGTTCCTGATCAGCAACGGAATTCACGCCGTGGTCGGCACCACCGGCTTCACCGGCGAGCGGCTGGAACAGGTGGAGTCGTGGCTGGCCGACAGCCCCAAAACTTCCGTGCTGATCGCGCCGAATTTCGCGATCGGGGCGGTGCTGTCCATGCATTTCGCCAAACAGGCCGCGCCGTTTTTCGACTCCGCTGAGGTCGTCGAGCTGCATCACCCGCACAAGGCCGACGCGCCGTCGGGTACGGCGACTCGAACCGCCAAGCTGATCGCCGAATCTCGAAAAGGCTTGCCGCCCAACCCCGATGCCACCAGTACCGGATTGCCCGGGGCGCGCGGCGCCGACGTCGACGGAATTCCGGTGCACTCGGTGCGGTTGGCCGGGCTGGTCGCTCACCAGGAGGTGTTGTTCGGCACGCAGGGCGAGACGCTGACCATCCGCCACGACAGCCTGGACCGCACGTCGTTCGTGCCGGGCGTGCTGCTGGCGGTGCGCCGCATCAAAGAACACCCTGGACTGACGGTGGGGCTGGAGCCCCTGCTCAACCTGCAATGAGCCGGTCGCTGCGCACGCAATTGCTGATCGCGTTCCTGTGCGCGGCGATGTTGCTGTACTTCGTGCTGCTGGGCCGGTTGGCCGTCGCGATGATCGCCTCGGGCCGGGCTGCCGCCGTCGGCCTCGGGGTGGCGGTGTTGATCATGCCGGCGATCGGGTTGTGGGCGATGATCTCCACGCTGCGCGCCGGACTCGCGCACCAGAAGCTGGCCCGACTGATCGCCGAGGAGGGGATGGGACTCGATGCCGGCGAACTGCCGCGGCGGCCGTCGGGTCGTATCCAGCGCGATGCGGCCGACGCGCTGTTCGCCACCGTGCGCACCGAAGTACAAGACCACCCCGACGACTGGCGGCATTGGTATCGGCTGGCGCGGGCCTACGACTACGCGGGGGATCGCCGCCGCGCCCGGGAAGCCATGAAGACGGCGGTCGAGCTGCAGGGGCGCCCGTGAGCAAGACGCTGCTGATCGTGCACCACACGCCGTCACCGCACTGCCAGGAGATGTTCGAGGCGGTGGTGGCGGGGGCGACCGATCCCGAAATCGAAGGGGTGGACGTGGTGCGGCGGGCGGCGCTGACGGTCTCGCCGGTCGAGATGCTCGAGGCCGACGGCTACCTGCTCGGCACGCCGGCCAACCTCGGCTACATTTCGGGTGCTCTCAAGCACGCATTCGACTGCGCCTATTACCAATTGCTCGATTCCACCCAGGGACGCCCGTTCGGCTTGTACCTGCACGGAAACGAGGGCACCGAGGGTGCCGAGCGGGCCGTCGATGCCATCACGACGGGCCTGGGATGGGTGAAAGCCGCGGCGACCGTGGCGGTTTCGGGTAAACCGGGCAAGGACGACGTCGAGGCATGTTGGAACCTCGGGGCGAGCGTCGCCGCTCAATTGATGGAGTGAAAACCGTTCAGGTCGATGGTGTTCCCCCAGCGCAGTCGCCGTGACGCGCACCGACTACGTGTGGGTCGGTTGGAACGCGTCGGCGGGCTGGGCCACCGCCAGTGCGGAGCTGGTGCCAATCGGGCCGTGGCAGTCGAACAGGGTCGCCGCACCGGTGGCCACACCGGCCGTGCCGTAATGGCTTTGGGCGGCCAGCCCCAGGAACTCACCGTCGGGCAGTCGGCTCGCGGTCACGGTGTAGTCGGCGTTGATGTAGCGCAATCCACCGGTGCCCCAATGTGTCAGCGAGCTGGTGATATCGCCGGCGAAGGCCAGACGGGTGAACGGCGTCAACGGGTGGCCGTGCACCATCGGGCGAAACAGCCTCGCCCAGGCGAACTTCTGCGCGTGCGACTGCTCCCATTCGCCCGCGGAGATGCCGGGACTGCCTTCGAAGGTCGCGCCGTATCCCCAGATGTGAAACGGCATGTCGGCCGGGAAGCCCTCGTAGGACGTCGGCAGCTCGGGCATCCGCACCGGGAAGGACCACACCTGGCCGTCGGGATGGTCGCCGCGGCGCAGGAACAGCGCGCTGGCCCGCGCGACGATCTCGCCGCGTTGAACCAGGGCGGCGTCGATCAGCCTGATGCGGCGGCCTTCCCGCTGTATCGACGTCTGAATCCGCACCGGGCGCAGTAACACGGGTCGCAACAAGTCGACGGTCAGCCGGGCGGGCTGAAAGTCGGGGTCGATGCCCGATTGTTCTATTCCCCAACCCAACAGGCCTCCGACGATCTGGCCGCCCATCGCCGCACCCCACGGGCCTTTCGTCAGCGGGCCCGGAATGTAGGAGTCGCCGTCGACAGTGAAGAACGCCTCGGGCATGATGGCGGAATCGTCGATCGTCACCGCATCACGATAGGACACCGGATAGTAAGGACCGGGCATGCCTCCAGTGATCGAAATTTCGCGTGACCACAACCCGTTCGCCACCACGGGTGTCTTCCGCGATCGCGACGGTGTCCCGCGCTACGAGGATCTGCCGGCCACGCTGCTCGACATGCTGGCCGAGCAGGTCGCCCGGCGTCCCGATAGCGAGGCCGTCGTCGAAGTAGGCGCCGGGCGGCTGACCTACCGGCAGCTCTGGGACGGCGCCGCGCGGGTCGCCGGTGGGCTGCGGGCAGCCGGCGTGCAACGCGGTGACCGGATCGCGGTGCGCTACCCCGCGGGCCTTCACTGGGTACTGGCATTTTGGGGAACGGTGATGGCCGGCGGCATTGCGGTGGCGGTCAATACGCGCTCGGCGCGGCCCGAGGTCGACTTCGTGTTATCCGATTCCGGAGCACGGGTGGATCTGGCCGCGGGCACGCCGCTGCCCGATGGCCGACCGTATGTGGCCGAAGGACTCACCCGTGGCGACACGGCCGCGATCTTCTACACCTCGGGAACCACCGGGCATCCCAAAGGCGTGCCGACCACCCACGAGGCGTTCGTCATCAACACCGAGAATGCGATCCGGTGCTCGGGAATTCCATCGGACCTCGGCGAGGGGATGCGCACCCTGATCTCGGTTCCGCTGTTTCACGTGACCGGCTGCAACACACAGCTTTTGGTGGCCACCCGGGCGGGGGGAACGTCGGTGATCTTGCCGGCGCTGAACCTGGACGAAATGATCGCCACCGTATCCGCCGAACGGATTTCACAGCTGGTGACGGTTCCCGCGATCTACTCTCTGATGTTGCGGCACAAGCAATTCGCTACTACGGATGTGTCCGGCGTCGGGTGGGTGGGCTACGGTGGCGCACCCACTGCCCCTTCGATGGTGCGCTCGATCAAGGACGCGTTCGCGCGGGCGACGGTATTCAACGGCTACGGCATGACCGAGTCGGCCTCCCTGATGACCGTGCTGCCCGACTCGTACGCCATCGAGCACGCCGACTCGGTCGGCTACGCGGTCCCATCGGTGGATCTCGGCGTGATCCCCAGCGGTGACGATCCCGGTGTTGGCGAATTGGTGGTGCGCGGGGCCAACATCACGGCCGGATACTGGAACCGGCCGCAGGCCACCGAGGCCACCATCGTCGACGGATGGCTGCACACCGGCGACGTGGTCCGGGTCGATGCCGCGGGGAGGGTGCACATCGTCGACCGGCTCAAGGACATCATCAACCGCGGCGGCGAGAACGTCTCCAGCGTGGAGGTCGAGGGGGTGCTGCTGGCCGCACCCAACGTCGCCGATGCCTGCGTGCTGGCGGTGCCCGACGAGGTGATGGGAGAAAAGGTCGGAGCGGTGCTGTTCGGCGGCGAAGCGCGGATTGACGTGCCGGCCGTGCTCGAGCATTGCCGTGCTCAACTCGCCGACTTCAAGGTCCCGCAGTACGTCACGATCGCGTCAGAAGCGTTGCCACGCAATGCCGGTGGAAAGCTACTCAAAGCCAAGCTTCGCGGTGAGGTGCAATGGGGCGACCCGCTGCGATGAATGCGACGTTGCTCATCGCCAATCGCGGCGAGATCGCCCTTCGGATCGTCCGCACCGCAACCGAATTGGGCATGCCGACGGTCGCGGTTTACGCCACCGACGATGCCGACAGCCCGCACGTGCATGCGGCCGACGAAGCGCTCGGTCTGCCGGGCAGCGGGCCCGGCGCCTACCTGGACCAGTCCTCGATTCTGGCGGCAGCGAAAAGCGCCGGCGCGCGGCTGATTCATCCGGGTTATGGCTTCCTTTCCGAGAACGCCGATTTCGCCCGTGCCTGCGCGGCGGCCGGGTGCACGTTCGTGGGTCCGGATGCCGACGTGCTCGAGGCGGTCGGCAATAAAACCTCGGCACGTGCCGCCGCCGTCGCCGCGGGGGTGCCGGTGCTGCCGGCGACCGAGGGGCCCAGCAGCGTCGAGGATGTCCGGGCATTTTTCGCCTCTCGAGACGGGGCGATCATGATCAAGGCGGTGGCTGGCGGGGGTGGACGCGGGATGCGCCGCGTGGACAGTGCGGATCAGATCGACGACGCCTACCGCCAATGTGCGGCAGAGGCGCAACTGGGATTCGGTAATCCGGCGGTGTTCGCCGAGGGGCTTCTCGACGACGCCCGGCACATCGAGGTCCAGGTCGTCGCTGCGCCGGCCGGGCCGAGAACGCATGCGCTCGCCCTGGGCGATCGCGACTGCAGCATCCAGCGGCGCTACCAGAAGATCGTGGAAATTGCTCCCGCACAAGGGCTTTCGGATGTGCTGCGCCGTGAACTGCAGGTGGCCGCAGCCCGGCTGTGCGCGCGGGCCGGCCTGTGCGGACTGGCCACCGTCGAATTCCTGGTCACCGGCGAGAAATTCGTCTTCCTCGAGATCAACCCCCGCATTCAGGTCGAACACACGATTACCGAGGAGACCACCGGGATAGACCTGGTGGCCGCCCAGCTCGCTATCGCCGGCGGCGCCTCCTACTACCAGTTGGGACTGCCGTCGGGAATCGCCTCGGACGGTGAAGAAGTCATCGGCGAGCCGGCTGCTCGCCGTGGCATCGCGATACAAGCCCGAGTCAATATGGAAACCCTGACGTCAGACGGCGGCGTGGTGCCCGCGGCGGGTGCCTTGACGGTGTTTTCGCCGCCGAGTGGTCCGGGAGTGCGGGTGGATACCTGCGGCCGCACCGGCCTGACATTGAGCACGCGATACGACTCGCTGCTGGCCAAGGTCGTCACCCACGTCCGCGGATCCTCGTTCACTGCGGCGCTGCGTAAGTCGCGGACCGCGCTGGCCGAATTCGAGGTCGAGGGTGTCCGGACGAACATCAATGTCCTGCGAGAGCTGTTGTCCGACAGTCAAGTTGAATCCGGTTTGGTGACAACGACCTTCCTCGACGCGAGGCTTCCCGAGCTGGCGGCCGCGGCGCTGACCCACGAGCGTGACACCCGGGTGGCCTCCGTCGAGCTGTATCCCGGTGAAGACGCGCTGCGTGCCCAACTGGCCGGCACCGTGGTGGAGGTGGCGCCCGAGGGCGCCGAGCTTTCGCCCGGTGATCAACTGGTCGTACTGGAAGCGATGAAAATGCAGCATGTGCTCGTCGCGCCGGATGCGCTGCGCACGGTCCGCAACCTGGTGGCCCCCGGCCAGGTCGTCGGAACCGGAGATCCGCTGGTGGTCTTCACCCGCACCGGGGACAGCGTCGGTCGCGAGTCTATCAGCACCGCAGTCGATCTCGACGGGTCCCGGGCCGACCTGGACGAGGTGGAGCGGCGCCACCTGATCACCCTCGACGAGGGCCGTCAACCGGCAGTCGACAAGCGGCACAAGCAGGGTCGTCGCACCGCCCGGGAGAACATCGCCGACCTGATCGACGACGGCAGCTTCATCGAATACGGTGCGCTGGCCATCGCGGCGCAACGCAGCCGGCGCACGGACGAGGATCTCATTGCCAACACGCCGGCCGACGGTCTGGTTGCCGGTTTGGCGACCATCGGTGCCGACCGATTCGGGCGGGCCGCGGCCGAGGCCGTCGTGGTGTCCTACGACTACACCGTGCTGGCCGGAACGCAGGGCATGCGCAACCATGCCAAGACGGACCGGGTGTTCGACGTTGCCGCTCGAAAAGGGTTGCCAGTGGTGCTGTTTGCCGAGGGTGGTGGCGGGCGGCCCGGTGACACCGACGTCGGTGGGGCGGCCGGACTGGACGTGCCGACGTTCCGGATGCTCGCCGGGTTGCGCGGGCGGGTGCCGTTGGTGTCCGTCGTGTCCGGGCGTTGCTTCGCCGGCAACGCTGCGCTGGCCGGGGTGTGCGATGTGATCATCGCGACCCCGGACGCCAACATCGGCATGGGCGGTCCGGCGATGATCGAGGGCGGCGGGCTCGGGGTGTATCCGCCCGAGGCGATCGGCCCGATCGACGTGCAGCGTCACAACGGGGTGGTGAGCCTGGTCGCGCGCGACGAGGCGCACGCGGTATCGCTGGCCAAGCAGTACCTGGCGTACTTCCAGGGCAGCATCGACGACTGGGCGGCGCCCGACCCACGTCTGGCCCGACATGTGGTGCCCGAGAATCGGTTACGCGCCTACGACGTGCGCCGCGCAATCGAGTCCATCGTCGACGTCGGCTCCGTCCTCGAGCTGCGGCCCGACTACGGCGTCGGCATCGTCACCGCACTCGTCCGGGTCCAGGGTGTTGCTTATGGACTGCTGGCCAACAGCAGTCATCACCTGGGCGGCGCGATCGACGCCGAGGCCGCCGACAAGGCCGGCGACTTTCTCACCCTGTGCGAATCGTTGCGGCTGCCGGTGATTTCGTTATGCGACACACCGGGATTCATGGTCGGACCGGATGCGGAGAAACAGGCTGCCGTCCGCCGGTTCGGCCGGATGTTCGTGCTCGGCGCCCGACTGACGGTGCCGCTGGGAATGATCATCTTGCGCAAGGGATATGGATTGGGCGCAATGGCCATGGCGGGCGGTTCTTTTCACGCCCCGCAGTTCACCGTCGCCTGGCCGACGGGGGAGATCGGCGGCATGGGCCTGGAAGGCGCGGTGCGCCTGGGCTTCAGCAAGGAGCTGGCCGCGGCGGCCGATGCGGGCGAGCGTGAGCAACTGTTCGAGAAGCTGGTGGCGGCGGCCTATCAACACGGCAAGGCCCTTCGGGCCGCCACCACGTTCGAGCTGGACGACGTAATCGACCCTTCAGACTCCCGGGCCTGGATCACCAGGCTTGCGGGAGTCTGAAGGGTCGTCTCTGGGGGGAAATCAGGCGTGGCCGGATCCGCAGCCGACGCCCGGCAGACATCCGGTGCCGCCCGGGACGCCACCCGGGCCCGCGTTCTGGCCGCCGGAGCCGCAGCCGACACCGGGGATGCAGCCGGTCCCACCGGGGCCTCCACCGGGTCCGCTGTTCTGGCCGCCGGAACCGCAGTTGCCGTTGGCGTCGCAACCGCCGCCGCCCGGGTCGTCCTTGAAGACGATGTGGGTGGGTGCGGGACTGGTCATTGCCGGGGCGGTCGCAAAACTATCCGCCGCGGCCATCGGTGCAGCGGCGATCGCAGCAGCAACGGCGCCGCCGATGACTAGTGGTTTCAGGAGGGTGAATTTCGCTAACATGCGACTCGCATACCACGCACGCGCGCGGACAAAACCTCTCCACGAAAGATTGATTGCAATCGACGTTCGTCGCTGGTGAACGCGGGCCCACAACACAAAAGGTGTACAACGATGACCACACTGGATCTGACCGGCCGTACGGCGATTGTCACGGGGGCCTCGCGCGGAATCGGGTTGGCTATTTCGCAACAGCTGGCGGCCGCGGGCGCCAATGTGGTGCTCACCGCGCGCAAACAGGAAGCGGCCGAGGCGGCGGCGGCGGAAGTCGGGGAACGGGCGCTGGGCGTCGGCGCTCACGCGGTCGACGAAGACGCCGCGCGCAACTGCGTGCAGATCACCCTGGAAAAGTTCGGCAGCGTCGATATTCTGGTCAACAACGCGGGGACCAATCCGGCATTCGGCCCGCTGATCGACCAGGATCACGCACGGTTCAGCAAGATCTTCGACGTCAATCTCTGGGCTCCGCTGCTGTGGACATCGCTGGTGGTCAAGGCATGGATGGGCGAGCACGGTGGCGCCGTCGTCAACACCGCGTCCATCGGCGGGCTGCACCAATCGCCGGGGATGGGGATGTACAACGCCACCAAGGCAGCGCTGATCCACGCCACCAAACAGTTGGCCCTGGAGCTGTCGCCGCGCGTGCGAGTCAATGCCATCGCCCCAGGCGTCGTCCGCACCAGATTGGCTGAGGCGTTGTGGAAGGACCACGAGGATCCGCTGGCGTCGCAGATCGCGCTGGGTCGCATCGGCGAGCCCGTCGATGTCGCGAACGCCGTCGCTTTTCTGGTCTCCGACGCGGCGAGCTGGATCACCGGCGAGACGATGGTGATCGACGGGGGGCTGTTGCTGGGCGGCGCGCAGGGCTTCCAAATGCGGCCCGGGGAAACCCATGAGTAGCGAAGACCTGGACGCGCGGGTAACGGCACTGTTGGACGAGCACGACCCAGCGGCCAGCGACCCGCGCGATTTCCTTGGCGCGCAATTCGATGCCGGGCTGGCCTGGGTCCACCTCCCGCAGGGTTTTGGCGGTCTGGACCTGCCGCGCAAAGCCCAGGAGTACGTCGACACGCGGCTCGCCGCGGCCGGTGCACCGGTGGGCGGCACGGTGAAGAACTACATCGGCATGGGCATGGCCGCGCCCACGATCGCGGCATTCGGCACCGACGAGCAGAAGCGAAAGTTCTTGCGTCCGCTGTTCACCGGTGAACAGATCTACTGCCAGTTGTTCAGCGAGCCCGGTGCCGGATCGGACCTGGCCGGGGTGGCCACCCGCGCGGTCCGCGACGGTGACGACTGGATTGTCAACGGGCAGAAGGTGTGGACGTCGCAGGCGCAGAACGCCCAGATGGCCATCCTGGTTGCCCGTACCGACCCGACGGTGCCCAAACACGCTGGCCTGACTTACTTTCTGTGCGACGTGACCCAGCCCGGTGTCGAGATCAGGCCGCTGCGCCAGATCACCGGCGAGGCCGAGTTCAACGAGGTGTTCCTCACCGATGTCCGAGTGCCCGACGCGAATCGGCTCGGCCCCGTGGGCGGTGGCTGGCGGGTCGCGACCACCACACTGAACAACGAGCGGGTCGCGATCGGCTCTCGTTCCGGGGTGCCCCGCGAAAGCGGCCACATCGGCAAGGTCGCCCAAGCGTGGCGACACGAGCCCGCACTGCGTAATCCCGCGATGCACGACGAGCTGATGCGACTGTGGGTCGAGGCGGAGGTGCTGCGGCTGGCCGGGGAGCGGTTGGGGCAGCAGGCCAGCACTGGCCAGCCCGGGCCGGAGGGTGCCGGCATGAAGATCGCCTTTGCGACGCTGGCGCAGGCGATCTCGGGATTCGAGATCGAAATGCACGGCGAGGCGGGACTGCGCTACGACGACTGGACTATGCGCAGACCCGAGACGGTCGACCTGATCGGTCGCGAACCCGGTTACCGCTATCTGCGCGCGCGGGGCAACTCGATCGAGGGTGGCACGTCAGAGATCTTGCGCAACACCATCTCCGAGCGAATTCTCGGCCTGCCCGGCGAACACCGCGTCGACAAGGACGTCGCCTGGAAGGACTTGGCTCGATGAGCATCGGCGATCTGCTGTACTCCGATACCGAGGACGCCTTACGGGACAGCGTCCGTCACCTGTTCGCCGACCGGTGCCCACCCGACGTGGTGGCCCGGGCTTATGATCCAGTGCCACCGGACTTTTCCGATGTGTGGCGGCGGCTGGCCGGTGAGTTGGGGGTAGCCGCCCTGCTAGTGCCCGAGGCGCTCGGCGGTGCGGGCGCCAGTGCCCGCGAGGCCGCCGTGGTGATGGAGGAGATCGGCCGCGCGGTCGCGCCGGTGCCGTTTTTGTCCAGCGCGGTGCTCGCCACGGTTGCGCTGTCGCGTGCCGGCGAGACCGAAACACTGTCCGCGCTGGCTCAGGGGGAGCAGACCGCGACGCTGGTGGTGCCGCTGTCCACCGCCCCCGGCGATCCGATCGCCGGCGTGAGCACCGGCCCGGACGGCTTGACCGGGACGGTCAGCAGCGTGGCAGGCGCCGCCGAGGCCGACGTGTTGGTGGTGCCGGTCGCGGGTGCCGACGGACTCGAGTTGCACACCGTCTCCAAGAGCGCGGCCGGGGTTGAAGTGTCCCCACTGCTGGCTTTGGATATGACGAGACCCCTTGCGAATGTCCAGTTTTCGGCGGCGTCGTCAACGCCCGTGGGGCCGGCGGGCGAGTCGGTGGTCGCGGCGCTGGAGACGGGTGCCGCGCTGTTGGCCTCCGAGCAACTCGGAGTGGCGCAGTGGTGTTTCGAGACCACCCTGGCTTATGCCAAGCAGCGCAAGCAATTCGGCCGCGCGATCGGGTCCTACCAGGCGATCAAACACCGGTTGGCGGATCTGTGGTTCGAGGTCGGGTCGGCGACGGCCGCGGCGCGCCACGCCGCGGACGCCTGCGCTCGGGAAGATCCGGAAACCAGCATCGCGGCGGCGGTCGCGCAGGCCTACTGCAGTGGCATCGCTGTGCACGCGGCGCAGGAGTGCGTGCAGCTGCACGGCGGCATCGGCATGACGTGGGAGTATCCCGCACACCTGTACCTCAAGCGGGCCAAGAGCGATCAGTTGGCCTTCGGCACCGCCTACCGTCATCGGGCCCGGCTGGCCGCCCTGGTCGATCTGCCGGTCTCGTAATCGCCATGCGGGTGCTGTTGTCGACGTACGACACGCGCGGCGGCGTCGAACCACTGCTGGCAGTCGCGGTGCAGCTGCAGGCGCTCGGCGCCGAGGCCGTGGTGTGTGCGCCGCCCGACGACGAATTCGTCGAGCGGGCAGCTGCTTTCGGGATACCGCTGGTGGGATTCGGTCCGTCGGTGCGCGCGATGACCACCAAGGCGGCGCGGTCGTCGGAGGCGGACGTGCGTGCGCACGTGCTGGGTCTGCTCGCCGCGCAGTTCGACACGGTCGCCGCCGCGGCGCAGGGCTGCGACGCGATAGTGGCGACCGCCCTGGTGTGGACGGCGGCCGGCGCACGCTCGGTGGCCGAGAAACTCGGCATCCAGTACGTCTACGCCAGCTATCACCCGACCCACCTGCCGTCGCCGTATCACCCGCCGCCGGAGTTCGTGGGCCGGGGAATGGGGACCGGCGAGATCGACAACCGGATGATGTGGAACCACAACGCGCGCAACGCCACTATGTTGTTCGGTCCGACGCTCAACAGTCACCGGGCGGCGATCGGCCTGGCCCCGGTGGACGACGTGCGGGGTTACGCCTACACCACCCGCCCGTGGCTGGCGGCCGACCAGACCCTAGGCCCCTGGCAGCCGCTCGCGGACCTGCACGTCGTGCAAACCGGCGCCTGGGTGCTGCCCGACGAGCGTCCCCTGTCGGCCGAGCTGGAGGAGTTCCTGGACGCCGGCACGCCGCCGGTGTACCTGGGCTTCGGCAGCATGCCGCTGTGGGGTTCCAAGGACGTCGTCCCGATGGCGATCGAGGCCATTCGCGCCCAGGGCAGGCGCGTGCTGCTTTCGCACGGCTGGGCCGAGCTGGTCCCCATCGACGAGCGTGACGACTGCCTCGCGGTCGGCGAGGTCAACCAGCAAGCGCTCTTCGGGCGGGTGGCCGCCGTCGTGCACCACGGCGGCGCGGGCACGACGACGACGGCAGCGCGCGCCGGTGTGCCCCAGCTCGTCGTGCCGCAGGGCGCCGACCAGGTGTACTGGGCCTGCCGGGTGGCAGAGCTGGGCATCGGCACCGCCTGCGACGGCCCGACGCCGCCCCCTGGCTCGCTGCCGGCCGCGCTCGAGATGGTCCTGACCGACGAAACCCGCGCCCGCGCGAACGCGGTGGCGGCCATGACCCGCGGCGACGGTGCGGCGGTGGCCGCAAAGTTGTTGCTCGACGCGGTGAGTCAGAAAAAGCCTTAGCGCGGCAGTGCCGAGGCGAAGACCTCCGCCATCGCCTGCCAATGCCGCTGCGCGGCGGCCTCGTCATAGGGCGCGTTGTCGGGGACCGCGAAGCCGTGGGCCGCGGAGTACCACTCGATGGTGTGGCGCACACCGGCAGCCGTCAGCGCCTTGTCGAGCTGTTCGGCATGGTCGGTGGTGAACGACGCATCGTTCTCGGCGCCACCGACGTAGACCGTGGCGGTCATCTTCTCGGCCAACAGATGCGGGCTGTCCGCGGTATCCGACACCAGGCCGCCGCCGTGGAAGGACGCCGCGGCCGCCACGCGGTCGGGAATCCGGCCGGCCACCAGTAGCGAGATTCGCCCGCCCATGCAGTAGCCGCACACCCCGAAGCGCTCACCGGATACCTCGGGGCGGTCCGACAGGTAGTCGAAGAACGCGCGGCCGTCGCTGGTGATCTTGTCCGGCGTCAGGCTGCCGATCATCGAAAACAGGCGCTTACGTTCCTGTTCGTCGCCGAACACGCTGGCCATGTCGAACGGGGCCCAGCCGGCGTTGCGGTAGTACACGTCCGGTAACAGCACCGCGTAACCGAATCCGGCCAGTTTGGCCGCCATCCGCTGGAAGGTGTCACGCACGCCGCCGGCGTCGGGATACATGATCACGCCCGGGTGGGGCGCTTGGGTGTCCGGGCCCCCGGGGGTGAGCAGATGGACCGTGCAGGTCCCGTCGGCGGTGGTGATGGTGTCGGTGATGTTCGGCATGGCACCCGTTCTACTCCGCGTGTGTGGACGTAAGCTTTCCGCGTGCCGATCCCCACACCCTACGAGGACTTGCTGCGCCTGGTCCTCGAGACGGGTTCGGTCAAATCGGACCGCACCGGCACCGGAACCCGCAGCCTGTTCGGCCACCAGTTGCGCTACGACCTCTCGGCGGGTTTCCCGCTGCTGACCACCAAGAAGGTCCACCTCAAATCGGTGGTCTACGAGTTGCTGTGGTTCCTGCGCGGCGATTCCAACGTCGGTTGGCTACAGCAGCACGGCGTCACCATTTGGGACGAATGGGCCAGCGACACAGGCGATCTCGGACCCATCTACGGCGTGCAGTGGCGATCCTGGCCGACCCCGTCGGGTGAGCACATCGACCAGATCAGTGCCGCGCTGGAATTGCTGCGCACCGACCCGCACTCCCGGCGCAACATCGTCTCGGCCTGGAACGTCGGCGAAATCCCGCAGATGGCCCTGCCGCCGTGTCACGCGTTCTTCCAGTTCTACGTGGCCGACGGGCGGCTGAGTTGCCAGCTTTACCAGCGCAGCGCGGACCTGTTCCTGGGTGTGCCGTTCAACATCGCCAGCTATGCGCTGCTGACCCACATGATGGCGGCCCAGGCCGGCTTGGGTGTCGGTGAGTTCGTCTGGACCGGCGGTGACTGCCACATCTATGACAACCACGTCGAGCAGGTGCGCACGCAGCTCGGTCGCGATCCACGGCCGTATCCAGAACTTGTTCTGGCACAACGGGATTCGATCTTCGACTACACCTACGACGACGTCGTGGTGCGCAACTACGATCCGCACCCGGCGATCAAAGCTCCCGTCGCTGTATGACACTCATCGGCATGGTGTGGGCTCAGTCCACATCCGGTGTCATCGGCCGCAACGGCGACATCCCCTGGAACGTCCCCGAAGACCTGGCCCGCTTCAAGCAGGTGACCGTGGGCCACACGGTGGTGATGGGCCGGCTGACCTGGGACTCGTTGCCGGCCAGGGTGCGGCCGCTGCCCGGCCGCCGCAATATCGTGCTGTCCCGCCGCAGCGACTTCGTCGCCGAGGGAGCCGACGTGGTTGACTCCCTGCCCTCGGCCCTTTCCGGGGCCCTGACCGACCCCGAAGCCTGGGTGATCGGTGGTGCCGAGATCTATCGGCTCGCGCTGCCGCACGCCACCCGGTGTGAAGTCACCGAGATCGAGATCGACCTGATCCGCGAGGACGAGGACGCGATGGCGCCGGTGCTCGACGAGACATGGCTCGGCGAGACGGGGGAATGGCAGGTCAGCCGCTCGGGGTTGCGGTATCGGTTTCACAGCTATCGTCGGTCCTGACCGCTCGCCTCGGCGCTGGGCGGTTTACGGAATTTCCAGGGAGGGGAAATTGGCAGTGATCACCGAACCCACAACGGCGTTCGCCCGCAGATGGATGGGCTATGACTCGGCCGCGGTCGATGCGCACATCGAGATGTTGACCACCAAGCAGAATCTGCTGTTCAACGACGTCGAGAGCCTGCGGGCCCGGTTGAAGGATTCCGGCGAGGAAGCGGCCGCGCTGCGCAAGGAGGTCGCGGCGCTCACCGACACCTCGCCGGCGCCGCACGCGATCCAACAGCGAATGGCAAAGATGCTGAGCCGTGCCGTCGAGGAGATTTCCGAGATGCAGGCCGAGGCACGAGCCGAGGCGGAGGCGCTGATCAGCGCGGCCGAAGCGGAAATCGAGGCCGAGCAACGAAAGCACCGCGACGTGTTGGCGGATTTGGCCTCGCGGCAAAAGGCCATGGAAGCCGAATACCGCCAAACCAGGGAAACGCTCGAGGCTGAACTGGCCGGCATGCGCGACGATGCCCACAAGGCGCGTGAGCAGCTGCTTACTGACGCGAAGGAGCGAATCGACCGGGATCGTGAGCAGGCGCGGCGCGCGGTGAACGCCGCGACCGACCGGCGGATCAAGGTGCTGGAACAGCTGATGGGCGTCTACCGCGACCTGGAAACAGTTCCGGCCGCGCTCGAGGCGGCATACCACGAACAGAAGAATCCGCCGCAGGACAGCGCCGCGGCACCGGCGGAGGAGAAGGTCAGCACGGGGTGAGCCTGCGCTGAAAGAGACCGGTTGACCGGTATTCTCGGCGCGTGTCGATCAGGAGGCTATCCGCCGCGCAGGCACGGCGGATAGCCGTTGCGGCCCAAGGGTTTACCGAGCCGCGACCCGGCGGCGGGATCACCCGCGCTCACCTGCGCCGGCTGATCTCGAGAATCCAAGTGCTACAACTGGATTCAGTCTCCGTCGCGGTGCGCGCCCACTACGCTCCGGTGTTCAGCCGGCTCGGCCCCTACGATCGCGACGTGCTGGACCGCGCTGCCTGGGGGCCGCGCTCGTCGCGGTTGCTGGCCGAGTACTGGGCGCACGAGGCCGCGCTGATGGCCGTCGACGACTGGCCGCTGCTGCGCTGGCGGATGCGCCAGTACCGGCACGGCCGGTGGGGCACCCACATCGTCAAGGCGAAACCGGAGCTCGCCGACAAGATCGTCGAGGCGGTCACCGAACTCGGGCCCAGCACCGCCGGACAGATCGAGGCCCATCTCGAGGCGCAAACATCTGGCCCGCGGGGAAGTTGGTGGGGCAGTCGCAGCGACACCAAGTGGGTGGCCGAAGCGCTGTTCGCCTCCGGGGTGCTCACCACGGCCACCCGGGTCGGGTTCGCCCGACACTACGACCTGGTGGAACGGGTGCTGCCGGCCGGCGTGCTGGCCCGCGAGGTCGACGACGCCGAAGCCATCCGCGAACTCAGCCTGCGCGCGGCCACCGCGCTGGGCGTGGCCACCGAGGCCGACATCCGCGACTACTTCCGGCTGTCCGCGCAGCAGGTCAAACCGGCGATCGCCGAGCTGGTCGCGGCCGGCCAGATCGAGCGCGTCGAGGTCGACGGCTGGTCCGCGCCGGCGTATCTGCATGCCGGGCGCACCGTGCCCCGACAGGATCGCGGCACCGCGCTGCTGTGCCCATTCGATCCGCTGATCTTCTTCCGGCCCCGCGTGCAGCGGCTGTTCAACTTCCACTACCGCATCGAGATCTATACCCCGGCGGCCAAGCGACGCTACGGCTATTACGTGTGGCCGCTGCTGGTGGACGGTGAGCTGATGGCACGGGTCGACCTCAAGGCCGATCGCGCCGCCGACACGCTGCGGGTGGTGGGCGCGTTCGGCGAGCCCTCCGATCCCGATCGAGCCCCGCGCGCCCGGGTCGCCGCCGCGCTGGCCGGTGAGTTGGAGTCGATGGCGTCATGGCTTGGCCTGGGCGGGATTACGGTCTCGAGCCGCGGCGACTTGGCCGCAGAGTTGCGGCGGGTCAGCTGATGCCGCCGTCCAGGGAGCTCAAAGCCACGCTGTGGAAAGCGGCCGACAAGTTGCGCGGATCCCTGTCGGCCGGGCAGTACAAGGACGTCGTGCTCGGGCTGGTGTTCCTCAAGTACATCTCCGCGTCGCACTGGAATACCTTGGTGGACAACGCGAAATCCACTAGTATCGGTCGGCTCGCCGACAACGCGATGGGCGCGGTAATGGCGGCAAACCCGGCCCTGGCCGGACTGCTACCGCGGATCTACCAGGACCTCGACCAGCGCCGGCTCGGTGAGCTGGTCGAGCTGTTGGAGGACGCGCGATTCGGCGGGCCGGGCCCCCGGGACCTGATGGGCGAGGTCTACGAATACTTTCTCGGCAATTTCGCGCGCGCGGAAGGGAAACGGGGTGGTGAGTTCTTCACCCCGCCCAGCGTGGTGCGGCTGATCGTTGAGGTGCTGGAACCGGCGCGCGGCCGGGTGTACGACCC
Organism: Mycobacterium sp. 050272; assembly: GCF_039023525.1. Lineage (NCBI taxonomy): Bacteria > Bacillati > Actinomycetota > Actinomycetes > Mycobacteriales > Mycobacteriaceae > Mycobacterium > Mycobacterium sp. 050272. The sequence goes on along the minus strand of NZ_JBCHKV010000017.1, from coordinate 114,978 downwards.
GTGCTGCGGCTCCGGCGGCATGTTCGTGCAGACCGAGAATTTCATCGCCGCCCGCGACGGCGACCCCAAGGATGTCCGCATCTACGGCCAGGAGGGCGTCGAGCAGACCTGGCGAATCGCGAAGTTGAACCTCGCTATTCACGGTATCGACAACGCGGGCCTGGCCCACGGTGACACGTTCGTCGAAGACCTGCACTCCGGCGTGTGCATGGACTACGTGATGGCCAATCCGCCTTTCAACATCAAGGATTGGGCCCGCGACGAGCACGATCCGCGCTGGCGCTTCGGTGTTCCCGCGGCCGGCAACGCCAACTTCGCCTGGATTCAGCACATCCTGGCCAAGCTGGCACCGGGTGGTCGGGCCGGGGTGGTGATGGCCAACGGCTCGATGTCGTCGAATGTGAGCGGGGAGGGCGACATTCGCGCGCGGATCGTGGACGCCGATCTGGTGTCCTGCATGATCGCACTGCCCGCGCAGCTGTTTCGCAGCACCGGAATACCGGTGTGCGTGTGGTTCTTTGCGATGGACAAAGGCGATCGCTCGGGACAGGTGCTGTTCATCGACGCCCGCGGGCTCGGCTATCTCGTCGATCGGGCGGAACGCGCACTGACCGAGGAGGAGGTCGTCCGGATTGGCGATACCTACCACGCCTGGTGCGGGTCGCCGTCGGCGAAAGATATTGTCTATGAGGACATTCCGGGATTCTGCAAGTCGGCATCGCTGGACGACATTGCCGCCACCGGTTACCTGCTCACACCGGGGCGCTACGTCGGTACTCCGGCGCCGGTCGCGGACGCGGAGCCGGCCGAGGAGAAGATCGCGCGGCTGACCCGGGACCTATTGGCGGCGCTGGATGAATCCGCGCGAATGGAAATGGTGGTGCGAGAACAGGTGCGTCGCTTGTGCTGAACGCAACGCTGGGCGAGTATCTTGACTTCCGCACTGGAAGCGGCGCGCCGACCCGGGTGCCCGGTGGGCGGTTTCCCGTTTACGGTGCCAACGGCGCGATCGGGTACGCGGCACAGTCCAACGCGAGTGGCCCGCTGATCGTGCTCGGTCGCGTCGGGTCGTATTGCGGCAGTGTGCGTTACTGCGATTCCGATGCGTGGGTCACCGACAACGCGCTGGTGTGCCGGGCCAAAGAACCTGCCGAGACCCGCTACTGGTATTACGCGCTGCAGACCTGCCGGCTGGGCGATCACCGGGCCGGGTCCGGCCAACCCCTGCTCAATCAGGCGATTCTGCGTGACGTTTCGGTGCGGACCGTTCCCGGACGCCAACGCCGGCGGATCGCCGCACTACTGGGCGCCTTCGACGACAAGGTGGCGGCCAACGAACGCGTGATCGAGGCCGCCGAGCGGCTGATGCTGGGTCTCGTCGAGCCGATCCGTGACCGCATACCGCTGTCGAGCCTGGCGCGACTATCCACGGCCGTTCGCAAACCGTGGCAATTCGACGCCGTGGTAGCGCATTTCAGTCTTCCGGCGTTCGACGACGGCGCCGGCGCACGTCGCGTCGAGCGGGCGACGGTGAAAAGCGGCAAGTTCGTGTTGTCGCAACCGTGTGTGCTGTTCGCCAAGCTCAACCCGCGGATTCCGCGTATCTGGAATGTCGTGCAGTTGCCCTGCGAAATGGCAGTGGCGAGTATGGAATTCGCCGTGCTCACCCCCGACGGCGTCGATACCTCGGCGCTGTGGGCCGCAGTGGGGCAACCCGACGTTTCGCAGCGGCTGCAGCAGCACGCCGCCGGAACCTCGACCAGCCACCAACGCATCCAGCCGCGGGACCTGATGGATGTCGAGGTGCGCGACATCCGGTGCCTGAGCGCCGATGCGGCACAGACGATCACCGCTGCGGGCGCGCTGTGTCATGCGCGGCGCAGCGAATCCCTGCGGCTGGCCGGTTTCCGCGACGCCCTGCTGCCGTTGCTGATGGCGGGGCAGGCCCGGCTAAGGTAGGCGCCGTGGCCGAGACCGCGCCGCTGCGCGTGCAACTGATCGCCAAGACCGAGTTCTTGGCGCCGCCGGACGTGCCGTGGACCACCGACGCCGACGGCGGGCCCGCGCTGGTCGAGTTCGCCGGGCGCGCCTGCTACCAGAGCTGGTCGAAACCCAACCCCAAGACCGCCACCAACGCCGGTTACATCAAACACATCATCGACGTGGGCCATTTTTCGGTGCTCGAGCACGCGACGGTGTCGTTCTACATCACCGGCATCTCGCGGTCGTGCACGCACGAACTGATCCGGCACCGCCATTTCTCCTATTCGCAGCTTTCGCAGCGCTACGTCCCGGAGACGGAGTCGCAGATCGTCGTGCCGCCGGGCCTGGAGGACGACCCCGAACTGCGAGACATCTTGGCCGCGGCCGCTGACGCCAGCCGCGCCACCTACACCGAATTGCTGGCCAAGCTCGAGGCCAAGTTCGCCGACCAGCCCAATGCGGTTCTGCGTCGCAAGCAAGCGCGCCAGGCGGCCCGCGCGGTGCTGCCGAACGCCACCGAAACCCGCATCGTCGTGACCGGGAATTACCGGGCGTGGCGCCACTTCGTCGCGATGCGCGCCAGCGAGCACGCCGACGTGGAGATCCGGCGGCTGGCCATCGAATGCCTGCGTCAGCTCGTCGACGTCGCGCCGGCGGTGTTCGCCGATTTCGAGATCTCCACCCTGGCCGATGGCACCGAGGTCGCGACCAGTCCGTTGGCCACCGAAGCCTGAGCCGCCTGCGTCGGCTCGCGCGCCGGAGACTGAGCCGCGCGGCGGCGAAATCGGGTTGGTGCCGCCAGGTAATCTTGGACCCGTGAGTTCTGTCGGATTCGATGCCCCCGCGCGGCTGGGAACCTTGCTGACCGCAATGGTGACGCCGTTCGGCCCCGACGGTTCACTTGACACCACCGCGGCGGCGCGCGTGGCAAACCACCTGGTGGACGCCGGTTGCGACGGGTTGGTCGTCTCGGGAACCACTGGTGAATCGCCGACCACCACCGACGACGAGAAGCTCGAGTTGCTGCGCGTGGTCCTCGACGCCGTGGGCGACCGGGCGCGTGTGATCGCCGGGGCGGGCACCTACGACACCGCGCACAGCGTCAAGCTGGCCAAGGCCAGCGCGGCCGAGGGTGCACACGGACTGCTGGTGGTCACGCCGTACTACTCGCGGCCGCCCCAGCGCGGCCTGATCGCGCACTTCACCGCCGTCGCCGACGCCACGGAACTGCCGGTGCTGCTGTATGACATCCCGCCGCGGTCGGTGGTCCCGATCGAGCCCGACACGATCCGCGTGCTGGCGTCACACCCGAACATCGTCGGGATCAAGGACGCCAAGGCCGATCTGCACAGCGGCGGCCAGATCATCGCCGAAACCGGTTTGGCCTACTACTCCGGGGACGACGCGCTCAACCTGCCCTGGCTGGCGATGGGCGCGACGGGCTTCATCAGCGTGATTTCTCACCTCGCCGCGAGCCAGCTTCGGGAGTTGTTGTCCGCCTTCGGTTCCGGGGACATCGCGACCGCCCGCAAGATCAACGTCGCGGTAGCGCCGCTGTGCAATGCGATGAGCCGGCTGGGCGGAGTGACGCTGTCCAAGGCGGGTCTGCGCTTGCAGGGCATTGACGTCGGCGATCCCCGGCTACCGCAGGTGCCGGCGACGCCGGAGCAGATCGACGCGCTGGCCGCCGACATGCGTGCGGCCTCGGTACTTCGGTGACCCAAAGGGTGGCTTAAAAAGTGGATGTAGACCTCAGCCCGCCAGGTCCGTTGACCACAGGTGGGTTGCGGGTGACCGCGCTCGGGGGCATCGGCGAAATCGGCCGCAACATGACGGTTTTCGAGCATCTGGGCCGGCTGCTGATCATCGACTGCGGGGTGATGTTTCCCACCCACGACGAGCCCGGCGTCGACCTGATCCTGCCCGACCTGCGCCACATCGAAGACCGGCTCGACGACATCGAGGCGCTGGTCCTGACCCATGCGCACGAGGACCACATCGGTGCGATCCCGTTCCTGCTCAGGCTGCGGCCCGACATCCCGGTCGTCGGCTCCAAGTTCACCCTGGCGATGGTCGCCGCGAAGTGCCGCGAGCACCGCATCAAGCCGGTATTTGTCGAAGTCAAAGAGGGACACAGCAGCCGCCATGGCGTGTTCGAGTGCGAATACTTCGCGGTCAATCACTCCATCCCGGACGCCCTGGCCATCGCCGTGTACACCGGCGCGGGAACGGTTTTGCACACCGGCGATATCAAGCTCGACCAATTGCCGCTGGACGGCCGGCCCACCGACCTCCCCGGCATGTCGCGGCTCGGCGGCGCCGGTGTGGATCTGTTCCTGTGTGACTCGACCAACTCCGAGATCCCCGGCGTCGGGCCCTCGGAGAGCGAGGTGGGCCCGACGCTGCACCGCCTGATCCGCGGCGCCGAAGGCCGGGTGATCGTGGCATGCTTCGCTTCCAACGTCGACCGGGTGCAGCAGATCATCGATGCCGCCGTGGCTTTGGGCCGGCGAGTGTCGTTCGTCGGGCGCTCGATGGTGCGCAACATGAGTATTGCCCGGGACCTTGGGTTCCTGCGGGTCGACGACTCCGACCTGATCGACATCGGGGCGGCCGAGATGATGGCGCCGGAGCGGGTGGTGCTGATCACCACGGGCACCCAGGGTGAGCCGATGGCCGCGTTGTCCCGGATGTCGCGCGGCGAGCATCGCAGTATCACCCTGACCGCGGGGGATCTGATCGTGCTGTCGTCGTCGCTGATCCCGGGCAACGAGGAGGCCGTCTACGGCGTGATCGACGCGCTGGCCAAGGTCGGCGCCCGAGTGGTCACCAATGCCCAAGCCCGGGTGCATGTTTCGGGCCATGCCTACGCCGGCGAACTGCTCTTCCTCTACAACGGGGTGCGGCCCCGCAATGTGATGCCGGTGCACGGCACCTGGCGCATGTTGCGCGCCAACGCCAAGCTGGCCGCCTCCACCGGGGTGCCCGAGGAGTCAATCCTGCTGGCCGAGAACGGCGTGAGCGTCGATCTGGTCGGCGGCAGGGCGTCGATCGCCGGTGCGGTGCCGGTCGGCAAGATGTTCGTCGACGGGCTCATTACCGGCGACGTCGGCGATATCACTTTGGGCGAGCGGCTGATTCTGTCCGAGGGCTTCGTCGCGGTGACCGTGGTGGTAACCCGCGGCACCGGGCGACCGGTGACAACGCCGCACCTGCACTCACGCGGATTCTCCGAGGATCCCAAGGCGCTCGAGCCCGCGGTGCGCAAAGTCACCGAAGAGCTCGAAGCGCTGGTCGCCGACAACGTCACCGACCCGATCCGGATCGCGCAAGGCGTACGGCGCACCGTCGGCAAGTGGGTGGGCGAAACCTATCGCCGCCAGCCGATGATCGTTCCGACCGTCATCGAAGTGTGACGCGTTTACACCAAACATATTTTACCGCAATACTTTTCGCTGTTTCAGCAACAACCGTTCAGGTCAAGCCCAAAATGGTGTTCAGCGAGCTGGTAACTTCGGCAAGTGATGCGACCAGGCGCTCGTCGTCGGCATCACCGGCCGCGGTCGCGGCGGCCTCCGCTCGGCGCAGCGCGTCGTTGATGCGCTGCTCGACCGCCTCGGAGCCCAGCCTGAGCAGGCCCGGCTCGATGGTGAGGCCGATCAATACCAGGTGCCTGTCCACGGTCACTTCGACGGTTTCGGTTTCATCGGTCACCGTAAAGGTGTCGGTGTTGGTTCGATGGATATGGTCGTCAATGATCGACTGAAATTGCTGTGCTTGCGCCAGCGCCTCGGCGACCTGCGGGTGCATTTGGGCGGTCATCAGTGCCGTCCCTCCCTTGTCAGGAACAGTATTTTCGGGGGCTGAACTGGTCACGTTTTTCGGTCCAGTATCTCCTCAAGTTTAAAACGAGTTAGCCATGACGAATGCACCTGTTTAGTCGGCATTTTTTGAGTGAATCCAATTTTCATATGCCATTAGTGCGTTGAAAATTGGTGCGCAGATGGCGTCAAATGCCGTGTTACGTTGCGTATGCGCAACTGTTGCCTAGGTGCAACGTTGCCGGTTCGAATGAAGGGAATCTCCGATGTCTATCTTTGCTTCTGCCGCCAGGTGCATCGCCGGCCTGGCCAACCTGGGTCAGCAAGGCGCCGGCTTGGGTCTCGATTTCAGTGGCTGGAGCGGCTCCACGCCGGGTGCTGAAGGTTATGCGGCGACGGCGACCAATACCGCGGCCGACCTGGGGTCCTTTGGGGCCGCTATCGGCGGCAAGGTGATGTCTCGCTACATCAAGAACATGTCCCAAGGTGACCTGATCCAGATGCAGGCCCGGATGGGCGGAAAAGAGGGCGTCAACGACTTCGCCAAAGCGGCCAGCATCATCTCCTGGACCATCACCACCGTCCAGCTCTTGCAGCTGACGACCGGATTCGGGACGCCTTACGACGGGACGGCCCTGCAAACCGGTTCGCAGCAATTCACTTCGCTCGCCGGGCAGCTGAAGTCCGCACTTCCCGACACCGGTTGGCAGGGCGACGCGTCGCAAGCCTATGCCGACCTGGACACGGCGCTGCAGACCGCGGCGCAGAATATGGCCGACCTGGATAGCCAGCTCGCGGCCCTGGTGAAAAATCAGGGCGAATGGGTCACCCATATGCAATTAGCTTTCGGCATATTGAACGATCTCCTGACCACGGCCCTCATCATCGAGCTGATTCTCACGGTGGCGGTGCCGGCACCGGCCGGCCCCGCCGTAGCGAAAATTTTCGCGATCACGGTTGCCAGCTTGGGAATTTCAGCCGCTGTGGCCTTCCTGGGGACTTTGCTCGGCTACTCGATCGAGAACGGCAAGAAGGCGGATGCATTGGCCGAGAGCTACGCGGCGCTGGTCGCGGGAATCGTTCAAAGCGATACGGTCGCTCAGGCGCAGGTGGCCGTCGCCCGCCAGTCCAACTCCGTGGTGTCGGGCTTTGAGGCCATCTCGGCCGGCCTGTCCGGACCATCCGGCGTCGCCGACGCGCCGACGGTCGCGCCGCCGGCGAGCATAGCCGACGATCGCGCGCAGCAACGCGGGCAGCGTGACGTCACGGCACCCGCGGCACCGGCGGCACCGGCGGCACCGGCGGCACCCGCCGCTCCCGCGGCCATGGAAGCGCCGGCTCACGCGCCCGCGCCGACGGGCACCATGCCCACGCTGGTTCAGGCCGCCGCGATGTCCGGCACGAACCTGTCCGCCCGGGTGTCGCGGCCCGAAAGCCTGGTCAACCAGGCCAGGGCGCAGGTGCGCCAGCTCGCCCAGCCGGACCCGCAGGAGGACGCCGCTGCACCCGTCAACGAGGTCCGCGCCGACGACGGTGCGGGTGGCTATGGGACCGAGCGCGCACCGATCGGGGCGGCGCCGGCGGCCGCCGCACCGGCGGAGGTGCCGAGCCCATTCCAGCGCAGCGTGTAATTCGTTGCGGACCAATGTGATTCAGCAGTATTCAAGGAGAAGTAACCATGACTGATCTAGCCGTCACACCAGAACACCTCGACAATTTGGCGACCAAGCAAGACCAGGCCAGTACTCAGGCCAAGACCGCGGGGTCTGCGGGCTCCAATGTAGAAGTCGCCGTATGGGTCACCCACGGCGTCATCAGCGGGACATCCAACGTGGCCTTCACCAAAGCCGCCGCCGCGCGCAAGAAGACGGCCGACGCGATGAGCAAGGCGTCGACCGGGCTTGCCGGCAAGCTACGCACCGCGAAGGCCGTTTACGGGAGCGCCGACGACGAAGCGGGCAACAGCATCGACCGACAGCTCCTGGATCGCTGATCACGTCGAAGCGCAGTGGGACATTTCCGTAGCATGGAGACTCGTGCTTGTCGGCGGAAAAACGTTGCGGCAGAGATGGTCTGGTTAGTTCAGCCCGAAACTGTTCTTGAGCGAGCCGGCTATTGCGGCCAGTGATTCGACGAAACGCTCGCCGTCGGCGGCGTCGGCCGCGGTCGCCGCGGCCACGGCATTGCACAGCGCCTCGTTCACGCGCTGCTGGACCGTCTCGGCGCCGAGCCTGAGCAGGCCTTCTTCGATGTAGAGTCCGGATAGCCAACGACGTCCGTCCAGCGTTACCTCGACGCTCTTGGCTTCGTCGGTGGCGGTAACGCTATTCGTGGCCGTTCGATGCACCTGGTTGTCGAGGGCCGACTGAAACTGGTGGGCCTGCCGCAGCGCATCGGCGACCTCGGGGTGCACATCGTCGGTCATGGTGTCCTTACTGGCTTGGTCTCCGGTTGCTCCGCAGTGTAGATCGGCTCGTCCGCTGCCTGCAGGTGTTTCCGGCCACCCGAGACTGTGGCCCGAGTTCTGGTGCACGCCTTGCAAAGAGCCAGTTAACTGTTTGCTATTCGGACACGACATCGCGGGGCTCGGGTTAGGTTGTTCGGCAAAACTCGGCGGCGCGGGGCACCGAGGGTGAACGTAGGGGGAACCAACACCGATGTCCGTGTTCTCGGCAGTCGCGCAGGTCCTCGCCAATCTGGGCTCGGTGGGCGGACAGGCCGCAACCCTCGGCCTGGATTCGACCGGTTGGAGCAACCCGACACCGAGCACGATGGCGAAGGCCGCGACGGGTACCGGCATTGCTGCGACCGGTCTCGGGGTGGTGGTCGTTCCCGCCGCAGATGGGTTCGTGGGCAAGGTCTTTCAACATTCGTCCCATCTCGGGCGCGAGGCGATGATGGCCAAGATGGGCGGGTCGGCGGGAGCAGCGCAGTATGCACAGGGGATGAGCATCATCTCGTGGACGATCACCATCGTGGAACTTCTTTCGCTGACGACCGGATTCGGATATCCCTACGAGGGAAACAGCGTCGAAAGCGGGTCGGAAGAATTCCAGGCACTCGCCACCGAACTGCAGTCCGCCCTCCCCGGTGCCGACTGGACAGGCGCGGCTTCCGAAGCCTATGCCGAGGTCAACAGGAATCTGGCGGACATCGCAGCGAAGCTGGCCCAGCTTGATCTCGAGTTGGCGGCCCTGACCAAGGAGCATGCCGAACTGGTCGCCCAAATGCGGTTGGCCTTCGGTGCATTGAAAGCCACCCTGCTCGGTGCTCTGGTCACCGAACTGGCCATCACCATGTTGGTGCCTGCGCCGGTCGGCCCCCCGTTGGCGATGGCGTTCGCGATTTCAGTTGCGGTGGCTGCCATTGCGGCCTCGCTCGGTTTCTTGTCCACCGTGCTCGGCTATTCGGTGCAGCGCGCCCAAGGCGCGAACGCTTTGGCCAACAGATATGCGGAGCTGGCCCCTACGCCGCTCAGTCAGCGTTCGGCCCCGCCGACGCCGATTCCACAGTCCAAATCGTCCACCGTACCGCACTTCAATCCGGCAGGCGGGCAAGGCGTTTCGGCCGTCGGCGGTCATCCGGTGACCGCTCCGGATGCGGGCCGGGGGGAAGGGCGACACGCGGCTCAGCAGGGTGTGGCTGCCACGGTCGGCATCGCGACGCCTGCCACGCCGAAGGCGCGCGAGCACGGCGCACCGGCTGCGGCGACGGCCACCATGCCCACTTTGGTTCAGCTGGCTTCGAGGTCGGGGTCGGCCGCGTCGGTGGCCAGCCAGCTGACTCCCCACGCGGAGCTGTTCAGCCGCGCCAGGGCACAGCTTCTCGCTCAGCCTGCCCAGCAGAGCAAGAGTCGACCGGGCGAAGCGGCTCCGGGCCCGGACGGAGCACGTGCCGGTGAGGCAAGCGAGAACGTGCCCGCTCTGGTCCTAGGGAACCTTGATGCGTACGTCGCTGCCGGGTTTGTCGGGCCAGTGTCAAGCGTGGCCGCCAAGACCGGGTGAAGCGGCGCCGAGTCGTTGCCGCTGATAGACAGAGAATCAAAGGAGTGAGCCCATGGACAAGAAGCTGGACGTCACACCACAACACATCGTCGCGCTGGCGACCGCCCAGGAATCCGCGGCAGCCCAGGCGCTGAGGGCGGGAGCTACGGGCTCCAATCTGCGGGACGCGGTATGGGTCACCCACGGCGTCATCAGCGGGGCGTCCAATGTCGCCTTCACCAAAGCTTCGGCCGCCCGCGCTAAGACGGCGGAAGCCGTCAGCAAGACCGCGGCTGCGCTCGCCCAGAGGTTGCAGACCGCCAAGAACGCTTACCAAAACACCGACGAGGCCATGAGCAACAGCCTCGCGGCGCAGTTTGCGGAATATCGGTACCGCTGACGTTTCCGCACGGGTGCTCATTGCGCTGGCAGCGCAGCGATTTCAGGAAGAAGGGGCCATGCCGCAGTACGACGACCAAGATCCGCTGGCCGCATTGGATTTCGTCGAAGACAAGCCCGCCTCGGACGCGGAGTCAGACGAGCTGGCCTTTCTGGATTATCCGGCTCACGCAAGCCACGACGACGTTGTCGAGCAGTCCGATGCTGCGCTGGACACGTACGTGCCCGAGCCAACCGGCCGCGGGCCCGACGACACCGAAACCGCGCTGGACGCCGTCGCCCCGCTACCGACCGCGCAAGCCGGCCAGGGCGCTGTCGGCATGTACACGGTGATCAACCCCCCGGAGACCGTGTCCGTATCGGCACTGCTGGACGGCACAACGGGGCGTGTCGCGCTTTCGGCGAAGGTGACGAGCATGAGTGAAGCCGAGCTCGCCGAGGAGATACTCATCATTGCCGACCTGGCGCGCCGACAGGCGCTGGCGGGCCAGCAGGCGTACTTGTTGGGCGGGGACTCCCTGGCGGAAACCATGCGCGAATTGGGGTCAGACGGCTCCGAGGTGGTACGGGAGTTCATGGAGAACGGCCTCGGCCTGACGACGCAGGATCAGGCGGACGCGGCTCGCGCGGAAGTGTTCGCTGCCCGCTACGGCCGTAACAAATGAGTTAGATCTTCTCGGCGTAGGCCGACCATTCCAGTTGTGACGCTTTGAGTTTGCGGCCGGTGGGTGCGACGTAACGCGCGACCAGTTCGTCCGGGCCGGCTTGCTCGACCAGCCGCCAGCCGTATTCGCCGATGAAGTCGGCGACCTCGTCGGGCTCCAGGCCGAAATGCCACAGCTGTTTGCGCTGGCGCACAGTGCGGTACAACGTGCGGGTGCCGTAGCGATTCGTCCCGTCGATGAAGTCGCGGCGTACGTAGGTGAACACCAGCCGGCTGCCCGAAGCCGCTGCCCGCAGACCGTCCAGCGTTCGCCGCACCCCCTCCTCGGTGAGGTACTGCGTCACACCTTCGCAGACGAAGAAGGCCCGGTAGTCGGTGCGATAGCCGTGCTCGGCCAGGGCGGTGAGCAGGTCGTCGCGCTCAAAATCCAAGGCCACCAAGCGAACCGAGAGCGGTGGACCGCCCAGCACCCGCCGCAGTGTCTTGGCCTTGCGGGCGATGTTGACCGGTAGGTCCACTTCGAAGACCGGCATCCGGACCCGTCGGTTCAGCAGGTAGGCACGGGTGTCCAGTCCGGCGCCGAGGATGACCACCGCATCGATGTCGTCGAGGGCCTCGGTGATCTTGTCGGCGATGAAACGCTTGCGGCAGGCCAGGTTTGCCCACAATCCGGGGCCGCTGTATTCGGACGCGCGAATCATCAGCCGGCGGATCGGCGTCGCCCGGGTCGTGGCGACCAGCCAGCGCAGCGGCGCCGGCAAGAACAGATCCGCGAGGTCGTCGTCGACCAGCCGGCGCCCGACCGGCTCGTTCTGCTCGACGGCGGCCAGCACCATGGGGCCGAAAGCGGTCTGCGCAGCGGGGTTTCGCGCCATGTCAGCTACTTGTTCAAGAAGCCCGCGTCGACCGGCAACGTCACGCCGGTGATGTAGCGCGCCTGGTCGGACACCAGCCAGGCCACCGCGTTGGCGATGTCCTCGGCGTCCAGCGTCTCCACCGGCATGGCATTGCCCATCGCCGCGGGCGTGTCGGTCGCGGCGGCAATCTTGGCCAGCCATTCCCGGGTGAACTCGTTGTTGATCATCGGCGTCTCCACACCGGACGGGTGAATCGAGTTAACCCGAATCATCTCCTTCGCAAGCAAATTCGCGTATATCCGCATCAGCCCCACCACGCCGTGCTTGGCGGCGGCGTAACCGACGGAACCGGCGTCCGGGCTGCCGACGCCGGCCAGCCCCGCCGCCGAGCTGATCAGCACGATCGAGCCACCATCACCCTGGGCCACCATGGTCGGTATCGCAGTCTTGATCGTGTTGTAGACACCGGTCAGGTTGACGTCGATGACATCGCGCCAGCCGTCGTCACCGGATTGCATCGGCGCGATACCGGCGTTGGCCACCACGATGTCGAGGCGGCCGAGCTCGTCGATACCGGCCTGCACGGCGGCCGACAGCGACGCGCGATCACGCACATCGGCCTGCCTGGCCACGATGCGGGCTCCGGTGTCTTCGACGAGTTTGACGGTGGCCGCCAAGTCTTCCGGCGTGGCCAGGGCATAGGGCACGCTGGGGATCGGCGCGCAGATGTCGACCGCGATCACGTCGGCGCCGTCGGTGGCCAGACGCACCGCGTGCGCACGACCCTGGCCACGGGCCGCGCCGGTGATCAGCGCGACCTTTCCCTGCAGCGGGCCGGGAGCGGTCACCGCCGCAGTTGTCCCTTATCCGCGTCGCCCGCGGGCACCGGCTGCAGCATCTTGATATCGGGCGCCCCGGCGAGGTGCTCTCCGGCCGCGGCGAACATCTTGCCCACCGCGGGCGCGGTGCTGTGCACCTTCAGCGCCTCTTCGTCGGCCCACTGCTCGACGAACACGAACGTCTCACCGGACTCGTGCACCGCATACAGCTGGCAGCCGGGCTCGGAGTGCACCTCCTCGGCCGCGGCCTTGAGGATGTCGCGGACGGTGTCAACCGATTCGGGCTTGACGGTCAAGGTGGCGACGACGACGACGGGCATGCGGAGCTCCTTGAGGGATGACGGAGGGGATGGTTGTCACCCTACTCAGGCGACGGTGGCGGTCCTCAGGCTGCGCCCACCCAGATGGAAAGGGGCCGCGGTCACCGCGGTTTCGGCCATTTCGGCATGCTGTGGCGCGTTGGCGACCTAATTGACACGGGTTTGTGACCCGTGTGGCAGATGGTGATTATGGGGCTGATGCGACTAGGCTAGACCCCATGGCTAGTAAGACCGCTGCCCGCTCCGGTACCCGAACGAGCAGGTCAAAGGCCACTTCGCGCTCCAGCGGGTCCCGAAGTGCGCGACCGGCACCTGCCCGCAAGAAGGCCGCCAAGACGGTGCGCCGGCCAGCCAAGCGGCACCACCGGTCGCTGCTCGTCGCCGCCGGGGTGACCGGCGGACGCGCGATGCGGGCTACCTGGCTGATGGCGGCGCGCGGCACCGGGGGTGCGGCTCGGTCGATCGGGCGCGCCCGCGACATCGATCCCGGACACCGGCGCGACGGAATCGCGCTGGTGCTGCTCGCCTTTGCCGTCGTGATCGCCGCGAGCTCCTGGTTCAACGCCGCTCGGCCGATCGGCGCGTGGGTCGACCAGGTGCTGCGCACGTTCATCGGTGCCGGCGTCCTGGCGCTGCCGGCCGTGCTCGGAGCGGTGGCGATCGTGCTGATGCGCACCGAGCCCAACCCCGAGGCGCGGCCGCGGCTGATTCTAGGCGCGAGCATGATCAGCTTTTCGCTGCTCGGCCTGCGCCACTTGTGGTCGGGTTCGCCGGGTGATCCCGAATTGCGCCGCCGTGCAGCAGGATTCGTCGGCTTCGCGATCGGCGGACCGCTGGCCGACGGGCTGACGCCCTGGATCGCCGCGCCGCTGCTGTTCATCGGCGCACTGTTCGGGCTGCTGTTGCTGACCGGCACCACCTTGCGCGAGCTGCCCGAGATGATGCGGGCCTGGGTCGGCACCCCGTTCGTAGATGACCTGTACGCCGATGGGGACGACGACGACTACGCCGACGACGACGCGCACGAAGACTTCTCCGACGGCTACTACGACGACGGCGCGCCCGACGAGGAGCCGCGGGCGTGGCCGGCGGCCGGCAAGCCCCCGGTCGTTCTCGACGACCCGTTGCCCGACGAAACGCCGACGGTTCCAGAACCCGCGCTGAAAACCGGGGAAGCCAAGAGCCGCCGTCGTGCCGCCAAGAAGCTGGACACTCAGGTGCTGGATCGGGTGGTCGAAGGCCCGTACACGCTGCCGTCGATGGAGCTGCTGGTCGCCGGTGACCCGCCGAAGAAGCGCAGCGCGGCCAACACACAGATGGCCGAGGCCATCGGTGAGGTGCTGACCCAGTTCAAGGTCGATGCGGCCGTCACCGGCTGCACCCGCGGTCCGACGGTCACCCGCTACGAGGTGGAGCTCGGGCCGGGTGTCAAGGTCGAGAAGATCACCGCGCTGCAGAAGAACATCGCCTACGCCGTGGCCACCGAGAGCGTGCGCATGCTGGCGCCGATCCCCGGCAAGTCCGCCGTCGGCATCGAGGTGCCCAACACCGACCGGGAGATGGTGCGGCTGGCCGACGTGCTCACCGATCCGTCCACCCGCCGCGACCACCACCCGCTGGTGATCGGGCTGGGCAAGGACATCGAGGGCGAGATGATCTCGGCCAACCTGGCCAAGATGCCGCACCTGCTGGTGGCCGGGTCCACCGGTTCCGGTAAGTCCAGCTTCGTCAACTCGATGCTGGTGTCGTTGCTGACGCGGGCCACCCCGGAGGAGGTCAGGATGATCCTGATCGACCCGAAGATGGTGGAACTGACGCCGTACGAAGGCATTCCGCACTTGATCACGCCGATCATCACCCAACCGAAGAAGGCCGCCGCCGCGCTGGCCTGGCTGGTCGAGGAGATGGAGCAGCGCTACCAGGACATGCAGGCGTCGCGGGTGCGGCACATCGACGACTTCAACGCCAAGGTTCGCTCCGGCGCGATCACCGCGCCGCTGGGCAGCCAGCGCGAGTACCGCCCGTACCCGTATGTGGTCGCGATCGTCGACGAGCTGGCCGACCTGATGATGACCGCACCGCGCGACGTCGAGGACGCGATCGTGCGGATCACCCAGAAGGCCCGCGCCGCCGGCATCCACCTGGTGCTGGCCACTCAGCGCCCGTCCGTCGACGTCGTCACCGGGCTGATCAAGACCAACGTGCCCTCGCGACTGGCGTTCGCGACGTCGTCGCTGACCGACAGCCGGGTGATCCTGGACCAGCAGGGCGCCGAGAAGCTGATCGGCATGGGTGACGGCCTGTTCCTGCCGATGGGCGCCAACAAGCCGCTGCGGTTGCAGGGGGCCTTCATCACCGACGAGGAGATCCACGCCGTCGTCAGCGCCTGCAAGGACCAGGCCGAACCCGAATACACCGAGGGCGTCACCACCGCCAAGCCCACCGCGGAGCGCACCGACGTCGACCCCGACATCGGCGACGACATGGACGTCTTCCTGCAGGCCGTCGAGCTGGTGGTGTCCAGCCAGTTCGGCTCCACTTCGATGCTGCAGCGCAAACTGCGCGTCGGCTTCGCCAAGGCAGGCCGGCTGATGGATCTGATGGAGACCCGCGGCATCGTGGGGCCCAGCGAGGGATCCAAGGCGCGCGAGGTACTGGTCAAGCCCGACGAGCTGGCCGGAACGCTGGCGCTGATCCGCGGCGGGGCGAACGCCGACGGCGGCGACGGCGACGAATAACGCCGGTTAGAGCAGCAGCAGCATCCGGGTGTTGCCGAGGATGTTGGGCTTGACGTAGCTCAGGTCCAGGAATTCCGCGACACCGATGTCGTAGGAGCGGCACATCTCCTCGAACACCTCCGCGGTGACCGGCGTGCCCTCGATCTCGGTAAACCCGTGCCTGCCGAAGAACTCGGTTTCGAAGGTCAGCACGAAGATCCGTTCCAGCTGCAGCTCGCGCGCGACGTCGAGCAGGCACTGGACGATCGCGTGGCCGACACCATGGCCCGTCGCGGCCGGGTCGACCGCGACGGTGCGGATCTCGCCGAGGTCCGACCAGAACACGTGCAACGCCCCGCAGCCGACCACCTTGCCGTCCAGCTCGGCCACCCAGAACTCCTGGACGGCCTCATACAGCGTCACCAGGGCCTTTTCCAGCAGGATCTTGCCCGCATAGGTGTCGACGAGGTGCTTGATCGTGGGGACGTCGGATGTTCGCGCGCGCCGGACGACCACTTGCTGGTTCTCCCGAGAACGTTCGGTCACGGGTAACAGTATTGACATCGGGGGCGGCTGTGCTGGTCAACCGTTATTCTGGTGCCGTGTCGGGGCAGCCGCAGACAGGACCGGTGGCAGGACGCGTCAGCATCGCCAACCTGGCCAATGTCCTCACGTTGGTGCGGCTGGTACTGGTTCCGATCTTCCTGCTCGCTTTGTTCGCCGGCGGCGGACACGAAACCGTCGCGCGGATCGTGGCTTTCGTGGTGTTCGCGGTGGCGTGTATCACCGACCGGCTGGACGGCCTGCTGGCCCGTAACTACGGCATGGCGACGGAATTCGGGGCGTTCGTCGATCCGATCGCCGACAAGATGCTGATCGGGTCGGCGCTGGTCGGACTATCGATGCTCGGCGACCTGCCCTGGTGGGTGACCGTGCTGATCCTGACCCGCGAGATCGGTGTGACGCTGTTGCGGCTGGCCGTGATTCGCCGCGGCGTCATTCCGGCCAGCTGGGGCGGCAAACTGAAGACTTTTGTGCAAGCGGTGGCGATCGGGTTGTTCGTGCTGCCGCTGTCGGGACCGTTCCTGGTCGGCGCGTCGGTGGTGATGGGAGCCGCGATCGTGCTGACCGTGGTCACCGGGATCGACTACGTGTTGTCGACCGTCAAGGAAGTGCGGCGGACGGGAACCTAGACGGCAGCTGCCGGCGTTGACCTGATGAAGCAGCTTTGCCGGACGAAGGAGAGCAGGATGTCGCCATTGGTGCGCGAGGTCATCGGCGAGGTGCTGCGCCTGGCCCGAACGACCCAGGGCCGGACGCTGCGCGAGGTGTCGGACACCGCGCGGGTGAGCCTCGGTTACCTCTCGGAGGTGGAGCGTGGCCGCAAGGAGGCCTCCAGCGAGCTGCTGAACGCCATCTGCGACGCGCTGGACGTCCCGCTGTCGACGGTGCTCACCGACGCCGGCGAGCGAATGGCGGACGAGGAACGCGCCGCGGCCGCGCAGAGCGCCGAGGCCAGTGCGTCCACCATCGACGCCACCACGAAGGTCGTCATCCCGCAGGTCGCGTCGCTCGCGGTGGCCTGAGGGTGGGGCGAACGGCGCCAACCCGTTAAATTGAGCGGCAGGGTGATCGCCAGGGCTCAGCAGGGGTCCTCCGGCACGAAGAAACGAAGGTGGAGCTAACTCATGGCCAATCCGTTCGTCAAAGCGTGGAAATACGTCATGGCGCTGTTCAACGCGAAAATTGACGAGCACGCCGACCCCAAGATCCAGATTCAGCAGGCCATCGAGGAAGCCCAGCGCACCCATCAGGCGCTGACCCAACAAGCCGCGCAGGTGATCGGCAACCAGCGCCAGCTGGAAATGCGGCTCAACCGGCAACTGGCCGACATCGAGAAGCTGCAAGTCAACGTGCGCCAGGCGCTGACGCTGGCCGACCAGGCCACCGCCGGCGGAGATGCCGCCAAGGCCGCCGAGTACACCAACGCCGCCGAGGCGTTCGCGGCTCAGCTGGTCACCGCCGAGCAGAGCGTGGAAGACCTCAAGACGTTGCATGACCAGGCCCTGGGCGCGGCGGCACAGGCCAAGAAGGCGGTCGAGCGCAACGCCATGGTGTTGCAGCAGAAGATCGCCGAGCGCACCAAGCTGCTCAGCCAGCTGGAGCAGGCCAAGATGCAGGAGCAGGTCAGCGCGTCGCTGCGGTCGATGAGCGAGATCGCCGCGCCGGGCAACACGCCGAGCCTCGACGAGGTGCGCGACAAGATCGAACGGCGCTACGCCAACGCGATCGGCTCGGCAGAGCTGGCCCAGAATTCGGTGCAGGGTCGCATGCTCGAGGTCCAGCAGGCCAGCGTCGAGATGGCGGGTCACTCGCGGCTCGAGCAAATTCGGGCGTCGATGCGTGGCGAGGCGCTGCCAACGGGTGGAACCGCAGCGGCTCCCGGAGCCACGCCGGCCACCCCCGCGCCGGCCGAGGGTGCCGGCGGGCAGGTGGCCGAGAAACCCTTCGGCCAGTAGCCCGGCCGGTGTGACATGGCGGTGAAGGCAACGCAGCGCGGGCTTTGGCGCGCACTGCTGCAGCAGGGGCTGGAAACCGCCGCCGACCTCACCGGCTTCGTCGCGCAGAAGATCAGCGCCGCCGCCGACCCGCGAGCGCGGCTGCTGCGCCGCCGCCGTCGTGCCCTGCGCTGGGCCTGGATCTTCACCGTGGGCAGCGTGTTCTGGGGCTTGGTCACGGCGGTGCTCGCGTGGTGGGGCTGGTTCGTATTGCTGCTGCAGATCACCGGCGGGATCGCGGTGCTCGAGACGATTCCCGCGACGCTGCTGTTCTTTCGCTACCACTGGCTGAAGGCCGAGCCGCTGCCGGCCAGCCGGCCCGCCAATGCCCGCCGGTTGCCGCCACCCGGCTCCGCGGCGCGACCGGCGATGTATGCGCTGGGCGCCTCCGAGCGCGGGTTCTTCTCACTGTTGGGCGTCATCGAGCGAGGCGCGATGTTGCCGTCGGCCGAGATCAGCGACTTGACCGCGGCGGCGAACAGGACCTCGGCGGCGATGGCCTCGACCGCCGCGGAGGTGGTGTCGATGGAGCGCGCGGCGCACAACTCGGAGTCGTCGCGCGCGTATCTGGTGCCCAGTATCAACGCGTTTACCGCGCAGCTGGGCGCCGGCGTCCGGCAGTACAACGAAATGGTCACCGCCGCAGCGCAATTGGTTTCCTCGGCGAACGGTGATGGGCTAGCGGATGCACACCAGCGCTACCGGGCCGAGCTGGTCGAGGCTACCGACCGCCTGACCGGCTGGGCCCAGGCGTTCGACGAACTCGGTGGGTTACCGCGACGCTAGAACGACGCTCGCAGCGACGGCACCACCAGCGCGGCCACCCCACGCAGCAACGCCTTGGTCATATCGAAGAAGTCAAAGTAGTCCCGCCACAACGTGATACGTCCGTTGTGGACCTCGAACACGCCACACACCCAGAACTGCAGCCGTAGCGGGCCCAGGATCAGTGCATCGCTGCGTTCGGTGAGCACCGCGGCACCGTCGGCGGCAATGCGGTGAATCTTCACCTCGAATCCGGCGCGGCCGTCCATTCGGCGGAACAGCTTCATGGCTCGGGCACGGCCGTGGATTGTCGGCAATCCGACGTTTTCGTAGACGAGGTTGTCGTCCAGCGAGGCATCCGCGGTGTCGAAGTCCGCGTCCATCAGGGCGTTGAGAAAAGTCTCGACCGTGCGCGTGTTCGCGACGGCTGTTCCGGTCAGCTCGGTCATGGTGCCAGCGTAGGCGCGTCCCCGTGAGGCACTGTGGCAGGGTAAGGCGGTGCGAGTCGCCGTGGTCGCCGGGCCTGATCCCGGGCACTCGTTTCCCGCGATCGCGTTGTGTCAGCGCTTCCGGGACGCGGGCGATGAGCCGAGCCTGTTCACCGGCGAGGAATGGCTGCAAGCCGCCCGCGACGTCGGCATCGAGGCATTCGCGCTCGACGGGCTGGCCGCGACCGACGAAGACGTCGACGCCGGGGCCCGAATCCACCGGCGCGCGGCGCGAATGGCGGTGCTCAATGTCGCGGCGCTGCGCGAGCTGGCGCCCGACCTGGTGGTGTCCGACGTCATCACCGCCGGCGGTGGCATGGCCGCCGAGCTGCTCGGGATCCCCTGGATCGAGCTCAACCCGCACCCGCTGTACCTGCCGTCTCGCGGGTTGCCGCCGATCGGCAGCGGGCTGGCGCCGGGTACCGGCATTCGCGGCTGGCTGCGCGACGCCGCGATGCGGGCGCTGACGGCGCGCTCGGTGCGCGCGGGTCTGCAGCAGCGCGAGATGGCGCGCACCGAGATCGGACTGCCGGCGCGCGATCCCGGTCCGCTGCGACGGCTGATCGCGACGCTGCCCGCGCTGGAGGTGTCCCGTCCGGACTGGCCGGCCGAGGCCGTCGTCGTCGGTCCGCTGCACTTCGAGCCGACCGATCGCATCCTCGAGGTCCCGGCTGACTCCGGGCCGGTGATCGTCATCGCGCCGTCGACCGCCTTGATCGGGACCGAGGGTCTTGCCGAAGTCGCGCTGGGGTGCCTGACGCCGGGGGAGACGTTGCCGGCGGGTTCGCGCCTGCTGGTGTCGCGGTTGAACGGACCGGATCTGACGGTGCCACCGTGGGCGGTTGTCGGGCTGGGCCGTCAGGACGAGTTGCTCTGTCATGCCGACGTCGTGATCTGCGGCGGCGGCCACGGCATGGTCGCCAAGACGCTGCTGGCCGGGGTACCGCTGGTGGTGGTTCCCGGCGGCGGGGATCAGTGGGAGATCGCCAACCGGGTGCAGCGGCAGGGGAGCGCGCGGCTGATTCGGCCGCTGACCGCCGATGCGCTGGCCGACGCGGTCAACGAGGTGTTGTCCACGCCGAGCTACCGCGATGCCGCACGCACCGCCGCGTCCGGTATCCACCGCGTCGCCGACCCGGTTCGGGTGTGCCACCAAGCGCTGGCGCTCGCGAAATAGCCGGGCTCGGTATGTTGGCTGGCGTGCGGCTGACGGAGTTCAACGAGCGGGTGGTGCTGCGATTCGGTGCTGCCTACGGCGCATCGGTACTGGTAGATCACGTGCTGCCGGGTTTTGACGGCCGCACCGCCGCCCAGGCGATCGAGGACGGCATCGAACCCCGCGACGTCTGGCGGGCGTTGTGCGTCGACTTCGACGTGCCCCGCGAGCAATGGTGAGCTTTTAGCTCGCCAGCTTCCCGTCGAGTGTGCGCTGGAGGCTTTGCGGGTGCGCTGGCGGATTTGCGGGTGCGGCCAGGGCGGTGAATCGGCCGAAACCGCGCCGTGGGCGCGCACGCTCAGCGCCGGGGCCGCACACTCGACGCTTTGGCCGCTCACTCAACGCCGGGTCGAGCGCGGTGCCTGGCGAAACACGCAGTCACCGCAGACCGATCGCCCGGGCAGGCGATAGAACAGGCAGCAGCTGTCGCGCTTGAAGCTCAGGTGTGAGCCGGTGATGATGCCGGATCCGGACAGCACGCCGGTGTCGAGCAGGGACGCGGTGATCTCGACGATCCGTGCCCGCAGGTCCGGTCGGGCCGCGAGCAGCGCCCGCGATGCGCCGACGAGTGCGGACGCGATGTTGCCCGCCACCAGGGCGGGCGCCAGTTTTACCCGCAGGCCGGCCGCAAACGGCTGCATATGGTGTTGCACCACAAGGCGATACAACTCGGCCGCACTGTCCGCGACCGGCTCTCCGACGGGCTCGGGCAGGCGCAGCTGCGCCCCGTCGTCGGCACGTTCCAGGTGTTGCAGGTCCGGGACGACGCCGTGGGCCAACGCGCAGGCCAGCGCCGGTGACCACAACCGGGTGGCGTGGCCGAGATGGACCAGGGAGGCGCCGATCCGCAGGTCCGTCGTGTGGTAGCGCTGAGCCGTGGTGTCGATCAAACCCGCAAAGCCATCGGCGTAGTCCTGACGGATCGGGTGCCATCCTGTCGCCCCGCCGCCCACAGTCAGTGCGAAAAACCCTTTATAGGAAGATATTTCGGCAAGCTCACCGGAGATATCCATGCGTGCGCAACCAGCCTCTCTGGGGAGATCCGCCCCAGCGTCTAGTGAGGAAGCGCCGGCGGAGAGTATCTGGCTCTCGGGTCGCAACGTGCCCGATCACAGTGGCGGGACCGCACCGGATTCGCACCGGTTTCCTCTTCATGCAGGCCCGTCGGCGCACTGTCGGTAGCCGATATTGCCACACGCAGCCGGTCCGGCGTGTCGAACTTGAATCGAACAGGTGTTCGTCTACTGTGGGGATCACTCGAAGAAGGCGACGACTTGTCGGTGGCCATCTCTAGTGTCACGGCCAACCGACCGATACCGGTCAGAAGAACACCGACTATAGGAGAGCACCATGGCGCAAGCGCCCGACCGTGAGAAGGCTCTCGAACTGGCGATGGCCCAGATCGAGAAGAGCTACGGCAAAGGCTCGGTGATGCGTCTCGGCGACGAGCAGCGTCAGCCGATCTCGGTCATTCCGACCGGATCCATCGCATTGGACGTGGCCCTGGGCATCGGCGGCCTGCCACGCGGCCGGGTCGTGGAGATCTACGGCCCGGAATCCTCGGGTAAGACGACCGTCGCCCTGCACGCGGTGGCCAATGCCCAGGCTGCCGGGGGTGTTGCGGCGTTCATCGACGCCGAGCACGCCCTGGACCCGGATTACGCCAGGAAACTCGGCGTCGACACCGATTCCTTGCTGGTCAGCCAGCCCGACACCGGTGAGCAGGCCCTCGAGATCGCCGACATGCTGATCCGCTCCGGCGCCCTGGACATTCTGGTCATCGACTCGGTGGCCGCATTGGTGCCGCGCGCGGAACTCGAGGGCGAGATGGGTGACAGCCACGTCGGGCTACAAGCCCGGCTGATGAGCCAGGCACTGCGGAAAATGACTGGCGCACTGAACAATTCGGGGACCACCGCGATCTTCATCAACCAGCTCCGCGAGAAGATCGGGGTGATGTTCGGCAGCCCCGAAACCACCACGGGTGGAAAGGCTTTGAAGTTCTACGCGTCGGTGCGCCTGGATGTGCGCCGGATCGAGACACTCAAGGACGGCACCGATGCGGTCGGTAACCGCACCCGGGTCAAGGTCGTCAAGAACAAGGTGTCGCCGCCGTTCAAGCAGGCCGAGTTCGACATCCTCTACGGCCGCGGCATCAGCAGGGAGGGGTCGCTGATCGACATGGGTGTGGATCAGGGCTTCATCCGCAAGTCCGGTTCCTGGTTCACCTATGAGGGCGAGCAGCTCGGCCAGGGCAAGGAGAACGTCCGCAACTTCCTGGTGGAGAACGCCGATATCGCCAACGAGATCGAGAAGAAGATCAAGGAAAAGTTGGGCATTGGCGCGGTACTGACCGATGACGACGTCCTCCCCGCCCCCGTCGATTTCTGAGCCTGCCCGCGAGGAGCAGGCGCGGGCGCTGTGCCTGCGCCTGCTCACCGCGAGGTCGCGCACCCGGGCCGAGTTGTCCGGCCAGCTCGCCAAACGTGGATACCCCGACGACGTCAGTGCTCGGGTGCTCGACCGGCTGGCCGCTGTCGGGCTGGTGGACGACCGGGACTTCGCCGAGCAGTGGGTGCGGTCCCGGCACGCGCACGCGGGGAAAAGCAGGCGCGCGTTGGCCGCCGAGCTGCACACCAAGGGAGTCGACAAAGAGGTCATCAATACCGCACTGGCCACGATCGACGCCGGTGCCGAGCGAAGCCGGGCCGAAGAATTGGTGCGGGCCAAGCTGCGGCGGGAAACGCTGAGCGGGGACGACGCGCGGATCACCCGCCGGCTGGTGGGCATGCTGGCTCGCCGTGGCTATGGCCAGAACCTGGCCTGCGAGGTTGTCCTCGCCGAGCTGAACGCCGAACGGGAACGCCGCCGGGTCTAGTCGATTAATTCTCAGGTTCGGCTGGACCGGCATTCGACACGTCCGCGAAATATTGACGCCCGCGTCTTTTTCGTCGACCGCTTAGCTTCGTGAGTGCTTCGGCGTGCTGTCACGGGGAGTTCAGCCACGCCCGTTTAGCTAGCTGAGGCCTCACGGGTGGGGGCTCAGATAGCCGGGGCATCGCATGTTCACCCCGGCTGATGCGGCGCAGGTAGCTGAAAAGCGGAGGACACACGGCGATGGACTTTGCGTTAATGCCGCCGGAGCTCAACTCCGGGCTGATGTATTCAGGACCTGGGGCGGGACCGATGTTGGCGGCCGCCGCCGGTTGGGACGCGGTGGCGGCCGCGCTGGAGTCCACCGCCGGCGGGTATGCCTCAGAGCTTGCGGCGCTGACCGGCCAGGCATGGCTCGGCCCGTCATCGATGCTGATGACGGCCGCGGCCGGCCCCTACGTGCAGTGGTTGCATGCCAGTGCGTCGTACGCCGGGCAAACCGCCGCCCAGGCGTATGACGCGGTCGCTGCCTACGAAACAGCCTTCGCGTTGACCGTGCCCCCGCCGGTGATCGAGGCTAACCGGGCACAGCTGGCGGTCTTGGTGGCGACTAACTTCTTCGGGCAGAACACCCCCGCGATCGCGGTCACCGAAGTCCAGTACATGGAGATGTGGGTCCAAGACGCCACCGCGATGTATGCCTACGCCGGCGATTCGGAGTCGGCGAGCACACTGGCCTCCTTTGGCGAGCCACCTCAGACCACCAAGTCGAACGCATCGAGTGACCTCGCGCGACTCGCGGACCCCACCCTGCAACCCGGCAACATCATCAACCTTCAGCCGGGCAACGCGCGGGTCACCTTCAATCCCGGCGTCAGCGCTCAGGTCGTACGCGGATTTCCGCGAGGTTTTGCCTCGAACAACGGTGCCGTCATTCACGTCATCCAGGGGGGCACCTCGAACGTGGGCGGCGGCAGCATCGTGGGCGACACCATCACCCTTGACCCCGGCGGTTTCTTCTTTCCGTCATATTCGACGACCGGAGCCATGAGCTTCACCGTCGAGAGCGGCTCGGTGTATGTGCTGAACAACGGCACTACGGTGGCGTCGTTGACCGTCTCGCAGAGCGCCGTTGACGTCACGGGCGCCGCCAACGCGTTCACCTGGAGCCCAAGCACCGGCGTCCTCACTGTCGCAGCGCAAAGCAGCATCAACGTCGCCCCCGCAGCCGTGACCCCGGTGGCGCCGGTGACCGCGGGGACATCAAGCGCTGGAATAGCCGCTGTACCCGGAGTGGCCGGCTCACCGGGCCTGGCCGGAACCTCCGGAATCCAACCCCAACTCAACGCGGAACTGCTCGGGCAGTGGTTCCGCGGCGTCACCGGCGCAGACCTGGCCGCGGGCCTGGGCGAAGCCGCATCCGGGTAGGGCTGCCAGCGCGAACGCCGCCGCGTCTAGCTGGGGGTTCATGGGGTAGGCCCCGGTCGCCGTACCATGGCCCCGTGACTTCGACCGTGGCACCGGACGCCGCGAGCCTGGCCGGGCCCGCGACGGGGTCGGGGCGCACCTATCAGGTTCGCACCTACGGCTGCCAGATGAACGTCCACGACTCCGAGCGGTTGGCGGGTCTGCTCGAGGCCGCCGGTTACCAACGCGCCGACGAGGGCGCCGACGCCGATGTGGTGGTCTTCAACACCTGCGCGGTGCGCGAAAACGCCGACAACAAGCTGTACGGAAACATCAGCCACCTGGCCCCGCGCAAACGCGACAACCCCGACTTCCAGATCGCCGTCGGTGGTTGCCTGGCCCAGAAAGACCGAGACTCCCTGCTGCGCAAGGCGCCCTGGGTCGATGTGGTCTTCGGCACGCACAACATCGGGTCGCTGCCCACCCTGCTGGAGCGGGCCCGGCACAACAAGGTCGCCCAGGTGGAGATCGTCGAGGCGCTGCAGGAATTTCCATCGTCGCTGCCGAGCGCCCGCGAATCCGCCTATGCTGCTTGGGTTTCCATCTCTGTCGGCTGCAACAACAGCTGCACGTTCTGCATCGTCCCGTCGCTGCGCGGCAAGGAGGTCGACCGCAGCCCGGCCGACATTCTCGCCGAAGTGCGATCGTTGGTGGCCGACGGCGTCCTGGAAGTCACGCTGCTCGGGCAGAACGTCAACGCATACGGTGTCTCGTTCGCCGATCCCGCTGTGTCCCGCAACCGCGGCGCCTTCGCCGAGCTGCTGCGCGCCTGCGGGGACATCGACGGACTGGAACGCGTGCGGTTCACCTCCCCGCACCCGGCAGAGTTCACCGACGACGTCATCGATGCGATGGCTCAGACGCCCAACGTGTGCCCGGCCCTGCATATGCCGTTGCAGTCGGGGTCGGACCGGGTGCTGCGGGCGATGCGGCGCTCGTATCGCGCGCAACGCTACCTCGGCATCATCGACCGCGTGCGCACGGCGATGCCGCACGCGGCCATCACCACCGACCTGATCGTCGGATTCCCCGGCGAAACCGAGGAGGACTTCGCGGCCACCCTCGACGTGGTGCGCCAGGCCCGGTTTGCGGCCGCGTTCACCTTCCAGTACTCGAAGCGGCCCGGAACCCCGGCCGCCGAACTCGACGGACAGCTGCCGAAAGACGTTGTGCAGGAACGCTATATGCGGCTGGTCGAATTGCAGGAGCAAATTTCGCTGGAGGGCAACCGCGAACTGGTCGGCCGGCAGGTCGAATTGCTGGTCGCGACCGGCGAGGGCCGCAAGGACGCGCGCACCGCTCGCATGACCGGGCGCGCCCGTGACGGCCGGCTGGTGCACTTCACCGCCGACACCCCGGTGCGCCCCGGAGACATCATCACCACCGTGGTCACCGGGGCCGCCCCGCACCACCTGATCGCCGACGCCGGCATCCTGACCCACCGCCGCACCCGGGCCGGTGACGGGCACGCCGCCGGACGGCGCGCCGGCGGTGTCGGTTTGGGCATGCCCGGCATTGGGCCGGCAATTCAAACAGTCGAAACCCAGGGATGTACCCGATGACGAACGAACATCCGGATCTTGATGCGCTGCGCTCCGAGATCGAGGCCGCCGAACGCCGCGTTGCACGCGAAATCGACCCCGGCCCAAGGGCATTGATCGTCGCCATCCTGGTGTTCGTGCTGCTCGGATCGTTCA
The DNA here is from genome assembly GCF_039023525.1 of Mycobacterium sp. 050272. Lineage (NCBI taxonomy): Bacteria > Bacillati > Actinomycetota > Actinomycetes > Mycobacteriales > Mycobacteriaceae > Mycobacterium > Mycobacterium sp. 050272. The sequence goes on along the minus strand of NZ_JBCHKV010000017.1, from coordinate 88,330 downwards.
TCTTGCCGCATACCGGCCAGGTCCGCGGCTGGGATGTATTGTTCAGCAGCCACGGCGCCGGTGCGGCCGCGTTGTCGCTGCCGTCGAAGGTATTCCTCTGGTTCACACTGGTTTTCGGTGTCGGGTTCTCGATGCTGGCACTACTGACCCGGCGCTGGGCGCTGGCCTGGATCGCGCTGGCGGGCTCGTCGATAGCCAGCGCGACCGGGTTGTTGGCGGTGTGGTCGCGCCAGACCGCGGCGGCCGGTCATCCCGGCCCGGGGATCGGGCTGTGGGTCGCGTGGATCACGGTGATCCTCTTGACGTTCCACTGGGCCCGCGTGGTGTGGTCGCGCACGATCGTGCAACTCGCGGCCGAGGAGCAGCGGCGCCGGGTCAGCGCCGAGCAACAGTCCAGGACGCTGCTGGAGAGCCTGGGTGACCCGGACATCCCCGATGGTCCCGACGTCCAGGCGCCGCCGCCGGACCAGGCGGCGGGTCGCTAGGACCTACGGGTCAGCGCCTCGGCGGCCGCTTGCGCCCACTGCCGCCATTGTTCGGCGTTGGCTTGCGCCTCTTCGGCTTCCTTGGTTCGGCCGGCCGCGGCCGCCTTGCGGGCCTGCTGCTCGTAATGCTCGGCGCGGGTGGCGAACTGCTCGGCGCGTGCCTGCGCTTCGGGGTCAGACCAATTCGATTCGCCGGCGTCGCGCACCTTCTTCTCGACGGCACGCAGCCGCCGCTCCAGGTCGGCTGACCGTTCCCGGGGCACCTTGCCGATCGCGTCCCATTTGTCGGCGATCGACCGCAATGCCGCCCGGGCCGCTTCGTGGTTGCTGGTGTCGATCTTCTCGGCCTCGGCCAGCAGCGCCTCCTTGGCGGTGGCGTTGGCCCGCAACTCCTGATCCTTCTCCGCTGTCACGGCATTACGGGCGGAGAAGAAGGCATCCTGGGCAGCCTTGAAGCGCTTCCACAGCGCGTCGTCGACCTCACGGGTCGCGCGCCCCACCGATTTCCACTCGGTCAGCAAATTGCGGAATTCGGCGCTCGTCGCGGCCCAGTCCGTCGAATCGGACAGCTCCTCGGCTCGCTCGCACAGTCGCTCCTTGGACTGCCGCACGCCCGCGCGCTCGCGGTCCAACTCAGCGAAGTGCGAACCCCGCCTCCGGTTGAACGCTTCGCGCGCGGCCGAATAGCGCTTCCACAGCGCGTCGTCGACCTTGCGATCCAGTCCGGTGATCGTCTTCCACTCATCGAGAATCTCGCGCATCCGGTCCCCGGCGACCTTCCAGTGCGTCGAGTTGGCGGCCAGATCCTCGGCCTCGGCGGCCAGCGCCTCCTTGCGGGCGGTCTGCGCGGCTCGATGCTCGTCGCGGCGGGCGCGTTCGGCGGCGACCGAGGCTTCGGCGTGCTCCACCAGGACGGTCAGCCGGCCGGCGAGCGCGTCGACGTCGCCCAGCACCGAGGCCGTCGGCAACGTCTGGGCCAGCGCGGCCGCGTTGGCCTTGATCTTGCGGGCATCGCCGCTTCCGGAGGCCAGCCGTTCCTCCATCAGCGTGACTTCGGTGCTCAGGTCCTCGAATCGCCTGCCGAAGTGGGCGAATGCGGCCTCACGGTCGCCGGCCTGCCAGGAACCGATGATGCGTTCGCCGGCCGAGCTGACCAACCAGACCGTCCCGTCGTCGTCGACGCGTCCGTACTGATGTGGATTGCCGGCCGGTGGCAACACCACCGGGTGGGCGCTGGGTCGCGGTGTCGGCCCAGGGCGGGGACCCGGTCGCGGCCCGGGACGGGGTGCCGGTTTGGGCGCGTCGCTGGAGCGGGGCTCGTCATCGGTCATGCGCTCGTCACCATCTCTTGCACCCTTTCGCGCGCTCGCTGTCCCGCGCACCTGCCGCGCGTAGCGGCACCTCTACGGTCGGGAGACGTGCTGCGCTCGACAGCTGCTCCGTCACCGATTCCACCAGTATTCAAGCAGCTTGGCGGACCGTATGCCGCAACCTGATCGTCACCGCCTTGACAGCTCCTGTGAAACAGCGGGTGCACCCAGCATTTTTACCGTGAACCGCGCTCGACTTCGGAGAGAAACCGCACCTGCAACGAGGTGCACATCCGTCGCGGTGCCCGCGTTGAGTTCGGCGTGGTGCGTCACGATCAGCAAACGCTGGTGCTGGCGTCGAGTGACCGGTGTAGGACGCGGGTAACGGTTCGATTCCACCGTTGCCGGGGCCGTAGGGCGGGCACGCGGCACCCGGTACCGTGGTAGTGACAATTGGTGTTGCTGGTACTTGTGGGGCTGGAGGGGGCGCGTCAAGATAGTCAGGGGTGGGGCCCGCGCGGCGGCGGATTTAGCCCGCGGTTGCGCGACCGGGATCCTCGTCGCCGCGCAAGCCGGGGCGGGGCGTGGTCGCCGGGCTGTGACACCATGGGAGCGAGTTCGTCGGTCCTATCGGGCGTCACCAGCCGGCCACAGCCTTGCCACAGGCTCTACATAGGTTCGTGAACTACTTATTGCGCAGGACCGTTTCTTCCGCAGTGGCGCGGGCAATTTGAACGCTCACACAACGGAAACGGCTCCGAAACGGGTAGTGAATACCCGTCGCCAATGATGGCCCAGGTGGCCGCGTGCCGGGGAGGAGGTCGCAGATGGAGAAGACGGATATCGCGGTTCTTCTCGCCCTGCTCGCCGCGTTCGCGTCGGCACTGGGGAATGTCGTCCGTCAGCGTTCAGCACAGGAGATCACCGACAAGCCGGTGGGCCACCTCGAGCTCTTCCGGATGTCGGTGCGCGACGCCAAGTGGTGGCTGGGGGCCGGCGGAGCCATCGCGAACTACGCCCTGCAGGCCGCGGCCTTGACGCTGGGCTCCGTCATGCTGGTCACGTCATTGCAGGTGACGGCGTTGTTGTTCGCGCTGCCGATCTACGCGCGCATGACCCGGCGGTCGGTCACCCGCTGGGAATGGACCTGGGCGCTGCTGCTGGCCGCCGCGTTGGCGGTGGTGGTCGTCGTCGGCGATCCGGATCCCGGCGCCTCGCGCGGCTCGGTGCAAACCTGGTTGGTGGTCGCCCTGGTGATGGGCCCGGCGCTGGTGTTCTGCGTGTGGGGTGCGCGCAAGTGGCCCGGCTCGGTGGCCGCGGTACTGCTGGCCATCGTCGCCGGTTCGTCGTTGGCGCTGTTCGCGGTCCTGACCAAGGCCGTGGTGGTGATCGTCGGAGACGGCGTCGGTGCGCTGTTGACCGCGCCCGAGTTCTACGCGTGGATAGCGGCTGCCCTCGCGGGGATGATCTTCCAGCAGTCGTCCTTCCGGGCCGGCTCGCTGACCGCCTCGCTGCCGACGTCCGTGGTGGCCAAGCCGGTCGTTGGGTCGATCCTCGGCATGGCCGTGCTCGGTGAATACCTCGACTGCAACGGGACCGCCGAGTTGGTGCTCGCCATCGGCGTCGTGGTGGTGGCGGTCGCGACCGTGGCCTTGGCCCGCGGTGAGGCGGCGACCATGTCGAGCAGCTTCGCGGAGAAGCTGGCGAAAAAAGCGCTGCGCCGATCGGGCGAGGTGCGCCTGGCCGAGGCGGAGTGCCGCAGCTGACGGTCGGTGTCCTGGGCGTCGATTAGTTTGATGTCGTGCTGAGCGCCATCGCGATCGTTCCCTCCACGCCGCTGCTTGTTCCCGAGCTGGCCGGCGCGGCGGCCGCCGAATTGGCCGACCTGGCCACGGCGGTGCTGGCGGGGGCCGCGCTGTTGCCGCCGCGGTGGGTCGTGATCGGCACGGCCGACGCCGATGAGGTGCTGGGCCCCGACGGGATCGGCAGCTTTGGCGGCTACGGCGCCGATGTGCGCGTCCGCCTGTCGGCGCGGGCCGCCGGCCCGGCCGATGCGGTGGCCGACCTCCCGCTCTGCGCGTTGATTGCGGGCTGGCTGCGTGGCCAGGTCCGTCCCGAGGCCGACGCGCGGGTCCGCGTCTATCGCGGCGATCACCACGTCGACACCGCGCTGGAGATGGGCCGGCGGCTGCGGGCTGAGATCGACCGTGCGTCCGATCCGCTCGGCGTGCTGGTCGTCGCCGACGGCGCGAACACCCTGACCGCGGGTGCGCCCGGCGCCTTCGACCCCGCGAGCCCCGATGCCCAGCGGGCCCTGGACGACGCGTTGGCCAGCGGTGACATCGCCGCGCTGGCCGGGCTGCCGGAACAGATCCTGGGGCGGGTCGCATTCCAGGTGCTGGCCGGCCTGACCGAGCCGGGGCCACGTTCGGCCAAGGAGCTGTACCGGGGAGCGCCCTACGGTGTGGGCTACTTCGCCGGAGCCTGGCAGCCATGAGACCACTGGCGATCATCGGCCCCACCGGGACCGGCAAGTCGCAGCTGGCCCTCGACGTCGTCGAGCAACTCAGCGGCGAGGTGAGCGCCGAGATCGTCAACGCCGACGCCATGCAGTTCTACCGCGGCATGGACATCGGGACCGCCAAGCTGCCCGTCGACGAACGTCGCGGCATCCCGCATCACCAGCTCGACGTCCTGAACGTCACCCAGACCGCGACCGTCGCCCGCTATCAGCGAGCCGCCGCCGCGGATATCGAGGCGATCGCGGCCCGCGGCGCGGTGCCGGTCATCGTCGGCGGTTCGATGCTCTACGTCCAGTCGCTGCTGGACGACTGGACGTTTCCCGCCACCGACCCCGCGGTGCGGGCCCGCTGGGAACAACGGCTCGCCGAGGTCGGCGTCGGCGTGCTGCACGCCGAGCTGGCCCGCCGCGACCCGGCCGCCGCCGCGGCGATCCTGCCCACCGATGGCCGCCGCACGGTGCGCGCGCTCGAGGTTGTCGAGCTCACCGGCCGGCCGTACGCGGCGTCCGCGCCCCGTATCGGCGCACCCCGCTGGGGCAGCGCTATCATCGGATTGGATTGTGACACAACGATTCTCGACGAGAGATTGGCACGACGCACCGACACTATGTTCGCCCAGGGCCTGGTCGAGGAGGTGCGTGCGCTGCTGCTCGAAGGCCTGCGCGACGGCGTCACCGCGTCACGCGCGCTGGGTTACGCGCAGGTCCTTGCCGCGCTCGATGCCGACGACCCCGCGGCGTTGCGCGGCGCGCAGGAGCTGACGTTCGTGGGCACCCGCCGCTACGTGCGAAGGCAACGATCGTGGTTTCGCCGTGATCACCGCGTGCACTGGGTCGACGTGGGCGCCGCGACCGAGTCCGACCGCGCCCGCGTCGTCGCCGACACCTTGCGGGCGTGGCGGCACGTACCCTGAACAGGTGATCTTCGCGAAGGGCCATGGCACCCAGAACGACTTCGTGCTGCTGCCCGACCTGGACGCCGAGCTGTCGCTCACCCCGGCCGGGGTGGCCGCGCTGTGCGACCGCCGCCGCGGGCTGGGCGCCGACGGTGTGCTGCGGATCACCACCGCGGGCGCCGCCCTGGAAGTCGGCGTGCTGGATCGGCTGCCCGACGGTGTCGGCGCGGACGACTGGTACATGGACTATCGCAACGCCGACGGGTCGACCGCGCAGATGTGCGGCAACGGAGTGCGGGTGTTCGCCCACTACCTGCGTGCCAGCGGCCTGGAGACCCGCGACGAGTTCGTCGTCGGATCGCTGGCGGGGCCGCGGATGGTCACCATGCACCACGCCGACGCCACCAACGCCGACGTCACCGTCGACATGGGCAAGGCCAACCGGATGGGCGCGGGGGAGGCTGTCGTCGGCGGCCGGCGCCTGCGGGGGTTGGCGATCGACGTCGGCAATCCGCACCTGGCGTGCGTCGACCCGCAGCTCAGTGGCGATGAGCTCGCCGCGCTTGATGTCGCCGCGCCGGTGCAGTTCGACCGGGCGCAGTTCCCCGACGGCGTCAACGTCGAAGTACTCACCGCGGCGGTCGGTGGCGTGGTGCGGATGCGGGTCCATGAGCGCGGGGTCGGTGAAACCCGTTCCTGCGGAACCGGAACCGTCGCGGCCGCGGTTGCTGCCCTCGCCGACGCCGGGGCCGACACCGGCACGCTGACCGTTCGGGTGCCCGGGGGTGACGTCGACGTCACCATCACCGATGCCACCAGTTTCCTGCGCGGGCCGTCGGTGCTGCTGGCCCGCGGCCTAGTGAGCGAGGACTGGTGGAACGCCCAATAATTCGGATGCACGCCACGGATTTGGCGTGCACTATTGCTAATTGCCTATGACACATCCTGAACTGCCGTACCCCGAACAGCCGGCCGGCCATCCCGCGTCCGAGCCCAGTGTCGGTGAACTCGCCCTCGAAGACCGATCGGCACTGCGTCGCGTTGCCGGGCTGTCGACCGAACTCGCCGACATCTCCGAGGTCGAATACCGACAGCTGCGGCTGGAACGCGTCGTGCTGGTGGGCGTGTGGACCGAGGGCAGCGCGGCCGACAACCAGGCGAGCCTGGCCGAGTTGGCGGCGCTGGCCGAAACCGCCGGCTCGCAGGTGCTCGAGGGGCTGATTCAGCGCCGCGACAAGCCCGACCCGTCGACCTACATCGGCTCGGGTAAGGCCCAGGAGTTGCGCGACGTGGTCGTGGCCACCGGCGCCGACACCGTGATCTGCGACGGTGAACTGTCCCCGGCGCAGCTGACCGCCCTGGAAAAGGCCGTCAAGGTCAAGGTCATCGATCGCACCGCGCTGATCCTCGACATCTTCGCGCAGCACGCCACCAGCCGCGAAGGTAAGGCCCAGGTGTCGCTGGCGCAGATGGAGTACATGCTGCCGCGACTGCGCGGCTGGGGTGAGTCGATGTCGCGGCAGGCCGGTGGCCGCGCCGGCGGCAGCGGCGGCGGGGTGGGACTGCGTGGTCCCGGTGAGACCAAGATCGAGACCGACCGGCGCCGCATCCGCGAGCGAATGTCCAAGCTGCGCCGCGAGATCAAGGACATGAAGCAGGCCCGCGACACCCAACGCAGTCGCCGCGTGCACAGCGATATGCCGTCCGTCGCGATCGTCGGCTACACCAACGCCGGCAAGTCCAGCCTCCTCAACGCGCTCACCGGGGCCGGCGTGCTGGTGCAGGACGCACTGTTCGCCACCCTGGAGCCCACCACCCGGCGTGCCGAGTTCCCCGACGGCCGTCCGCTCGTGCTCACCGATACCGTCGGGTTTGTGCGGCACCTGCCCACCCAGCTGGTTGAGGCCTTCCGTTCGACGCTGGAGGAGGTCGTCGACGCCGATCTGCTGGTGCACGTCGTGGATGGCTCCGACGTCAACCCGGTCGCCCAGATCAATGCGGTGCGCCAGGTGGTCTCCGAAGTGGTCTCAGACCACCAGGGGGAGCCGCCGCCGGAGTTGTTGGTGGTGAACAAGATCGACGCCGCGAGCGACCTGATGCTGGCCAAGCTGCGGCACGGGCTGCCCGGCGCGGTGTTCGTCTCCGCGCGTACCGGCGAGGGCATCGACGAGCTGCGCCGGCGGATGGCCGAACTGGCCGCTCCCACCGACGCCGCCGTCGACGTGGTGATTCCCTACGACCGCGGCGACCTGGTGGCCCGCGTGCACGCCGACGGCCGCGTCCAGGAAGAAGAGCACGACTCCGTTGGCACGCGGATCAAGGCCCGGGTTCCGGTGGCCCTGGCCGCGAGCCTGCGGCAATTCGCCACGGCCAACGGCTCGACTCCCCAGGGGTAGACCCGGGCGCCTGCCGACCAACCGTCTGGTTGGTATATCTTGGGCGGCAGAGTTCCCGGCGGCCGGAGGTTATCCATGGGCAGTGCAATCAAGTACCAGCGCACACTGTTTGAACCCGAACACGATCTGTTCCGCGAGTCCTACCGGGCCTTCCTCGAGCGCCATGTGGCGCCCTACCACGACGAGTGGGAGAAGGCGAAAATTGTCGACCGCGGCGTCTGGCTCGAGGCCGGCAAGCAGGGATTCCTGGGCATGGCGGTGCCCGAAGAGTACGGCGGCGGCGGCAATCCCGACTTCCGGTACAACACGATCATCACCGAGGAGACGACCGCCGGGCGATACAGCGGAATCGGCTTCGGACTGCACAACGACATCATCGCGCCGTATTTGCTGGAGCTGACCAACGAAGAGCAGAAGCAACGCTGGTTGCCGAAGTTCTGCACCGGCGAAATGATCACCGCGATCGCGATGACCGAGCCGGGAACGGGCAGCGACCTGCAGGGCATCAAGACCCGCGCGGTCAAGCAGGGCGATCACTACGTGCTCAACGGCGCAAAGACGTTCATCACCAACGGAATCAACTCCGACCTGGTGATCGTCGTCGCGCAGACTGATCCGGACAAGGGCTCACAAGGCTTTTCGCTGCTCGCCGTCGAGCGCGGCATGGAAGGCTTTGAGCGGGGCCGCCATCTGGACAAGATCGGTCTCGACGCGCAGGACACGGCGGAGCTGTCGTTCACCGACGTCAAGGTTCCCGTCGAAAACCTGCTCGGTGAAGAGGGCAAGGGCTTCATCTATTTGATGCAGAACTTGCCGCAGGAGCGGATCAACATCGCGGTCATGGCCGCCGCGGCGATGGAGCAGGTGCTCGAGCAGACGCTGCAATACACCAAGGAGCGCAAGGCCTTTGGCAAACCGATCGGCAGTTTCCAGAACAGCCGCTTCGTGCTGGCCGAGCTGGCGACCGAGGCCACCGTGGTGCGCATCATGGTCGACGAGTTCCTGCGGCTGCACCTGGACAAGAAGCTGACGGCAGAGCAGGCCGCGATGGCCAAGTGGTACTCCACCGAAAAGCAGGTGCATCTGATCGATCGGTGTCTGCAGCTGCACGGCGGCTACGGCTACATGCGCGAATACTCGGTTGCTCGTTCCTATCTCGATGCCCGGGTGCAGACGATCTATGGCGGCACAACCGAGATCATGAAGGAGATCGTCGGGCGCAGCCTCGGGGTCTAGCCGCGTGATCAGGACGCATATCGGCTAACGTCGGCGTCGGTGGACCAATCTTGCTGTCACGCAACAACGAATCGTCGGCAGACGCGCGGTACCCGTGCGGATGGTGACACGAACCACGCACAAATAGTCGGCTTACGCTGTCATTGCTTGGGTTTACGGCAAAATAGTCGATGCCCATGAATAGCTCCTTTGCTCGAGTGGATAGCCGGCGCCTCGCGTACGGTCGGCGCATGTCCATCGGCTGCACGGAGCACGTCATCGCCCGCCCCCGGCGTGTCCTGAGGCAGGATCGGTCGCGACATGATCGTCGTACCGCATCATTTCGACATCGGAGTGGTCTCCGTTTTCGTAATATTCGCGAATTGCCTTCGTATTTCTTGTTCGCTGGAGCAAAGTTATGCGAGCCCGGCGATAATACGAACTCGGTGGGGTTCGTCACCCGCGTTTGGGGCACCAACCGCGCGCGGGGCCGCAGGGTACGGGCATGGCCATGCAAAAGGGCATATCCGTCGGCTGGGAGGCTTGGTGAACGGGAAGAGAGGTCACGTGCGCAGGCTCGCTGGTCGGGCGCTCATCAGCGTGGCGACCACAGCGTTGGCCATCGTCCTGTTGGCACCTACCGTTTCAGCGTCTCCGATCGGTGACGCCGAAGCCGCCATCATGGCCGAGTGGACGAAGGCGGGCGGCGACACCTCTCCGCTCGGACCCCGTAAGGGTGACGTCTACCCGGTTGCCGACGGCTTCGCGTGCGACTTCGACGGCGGCAAATTCTTCTTCACCACGGCCACCGGGGCGAAATTCATCTACGGCCCGATCCTGGAGAAATACGACATGCTGGGCGGCGCGGCCGCCGGCGATCTGGGCTTTCCGACCATCAACGAGGTGCCCGGTCTGGCGGGCCCGGACAGTCGGGTGGCGACGTTTTCGGCCAGCGACAAGCCGGTGATCTATTGGACGCCCGATCACGGCGCGTTCGTCGTGCGCGGCGCCCTCAACGCCGCCTGGGACAAGCTCGGCAGCTCCGGCGGTGTCCTGGGCGCCCCGGTCTCCGATGAGACCTACGACGGCGAGGTGTCCTCGCAGAAGTTCAGCGGCGGCCAGATCTCCTGGAATCGCAAAACCAAGGAATTCACCACTGAGCCAGCGAATTTGGCCGAGCAGCTCAAGGGCCTACAGGTAGCGATCGATCCCACCGCGGCCATCAACATGGCCTGGCGCGCGGCCGGCGGCGTCAATGGTCCGCTGGGCGCCAAGCAGGGCGGGCCGAATCCCATCGGCGGTGACGGCATCGTCCAGAACTTCGCCGGGGGCAAGGTGTTCTTCAGCCCGGCGACCGGTGCGAGCGCGCTGGAAAGCGACATCCTGGCGAAGTACGAATCGGTCGGTGGTCCGGTCAGCAGCGACCTGGGTTTCCCCACCGCTAACGAGTCCGACGGCGGCATCAGCCCCAACAGCCGAATCGCCTCCTTCTCCGGGGCCGACAAGCCGGTCATCTTCTGGACTTCCGACCATGGTGCCTTCGTCGTGCGGGGCGCCATGAAGGCAGCCTGGGACAAGCTGCGTGGTGCCACCGGAAAGCTGGGCGCGCCGGTCGGCGATCAGACCGTCGACGGCGACGTGATCTCGCAGAAGTTCACCGGCGGCAAGATCTCGTGGAACCGCGCGAAGAACACCTTCTCCACGGACCCGGCCAACCTGGCTCCGCTGCTGTCGGGTCTGCAGGTGTCGGGGCAGAACCAGCCGAGCGGTTCGGCGATGCCCGCGCACGCCAAGAAGTGGTTCAGCTGGAGCTGGTGGTACCTGTTCGCCCTGGTTCCGCTGCTGATTCTGGTGCTGCTGGTGGTGTTCGTGGCGTTGCGCTGGCGCCGGCACCGTGCCGGTCGCAACAGCGCACCCTACGACCTGGAGCGCGATGTCGATGTCGGCGGCTACGGGGACACGCGTGAGCCGGGCTGGGGTCCCGACTACGCCGAGCACATGTCGTTCACCGACACGCACGAACCGGATCTCCGGGACGCCGAACACGCGCCGCTGGCCAGGTGGCCGCACTCACCCGAAACCGCCGAAATCGACGAAGACGGCGGGTATGACGAGCCGTCGCATCCCGTCACCGAGGAAGAATGGGATGAGCTGGCGGTCGACGAGCGGGATCCCGACTCGGTCGACACCGACTCCATCCCAGTCGTGTCCGCCGACGATCTGTCCGACGCCGGATACGGCGACGAACTGCCCGAAGTCGGCTACCCGGAGAGTCCCGACGTACCGCAGAGCGCGTATCCCGACGTCGTCGCGGAGGACGAATACGCCGATGCCGCGGGCCCGGAAGGCGCTTATTCGCCCGAAGGCGGCTATCCGGACGCCGGCTATCCCGACCTCCTCGACGAGGACGCCGCCTACCCGGCGGGGGGCTACCCGGGCGCCGCCTACCCGGAGGCGGGTTACCCGGGCGCCGAGGAGGAAGAGGCCGCCCATCCCGCCGAGGAGCCGGAGACCGCGTACCCCGATGTCGCCGTGCCGCACACGCCTCCGGATCTGGCCGGTGCCGCCGGCGGCGCGTCTGGTGCTGCCGGTGGGGCCGCCGCGGGTGGCGCCGCAGCCAGCCTCGCAGCCGCGCTGGGTGCCGCGGCCGGCGTCGCACCCAGAGCGGCGGGACGGCACGCAGCCGCGGATGCCGAAGACGAGTCGGACTTTGTACCGGTGGCCTCGATCGGGGCATTAGGCCCCGCCGGGCGCCCGACGATCCACCTGCCGTTGGACGACCCGTATCAGATGCCCGACGGCTACCCGATCAAGGTAAGTGTTCGCTTCGGCCTTTATTACACGCCGGACAGCGACCTCTACCACGACACGCTCGCCGAGATCTGGCTGTCCAGCGAGGAAGCCGCGCTGGTCAACGGCTTCGTGAAGGCCGACTGAAGCCCTAGCGCGCGGCGCTATACCTTGCGGATCACCGTCACGACCTTGCCGAGCACGGTCGCGTCATTGCCGGGGATGGGATCGAACGCCGGGTTGTGCGGCATCAGCCACACCTGACCGCCCGCGCGCTTGAACGTCTTGACGGTGGCCTCACCGTCGAGCATGGCGGCAACGATGTCGCCGTTGTCGGCGACATTCTGTTGCCGCACCACCACCCAGTCGCCGTCGCAGATCGCGGCTTCGACCATCGAGTCGCCGACCACCTTGAGCAAGAACAACGTGCCCTCGCCGACCAGCTCGCGGGGGAGCGGGAAGACGTCCTCGACGGCCTCCTCGGCCAGGATCGGACCACCGGCCGCGATGCGCCCGAGCACGGGGACGAACGTCGGTTCCGGTAACGCGTCGGACCCGGCGACCTCGGTGAGCGGCGCGGCCGCCACCGCGTCGTCGGCGCCGCGGACATCGACGGCCCGGGGGCGGTTCGGGTCGCGGCGCAGATATCCCTTGCGCTCAAGGGTGCGCAGTTGGTGAGCCACCGAGGAGGTCGATGTCAGCCCGACGGCGTCGCCGATCTCCCTGATGCTCGGCGGGTAACCACGGGTGGTCACCGACTCCCGGATGACATTCAAGATGGTGCGTTGCCGCTGGGTAAGCGATGAATCCACGGAACGCAGGCGGCCGTCCGGGCCGGTCGCCGAGGTGTCGTTGCTGTCGCTCATGGCACTGAATGTAGCCTCCCTGAACTCAAGAATCAAACATGTGTTCGACTGGCGTGTCATGGCAAGCATATGGTGGCTAAAGACCCTAGAACGGCTGAATCACACGTGTGTAACTTTTGCGTAGACCGGGTACCTGTGCTGCATGGAAGGGACGGCGACCGGCAGAAGTTGTCGGTGGCGGGGTCTAGCGTTTTGCTCGTGCGACACGCTTCGCTCAAATGTTCGGATTTCGAACACACGAGCGATAGTGTCGAACACACGAGCGAGGATTCGACGACCGGAGGAACGCACCATGACGCTCATGCACACAGTCTCACCGCGGACCAGCAACATGCGGCGCCCCAGCGATGGGCTGGTTGCTCGGCCTCGCTATGACGTCGCACGGCCGCGGTACGAGCAGGAGCGCGTGCTGCGGTCGCGCCGGTCGGTGCAGGCCCGGCCGGCCGGGGCGCCGATGCGCTACCGCGGTACCGGTGTTTCGGTGTCGCAAGCATCGCATCGCCGCCGGCCGGTCACGCTGGGGACAACGGTGGGTCTGGCCCTGATGGCCGGCGTCATCACGCTGTGGCTGGGCCTGGTCGCGAATCTCGGTCAGATCGCCAACGGCGACTCCGCGACGGCTCCCGTTCCGGACCGGCTCTCGGTCGTGCAGGTCGAGCCGGGCGAATCCCTTCAGGATGTGGCGCACCGGGTCGCGCCGGAGGCGCCGGCCCGCCAGGTCGCCGACCGCATCCGCGAACTCAACAACTTGAGCTCTCCCGCGCTGGCCGCCGGCCAGACCCTGATCGCGCCGGTCGGCTGACCGTAGCCGCGTATCGCGAAAACCGCTCTCCGCCAAGGCTCCTCGGTCCTCCCATCGGTGACGGCGCGTGCGTGGCGGCTGCATTGGCCCGCCGGGGGAGCGCACGGGTACGCTCGGAGTGTTCTTCCGAGATGCCGGCACAGCGAAGGAGCGGTCATGCATTGCCCGTTCTGTCGCCATCCCGACTCCCGGGTGATCGACTCCCGGGAAACCGATGAAGGCCAAGCCATTCGGCGCCGCCGATCCTGTCCGGAGTGCGGACGCCGGTTCACCACCGTCGAAACCGCGATCCTGGCCGTCGTCAAACGCAGCGGTGTCACCGAGCCGTTCAGTCGCGAAAAGGTCATCAAAGGCGTGCGCCGCGCCTGCCAGGGCCGCCAGGTAGACGAGGACGCGTTGAATCTGCTGGCCCAGCAGGTAGAAGACACCGTCCGTGCCGCGGGCTCGCCGGAGGTTCCCAGTCACGAAGTCGGCCTGGCGATCCTCGGCCCGTTGCGTGACCTGGACGAGGTGGCCTATCTGCGGTTCGCCTCGGTATACCGGTCCTTTTCGTCGGCCGACGATTTCGAGCGCGAGATCGCCGCGCTTCGCAAGCACCGCCAAGTATCGACACCGAGCTGACCCCGATGCCCCCGGACCTGCATCCCGATCTCGAGGCGCTCGCGCCGCTGCTCGGCACCTGGGCTGGCCGCGGTTCGGGCGAATACCCGACGATCCAGCCCTTCGAGTATCTCGAAGAAATCGTGTTTTCCCATGTGGGCAAACCGTTTCTGGCCTATGCGCAAAAGACCAAAGGGGCCGACGACGGCAAGCCGATGCATGCCGAGACCGGCTACCTTCGGGTGCCGCAGCCCGGCCACGTCGAGATGGTGCTGGCCCACCCCAGCGGCGTGACGGAAATCGAGGTCGGGACCTACCGGGTGACCGGCGGCGTCATCGAAATCGAGGTGGCCACCACCTCGGTCGGATTGACCCCGACCGCCAAAGAGGTTTCCGCGCTTGGCCGAAGCGTGCGAATCGACGGCGACCAGCTGTCCTACTCGGTGCGGATGGGTGCGGTCGGGCAGCCCCTGCAGCATCATCTGTCCGCGGAGCTGCAGCGCAAGGCCTGAATCTCAGTCGAGTTGTGTCACACCGTCGTTGACGACGCGGCCGCCGACGCGAGCCCAGCCTTCGGGGTACCACAACGTTTCCAGCATCGATCCCTTGCCCTGGATGATGCTCAGGTCGCGGCAGAGATGGCTGGTGATCCGCATGGCGGCCGAGCCGGTCGCTTCGTCTTCTGGCACACCGAGATTCGCGACGAACATCCGGGAACGCAGGACCCCTTCGGACTGATCGATCCAGGCCCACAGGTAATGCGCGGAGTCGTCGGGAAATTCGCCGGGGTCGGCCGCGAGAACCTGGTCGACGGACTCGAATTCGTGGAAGCGCAACTGCGGGCCCCATTCCGGGCAGGCGCGCACACCCACCAGGTCGCCCTCGTAGTGCACCCCGACGGTGCCGGCCGGCACCGCGAGCGTGTCGACCGGCGTACCCCTCGCGCGCAGCCACCATGCCGCCCCGACGCTCGGGTGCCCCGCGAACGGAATCTCGGTGCGTGGCGTGTAGATCGTGGCACGGGCGGTGGTTGCTCCGGCTGTCGGTAGATCGATGAATACCGTTTCGCTGTAACCCAATTGGGTGGCCAGCTGCTGGCGATCGGCGGGAGCGACCTGACCGGCGTCGACGACGCCCAACGGATTACCGAAGTTGCCGTCTCGGTCGGTGAAGACACGCAACACCGTCACGTCGATGCCCATGGCCCGACTGTACGGGGCGGGTCAAACGAATTGTCTAAGTCGCGCTGCGCTCGTCGGAACCCATCGCGTTGAGCACAGCGACGCGGGTATCGGCGGAGCCGGTGACCGTGCGCTCACCACTGCCGGTGCGCAGCAGCTCGCGGAGCGCGGCTTGGTCGTACTCGGCGGGTGCGGTGCTGTCGATGAAGCGCTGGACGACGTCGATGAAACGGGCCGGGTCTTCGTGGAACGGGAAGTGGCCGGAGCCCTGGAAGATCTCCAGGCGCGAGCCGGGCATCGCGGCGTGTGCCATCCAGGCATGGCGGACGGGAACCACCACATCCTTGGTGCCCCAGACGATCTGCACCGGGATGGCCTCGGTCAAATAACATCGGTCCAGGAACGTGACGATCTGCCCGCGCCAGTCCACCACGGCCCGCAGTGTCCGGCTGAAGGCCGATGAGGCTGTCGGCTCCGGCAAGTCGTCCAGGATGCGCAACACGTTCGGCAGATCGCGGCCCAGGCCGGTCGATCCGATCGCCAAGCCCGCGAGCCGCCCCGCCAACTGGACGGCAGGCAGTATCAGGGGCAGCCGCAGCAGTGCCAGCGCCTCGGTCCCGATCGGCAGCGAAGCCAGCCGGAAGGCGACGTTGACGTCCTTGGTGACACCGCCCGCGGCGACCAGGATGAGCCGCTCGACCAAATGGGGGAACTGGTAAGCGAATTGCATCGCCACCCCGCCGCCGAGGGAGTGACCGATTATGGTCACGCGTTCGATATCGAGCACGGACAGCAAGTCGCGCATTCCGTTGGCGTAGCCGGCCACCGAGTAGTCCGCGCGAGGTTTGTCGGACCGTCCGTGCCCGAGCAGATCGGGAGCGATCACCGTGAACCGCTGAGCGAGCTTGGCCTGCACGGTATTCCACGTCGTGGAGTTGTCACCGATGCCGTGAATCAACAGAATCGCCGGCCCGGAGCCGGCGATACGGAAGGCACGTTTGTATCCGTGGATGGTGCGGAACTCCAGCCTGGGAGTCGTAACTTCGCGCACTGGACGAAGATTGCTCTTGCGCTTCCGCTCAGTCATCTCGCCCACCCTTGTTGTCGCGCCCCTCGGGGCGGTTAGGCCGGGTTGTCGTCGTCGCGTTTCTTCTCCGCCTGTTGGGCTAGGAATCGCTCGAACTCGGCACCAAGTTCGTCGCCGCTAGGAAGGTCCTCGTCGCGCGTTAGTAACGACCTGTTTTCCTGAGCGTCGATGAACGCATCGTACTGGCGCTCGAGTGCGGCCACCACTTGAGCGACCTCGGCGCTCGCCTCGACTTGCTCATCGATCTTGCCCCGGATCTCGGCGGCCGCCTCGGTCAGCGCCGACAGCGGCAGTTCCAGCGACCCGGTCTTGGCGACCTGCTCGAGCAGCGCCTGCGCGGCGGCGGGGTAGTCGGTCTGCGTCAGGTAGTGCGGAACGTGAACCGTGAACCCGACCACCTCGTGCCCGTGCTGTGCCAACCGGTATTCCAGCAGGTTCGACGCGCTGCCCGGGACCTGGATCTCGGAGATCCACGGCTGGAAATCGGTGATCAACTCGCGGTTGTTCGAGTGCGCGGTCATCGTGATGGGCCGCGTGTGTGGGACCGCCATCGGGACGGTGCCCAGGCCGATGGTCTGCCGCACGCCCAGCCGTTCGGCCAGCAGACGCACCGCGGTGATGAAGCGCTCCCATTTGAGATCCGGTTCCATTCCGGCGAGCAGCAGAAACGGGGTGCCGACGCTGTCGCGCAGTGCGTACAGGCTCAGTTCCGGGTCGTCGTAGTTGGTGAAATGGTCGGTCTTGAAGGTCATCAGCGGCCGTCGCGAACGGTAGTCCAGCAGCTCGTCGATCGCGAAAGACGCGACCAGCTCGGTGTCCAGGGCGTCCTTCAGGTGGGTGGACGCCAGCCGTATCGCGTGGCCGGCGTCCGAGAACCCCTCCAAAGCGTGCACCAGCACCGGGCCGCGGCCGTCCGAGGTCACCAACTGGGGCGCCGGGAACTCCAGCTCGTACATGCCGGGTTGCCCTGGCTGGTAGTAGAGATCGTCGTCGTTGCGCTCGTTAGACATCGTTGCCTCCTCCCGGGGGTTTCTCCAGGGTGCCCTACCCAGTGTCGCCCGAATCAATAGGCACTGTTACTCGAAACGGGATGACGCGTGAACGTAATCCGGACGGAACAATGCCCGCCCGATCGCCTTCGTCCAGCAAATCTACAACCGCGGCGCCAAGCGTGGAATTCCGCTTCCACCGCTGTGGTCCGGCATGATGGGGATCGATGCGCGTCCGGATGTTGCTGCTATGCCCACTGGTCGGCCTGGCGACGTTACTGACGTCGTGCGGGCGTCCGGTGCTGCATGTGTCGTTGCCCACTACCACTCAGGCGCCCAAAACGAGTAAGACGGTCCAGCGTCTCAGCCAGCCCGAGCCGGGCGCGGTTGCGGCTCCGGTGGATCCGGACCGGCGGGTGGGAGCAATCTTCCTGGACGGCAGCACCCAGCATGTGTGCACGGGCTCGGTGCTGCACTCCGCGACCGGCAATCTGGTGCTGACCGCCGCGCACTGCCTGGCCGGAGCTGCCCAGATCACCTTCGTGCCCGGTTTGTCCGGTGATGGGGTGCCACCCGATCTCTGGACGGCCGACAACGTCTACCTGGATCCGCGCTGGGTTGCGAGCAAAGACCCGCACGCCGACTACGCGATCGCGCGGGTGAACAGCGACCATGGTGGTTCGGTGGAGGCGCGGGCCGGCTTGGCGCTGACCCTGGGCACCGCCCCACCGCCCAGTAGCCGCGTCACCGTGGTGGGCTATCCCTCCGGCGTCGGCGGCTCGCCGATCGGCTGTCAGGGCAGCACAGCGGTCACCGACACCGGATATCCCTCGTTGGTATGCCAGGGGCTCGTCGGCGGTACCAGCGGGGCCCCCTGGGTCAGCGGCACGACGGTCGTCGGGCTGATCGGTGGACTCGAACGCGGCGGATGCGCCGAGAACGTGTCCTACTCCGCGCCGTTCGACGACCACATCGCCCAGTTGCTGACCCGCGCGGAAGCCGGCGGCCCGGGCGATCCGATACCCGTCGACTTGGACGACACCTGCTAGTCAGCGGCGGAACTGGTTGAGCGCGCGCACCTTGTTCATCACGTCCAGCGCCGCCACCTTGTACGCCTCGGAGAACGTCGGGTAGTTGAACACCGCGTCGACCAGGTATTCGACGGTGCCCCCGCACCCCATTACGGCCTGCCCGATGTGCACCATCTCAGTCGCGCTGGTGCCGAAGATGTGCACCCCGAGCAGCTTGAGGTCGTCGGTGGACACCAGCAGCTTGAGCATGCCGTAGGAGTCGCCGGCGATCTGGCCGCGGGCCAGCTCGCGATAGCGGGCCATGCCCACCTCGTAGGGGATCGAGGCCTTGGTCAGTTCCACCTCGGTGGCCCCGACGTAGGAGACCTCGGGAATGGAGTAGATGCCGATCGGTTGCAGCTCGGTGATGCCGTCGGTCGGCTCGCCGAATGCGTGGTAGGCGGCCAACCGCCCTTGTTCCATCGAGGTCGCGGCCAGGGCCGGGAAACCGATGACGTCGCCGACGGCGTAGATGTGGGGCACCTTGGTCTGGAAGAAATCGTCGACGAAGATCCGGCCGCGGTTGTCGGCCTCCAGCTCCGCGTTGTGCAGATCGAGGTGGTCGGTCTGTCCTTGGCGCCCGGCGGAATACATCACCGTCTCGGCCGGAATCTGCTTGCCACTGGCCAGGGTGGTGACGGTGCCGGCCGAGCCGACGTCGACCGCGGTCACTTCCTCGCCGAACCGGAACGTCACCGCGAGGTCGCGCAGGTGGAACTTCAGCGCCTCGATGACCTCGGGATCGCAGAAGTCCAACATGTCGCCGCGCTTTTCGACGACGGTGACCTTGGTGCCCAGCGCGGCGAACATCGACGCGTATTCGATACCGATCACCCCGGCGCCGACGACCACCATCGAGGTGGGCAGCGTCTTGAGATCCAGGATCCCATCGGAGTCGAGCACGCGGTCTTCGTCGAACTCGACGCCGGACGGCCGTGCGGGCCTGGTGCCGGTAGCGATGACGACGTATTTGCCAGTGATGGTTAGCTTTTCGCGCCGGGACGGGTCTTCGACCTCGATGGTGTGCGGGTCGATGAAGCGCCCGTGCCCGATCAGGAGGTCGATCCGGTTGCGCATCAGTTGGTTACGTACGACGTCGACTTCCTTGCCGATCACGTGCTGGGTGCGAGCCAGCAGGTCGGCGGGGGTGATCTTTTCCTTGACGCGATAGCTCGCGCCGTAGAGTTCGCGCTGGCTCATGCCGGTGAGGTAGAGCACCGCTTCGCGCAACGTCTTTGACGGGATCGTGCCGGTCTGCACGCACACGCCGCCCAGCATCTGGCCGCGTTCGATGATCGCCACCGATTTGCCGAGCTTGGCCGAGGCGATGGCGGCCTTCTGGCCGCCCGGCCCCGAGCCGATCACGACCATGTCGTATTCCTGCATCGATCCCATGAGATAGACGATAGAGCCCACAGTCGAGACTTTCTCCACAGACGGAGGGCTCGATCGCGTTGCGCGAGCGCCGTCTGACGGTGGCGGCCAGCAGCGTTGGCCTCATGACACCGCTCACACCCGACTTTGGACTGAACCGTCCCGGCGCACTGATTGCGGCGCTACCGGCCGTTCTCGGCTTCGTTCCGGAAAATTCATTGGTCTTGGTGTCGTTGGACCGCGGCCAGCTCGGCGCCGTGCTGCGCGTCGATCTCTGCGACCAGCTCGCCGGCCGGATCGGACAGCTGGCCGAGGTTACCGCCGCGGCGGCGCCCGAAGCCGCGATCGCCGTGATCGTCAACGACGAGGGCGCCCACTGCCCGCAGTGCAACGACGAATACCGGCAGCTCTGCGCAATGCTCGCAGAAGTGTTGTCGGAGAACAACATTGAGCTGTTGGCGGCGCATGTGGTGGATCGGGTGGCCAGTGGTGGCCGTTGGCATTGCGTCGACGAGTGCGGCGCGGGCGGCACGGTGGACGATCCGTCCGCGTCGCCCCTGGCCGCCGCGGCGGTGCTGGAAGGCCGACGGCTGTATGCGCGTCGCGCCGACCTGCAGGCCGTCATCGCCGTCGAAAATCCGGACCGCAGCGACGCGCTGGCCGCACGGCTGCAACGCCAGTCCTCAAGGCGTGCGGCGGCCCACCGTAAGGATCCCGCCGGATGCGCCCGCCGAGACGTCAAACGCGCGATCGCTGCGGCGTCTCGCGTCAGCGGCGTTCAATCGCTGTCCGACACCGAGCTTGCCGCGCTGGGCTGCGCGCTGGACGACGCGCAGGTGCGCGACACGTTGTACGCCCTCGCGGTGGGCGAGAAGGCCGGGGAAGCCGAGGGGTTGTGGGTGTCGCTGGCACGCACCCTGCCCGCGCCGTGGCGGGTCGAAGCGCTGGTGTTGCTCGCGTTCAGTGCCTACGTCCGCGGAGATGGCCCGCTGGCCGGGGTGTCGCTGGAGGCCGCGTTGCGCTGTGATCCGGACCATCGAATGGCGGGCATGCTTGATACGGCGTTGCAGTCGGGTCTGCGGCCAGAACAGATCCGCGAACTCGCGGCGACCGGCTACCGGCTGGCCAAGCGGCTCGGGGTGCGGCTACCGCCGCGACGGGCATCCGGGCGCTGTGCGGGGTAGCGGCGAGTCAGACCTTTTCGACCTTGACGGCGTGCGCCATCTCGTGGGGCAGGGTGACGTTCTCATGCCCGGGTATCAGGATGGTGACCCCGGCAGGGCCGGTTTCCACGGTGACGCGCGCGTTCGGCACGACACCGGCGTCCTTGAGCCGTGCGATCAGATCGATGTCGCCCTGGACATGTTCGGTGAGCTGACGGACGACGACCGCGACCGGCGATCCCGCCGGCAACTCGGTCAGCCGGACCAGATTGACGTCGTCGGCGCCGGAATCGGGGCCCACGCCCAGGTCCAGCAAACCGGGAATCGGGTTGCCGAACGGAGAGGTGGTGGGATTGTTGAGCACCTTGACCAGCCGGCGCTCGACGTCCTCGCTCATCACGTGCTCCCACCGGCACGCCTCGGCGTGCACTTCCTCCCAGGGCAGGCCGATGACGTCGACGAGCAGTCGCTCGGCGAGCCGGTGCTTGCGCATCACGGAAATGGCCAGGGCCCGGCCCTTGTCGGTGAGTTCCAGGTGCCGATCACCGGCCACATGGAGCAGTCCGTCACGCTCCATCCGGGAGACGGTCTGGCTGACGGTCGGACCACTCTGGTCGAGTCGTTCGGCGATCCTGGCGCGCAGCGGGGTTACGCCCTCTTCCTCGAGGTCGTAGATGGTCCGCAGGTACATCTCGGTGGTATCAACCAGGTCGTTCATTCAGCACCCTCCATTGACGCCGAGTCTACTTGGCCAGCTGCCGAAATGGGTTCAACGCTTCCCCTCGGCAAGCAAGTATGCCCGCCGCGATCTCGCGGCGGGCATACTGTCGGCGCTAGCTGGCGAAGTGGGGTACCTCAGCTCGCGTATGAGCGCAGCCGATCGGCGCGTTCTCCGTTGCGCAGCTTGGCCATTACGTCGCGCTCGATCTGACGGACCCGCTCACGGGACAGACCGAACAGCTTGCCGATCTGATCCAGCGTCCGCGGCTGGCCGTCGTCGAGACCGAAACGCAGCCGGATCACCTGGTGCTCGCGCTCGTCGAGAGTCGCCAGGACACTGCGGATGTCGGTGTGCAGCAGCTCGGCGATCACCGCGTTCTCCGCGGACATCGCCTCGGCGTCCTCGATGAAATCGCCCAGCGGCGCTTCCTCTTCGGAACCGACGGGCATGTCCAGGCTGACCGGGTCGCGGCTGTGCTCGAGCAGATCGTTGATCTTCTCGACCGGGATTCCGGACTCGGTGGCCAGTTCCTCGTCGGTCGCTTCGCGTCCGAGGTTCTGGTGCATCTCCCGCTTGATCCGGGCTAGCTTGTTGACCTGCTCAACGAGATGAACGGGCAGCCGGATGGTGCGGCTCTGGTCGGCCATACCGCGGGTGATGGCCTGACGGATCCACCACGTGGCGTACGTCGAGAACTTGAATCCCTTTGTGTAGTCGAACTTTTCCATCGCGCGGATGAGTCCGAGGTTGCCCTCCTGAATCAGGTCGAGCAACGGCATCCCCCGGCCGGTGTAGCGCTTGGCCAGTGAGACCACCAGGCGCAGGTTCGCTTCCAGCAGGTGACGACGCGCCGCCTGGCCATCACGTACGACGACGGCAAGATCGCGTTTGCGGTTCTCGCCGAGCCGCTTCCGCGTCGCGAGCAGATGCTCGGCATACAGTCCGGCCTCGATACGCTTCGCCAGTTCGACTTCGTCCGCGGCGGTCAACAACGCCGTCTTCCCGATGCCGTTCAGATATACGCGCACGAGGTCCGCTGCAGGGCTCTGAGCATCAAGATCGCTGGTGTCGATCCTGCCTGTGATGGCATTCGCCATGGCGGCCTCCCGATTGGCTTGTAGCTGTCATAGTGTTAAACGACAGATCAGCCCTCAGAGTTCCCGCGCCGCCGTCATCTCACACGCTTTGACGTGCACAAATGTGCCACCGACCTGAGAATGTCCTGAGAAGAGTGCTCAGAACCCGGTTATCCGGAACCGGCGCCGTATCCGGGCCCCGGGTTGTACCCGCGGCCCGGGTTGTATTCCGCGCCCGGGGAACCCGGCTGCGGCGCCGCGGGTCGCGGGGCCTCGAGTGCGGGCCGCTCGGCCGTCGGGAACAACGGAGTGCGCCGCGCGGCATCGTCGAACCGCCGCGGCTCGTCCTTGGCGCGCGGTGGCCGGTCGTTGGCGATCAGCACTGCCATCCAGGGCAGCGGGATGGACGCGGCCACGATCGCGAGTGAGATCAGCCCGTTGTGCCACGCGCCATAGGCGAAAGCGGCCAGCAGCAGCGCGGGAATCCGGAAAGCCATCAGCGTCAGATACTTACGCACCCGGGCGCGATGCTGTTGTTCATACGAAGGCTCGGCGGCGGTAATCAGCACCGGCCGACCGTCGTCATCGAACCCCAAATCCGGGCCGCGCTTCATTCCTCCACTGTCCCACATCCGGCCGATTCCGGTCAGGGCGCATCGGCAGGCACAATGTGAGGTATGCAGACCCAGACGATCGAACGCACCGACACCGACGAACGCGTCGACGACGGGACCGGCAGCGACATCCCCAAGTACTTCCATTACGTCAAGAAGGACAAGATCGCCGAGAGTGCGGTCATGGGTAACCACGTGGTCGCGTTGTGCGGTGAGGTTTTTCCCGTCACGCGGGCGGCCAAGCCGGGCTCGCCGGTCTGCCCGGATTGCAAGAAAATCTACGAGCAGCTCAAGAAGGGCTGATCAGGTCGGACGCTTGGCCGGCTCGCCGGCACGGTCCTGTGTCGCCGGATTGGTCGTCACCGGATTCGACAGGGCCTCCGCCGTCCGCCGCAGCGCGGGCGAACGCGAAAGCAACCAGTTGCGCAGCCGGTGGGCGTGGGTGCGGGGCGCGGGGAATTCCTCCTGGATCGCGGCATTGAGCTCGGCGCCGAGCATGATCGCGAAGCCGCCGAAGAAGGCGAACAACAGGAACGCGATCGGCGTGGACAGGGCGCCGTAGGTGTAGCCGGTGCTGGTGATCCAGCGCAGATAGATCCGCAGGCCCAGTGTCGCGATCACGAAGACGGCGGTGGCCAGGACGGCGCCGTAGAGCAGGCGATGCGTTGGCAGGGGTTCTGGCAGTGAGACCCGGTACAAGATGACGACACCCAGGACCAGCCCAAGGATCAGCGCGGGGTAGTAGCCGTAGCGCAGCACGTTGGCCAGGGCGTCCGGGATGTGTTCGGACACCGTGCGCGGGCCCACCACGAGGACCGGGGCGGCCAGCACCGCGCACACCAGCCCCACCACGTAGAGGAACAGCGCGAACAGCCGCTGGCGTACCGGGTGGCGCAGCGGTGTCTGGTCGTGCGCCTCGACGACGGAATCGACGAACGCCGAGATCGCCGACGACCCCGCCCACAACGACAGCAGAAAGCCGAGCGAGACCACCTCACCGCGGGCGTGCGCCGTGATGTCCCGAACGGTGGGCTCGATGATCTCGATGACGACGCTGGACGAGAACAGATTGTGTGCCGCGGAGATGGCGCTCTTCTCGATGCTGGGCAGCGCGTCCGGCCCGAACAGCGGAGCCACGTAGGCCAAGCTGCCCAGCATTCCCAACAGCAGCGGAGGCGTCGAGAGCGCCGACCAGAAGCCCGCCTGGGCGGACTCGGCGAAGATGGAGTCGTCCCAGCTTTTTGTGAGGGTCCTCAACGTGATTCGCCAAATGTGATGGCGCGACGGTCTTACGGTCTGATCGCTCATATCGGTCCAGCATTACCGATCAGTTCGCCCACACCTCACATTGTGAATGGGCGAGTTCGCTGGACCTAGCTACCGCTAACCTCCAGCACGGCGGCGAGCTCGACAAGCTTTGCCTCGTGCTCGTTAGCGTGGTGCTGGCAGAAGAGAAGCTCGGCTCCCGACGGCAGCTTGGCGCGTACGCGAGCTGCGGCACCGCAGCGGTCACAGCGGTCGGCTCTAGTCAGCTCGGCGGTTGTCGTCAGAGTTGCGTTCATTGGCTTCTCCTTCTCGTTCCTTCACTGTCTCAGACGTTCGGCGTTTTTGCGTTGTTCCCCGATCGTTATCGGGTGTGTCGTTTCTCACGGGCGGTAAACGTTTGGTTTCGTAGGTTCTTCTAGGGTTAACGACCGTGACGTTCGGTCCTGACCTGCTTGTACACCTGTGCGGATCCGATGAGTGGTCCGACGCGCGGAGCCGGGGGGAAATCCGCCCCGGCACCGGCGCCGAGTTCATTCACCTATCTGCGCCCGAGCAGGTCCATCTGCCCGCCAATCGGCTCTTCCGCGGACGCCTGGACTTGGTGCTGCTGCACATCGACCCGGCTTTGCTGGCCGCGCCCGTGCGGTGGGAGCCAGGTGTGCCAACGGATCCGGAGGCGATGCTGTTCCCGCATCTGTATGGACCGCTGCCCGTTGCCGCGGTGACAAGCGTCACCGCCTACTCACCCGGGGACGACGGCACGTTCCCGCCGATCGCGAGACCTCAGGACCGGTCTGACGGGTCCAGGTAGGCGTCGGCCTCGATCTCCACCTACTCGTACCGCGCGCGAATAGCCCACCGCCGCTTCGAATTCGGATCCGGACGAGACCAGCTTGCGGGTGGCTGTCATGAGGTCACCGTAGCCCGCGCGCGAGCTCACGCCGTTATGATCGCGAAAATAGCTACAGCACAAGCGATTCAGTCGCGGCGGATGCGGACAACGAGCATCGCGACCACGCAGAGTCCGAGCACCAATTCACACCAAAAGAAGGACAGGTAGTCGGTGAGTGCGCCAACGGCCGGCGCGTTGGGCATCGAGTTGCGCACTGCCGAAAACGAAAACAGAAGAACGCCAAGGAATGAGATAAGTGTGCCGTCGATCGGTCGATCGCTGCGAATTTGATTGGCTACGAGCAGTATTGCCAGGATCGTCAACGTCCACATCAGCAAGATGATGAATACCGCGAAGATCCATGTCGAAGGCGCGCGTCGCACGCTGATCGTCAGGTCGTTGCCCTCGTTCGGCTCCCGCGGCGGGTTGCCGATGCTGATGCTGTAGCCGTGCACCGACCCGCCGGCGAGCAGCACGGTCGGGACCGGGGTGCCATCGGTGGCCAGGATGCGAACGCTGAAAAGCGCGGTGTAGCGGTCGAACGGGTACTGGCTGACGTCGCCGGTTTCCAGCGCGACGGGCAGCGTTTGTGCCGTCATCAGCCCGCCTGCGGCAAATGATTCGTCAACCAGGCCCGCGCCTCCGACCGCGACGACGCGCACGTTATTGGCCAAGAACACGCCGTCCTGCGCGAAGCGTCCTCTCGGCTCGAATTGCAGTCCGACCACCAACTGGTTGTCGGTGGGACTGATCTTTTGGATGTCGGCATGTATGCGGATGCCGTCGCTCAGGTTCCGGTCGCCGTTGACGCCCGTCGCGTGGCCGGCCTTCTCGTAGGACACCGCCGTGATCGTCAGGACGGCCAGGAACGCGGCTATGGCGAGCAGCGCGAGGGGGCGCCGGTTGTGCACTGCCCGAACATTTTTGAAGTCCGTGCCCACCGCCACGCCCACACCGTAAACGAGTGGACCCGGCCGGGCGGGTCGACGGTTGAACGCCGGCTGAACAGCTGGGGGCTAGTCGAGGTAGTCGCGCAGGACCTGGGAACGGCTTGGGTGGCGCAGCTTCGACATGGTCTTGGATTCGATCTGGCGGATGCGCTCGCGGGTCACGCCGTAGACCTGACCGATCTCGTCGAGGGTACGAGGCTGGCCGTCGGTGAGCCCGAAGCGCAGTCGTACTACGCCGGCTTCACGCTCCGAGAGCGTCTCGAGCACCGACTGCAACTGGTCCTGCAGCAACGTGAACGACACCGCGTCGACGGCCACCACCGCTTCGCTGTCCTCGATGAAGTCGCCGAGCTGGCTGTCGCCCTCGTCGCCGATCGTCTGGTCCAGCGAGATGGGCTCACGCGCGTACTGCTGGATCTCCAGCACCTTCTCCGGCGTGATGTCCATTTCCTTGGCCAGCTCCTCAGGCGTGGGCTCGCGGCCCAGGTCCTGCAGCAGCTCGCGCTGAATGCGGCCCAGCTTGTTGATCACCTCGACCATGTGCACCGGGATGCGGATGGTACGGGCCTGGTCGGCCATCGCGCGGGTGATCGCCTGGCGGATCCACCACGTGGCGTAGGTGGAGAACTTGTATCCCTTGGTGTAGTCGAACTTCTCGACCGCGCGGATCAGGCCCAGGTTTCCTTCCTGGATCAGGTCGAGGAACGCCATGCCGCGGCCGGTGTAGCGCTTGGCCAGCGAGACCACCAGTCGCAGGTTGGCTTCCAGTAGATGGTTTTTCGCACGATCTCCGTCGCGGCAGATCCACATCATGTCGCGGCGCTGGGCGGCGGGCAGCTTGTCGCCGCGCTCGACCAGCTCGGCCATCAGCTGCGTGGCGTACAGACCGGCTTCGATCCGCTTGGCGAGCTCGACCTCTTCCTCGGCGTTGAGCAGTGCCACCTTGCCGATTTGCTTGAGGTAGGCGCGAACCGAGTCCGCCGACGCGGTCAGCTCGGCGTCCTTGCGGGCCTGCCGCAACGCCTCGGATTCGTCTTCGTCCCAGACGAAATCGCCGGATGCCTTGTCCTTTTCGGACGGCTCGGCGATCTCCTCCTCGTCTTCGGCCGGCTTCTTGGCCACCGCCGGCTTCACGACTGTCACGACCTCTTCGGCTTCGTCCCCCTCGCCGTCGGCGGTGTCGTCGTCCGCCTCGGCCTCGTCGCCGGCGACGTCCTCCTCGAGGTCGTCGAGGCTGAGGTCACCCTCGAGGTCGAGATCCTCGCCTTCGAGGTCGGGCTCGCCGTCGAGCTCCTCGGCGGTCTCGTCGACGCTCTCCAAGTTCTCGTCGTCGCCGACGTCTTTGGCCGTGGCCTTGGTGCCGCGTCCGGCCGGCGCCTTGCCCGTGGCGGCCTTGGCGGGGGTGCGGGGCTTCTTTTCGATGGTCGCCTCAGTGTCGTCGGCGGGCTTGGTGGCCCGAGGTGCGGTCTTTGTCGCGCGTTTTGCCGGTGCGGAGCCGTTGGCGGCCTTTGCCGCGGGCCGCTTGGCGGGAGTCTTCGTGGCGGTGCGCTTCACCGGCTCATCGGTTTCCGCGCTGGTCTTCGTCGCTGCCACGTATACCCCTTTGGTTGGACTCACTTTCGGTGGGTTTGGGCATGGTTAACCGAAAGTGTCTGCTATGTCGAATGTCGGCGTTGGTATGAGCGTGACTGCTCGCACGCTTTCTGTCGGGCGGTCGCCGTGGACCATTGTAACGACAGTGCGCGCTCGTACCGCCCTACCGGGGAAAATTCAGTGCGTCACGTCCGCGGTGGAGGCCATCGCGGCGCCCACGATTCCGGCCGTATTGAGCAATGCCGCGGCCACCACCGGGGTCCGGTTTTTCAGCAGCGGCACCCACTCGTCGGCCTTTCGGCTAATCCCACCGCCGGCGATGATCAGGTCGGGCCAGATCGCGTTCTCGATCGCGATCAGCACTCTGGTCACCTCTTTGGTCCAGCGCGGGTAGCTCCACTTGTTCTTGTCTTTGACCGACGACGCCGCGCGTTTCTCGGCCTCTTTGCCGCCCACCTCGAGATGGCCGAATTCGGTGTTGGGTATCAGCTTTCCGTTGTGGATCAAGGCCGATCCGATGCCCGTTCCGAAGGTGAGCAACACGACCAGGCCGGACTTGCCCTTGCCGGCGCCGTAGCGCTCCTCGGCGAGCCCGGCCGCGTCGGCATCGTTGAGAACCGTGACGTCCTGGCCGTCCAGCTTTGAGCTGATCACGTCGCGCGCGTTGGTCCCGATCCAGGCGCGGTCCACGTTCGCGGCGGTCTGGACGATGCCGTTGGTGACGACGCCCGGGTAGGTCACCCCGAGCGGACCGGTCCAGCCGAATTCGTTGACGACCTTGGCGATGGTCTTGGCGACGGCCGACGGGGTGGCGGGTTGCGGTGTCAGCAGTTTGACCCGGTCGCCGATCAGCAGTCCGGTGTCCAGGTCGACGATTCCGCCTTTGATTCCGCTGCCGCCGACGTCGATGCCGAATCCACGACGCTGCGGCGTGCCGGAGGCTGCCTCGGTGCCCGGTGCATCCGTGGCCGAGTCGGTGCTGGTCATCGAATCTCCTTGGCGAGATTTGGGATCGTTCACACCTTAGCGGGCCACGCTGCGGTTGCGGTCGGGCAATCCGATCGGGGTGCTGTCGGTCTGCGGCGCGGTGGCTGACTGTGTTGCGATGGACCCGTGACGCGATCCGAGCCCGCGCAGCTGCGCGCAGTAGCCGAAACGCTAGCCGCCGAAGCCGCCGAGTTCGTCAGGTCTCGCCGCGCCGAGGTGTTCGGCGTGCACGCGGGCAAGACCGACAGCGGCGCGGTGCGGTCCAAGAGCACACCGACCGACCCGGTCACGGTGGTCGACACCGAGACCGAACGGCTGCTGCGCGACCGGTTGGCCGAATTACGGCCTGGCGACCCGATTCTCGGGGAAGAGGGCGGCGGGCCGACCGAACAGGAGGCAGCGTCCGATGATGCGGTCACCTGGGTGCTCGACCCGATCGATGGCACGGTGAATTTCGTCTACGGCATCCCGGCCTACGCGGTGTCGGTCGGCGCGCAGATCAATGGCGTGTCGGTGGCCGGCGCGGTCGCCGACGTCGTGGCGGGACGGGTCTATTCCGCGGCACAGGGCCTCGGTGCGTACGTCATCGACGCGCAGAGCACGCATCCGCTGCGGTGTGCCGACGTCGACGATCTGTCGATGGCCTTGTTGGGCACGGGGTTTGGGTATTCGATCGGGCGCCGCACCAGTCAGGCCGCGCTGTTGGCGAAGATGCTGCCGTTGGTGCGGGACGTGCGCCGCGTCGGATCCGCCGCCCTGGATCTGTGCATGGTCGCGGCGGGACGGCTGGACGCCTACTACGAGCACGGACTGCAGGTGTGGGATCGTGCCGCCGGTGGGTTGATCGCGGCCGAGGCCGGGGCGCGGGTGTTGGTGCCGCCTGTCGGGCAGTCGGGATCGGCGGCGGGGCTGGTGGTGGCGGCCGCCCCCGGAATCGCCGACGCGCTGCTGGCGGCGCTTGAAAAGTTCGACGGGTTGGCGCCGATCGCCGATTGAGTCAGCAGCTGCTGGCGTGAATCTTGGACAGCAGCGAGGGATCCGACGATCCGGTGGCACCGGGGCGCAGGCTGGCCAGTACCGAGTCGATGTCGTCGTTGTGGGCCAGCGCGGTGAATTCCGTGCCGATCGCGAGGTCGACGGAATCGTCGGCGCGGTTGTCGTTGAACAGCTCGCTGCACGGGGCGACCAGCCACACCGCAGCGGCCGTGGCCCCGCCTGCCGTGCCGAACCGGATCTGACTCTGGCAGTTCAGCCGGGCGCCGGCGTAGATCGGGTCGTTGGCCGCGGTCGGCTGCGCGAACCCCAGATCTTTCATCGCGCCGGCGACATCGGCGGCCTGGCCACCGCGGCCGCTGGCGTTGAGCACGCGAACCTTGGTGTCGGCGAGTTTGGCGGGCGGCACGTCGGCCATCGCACTGCGCGACATTTGCTCGCCGAGTTGGGCCGGCGCCGATCCGTTGGCCGGCGCTGGGGGCGGGTTGCACACCTGAGCTTCGCGAACCTTGGCCGGTCGCGTCAGCGCCACCGTCCACGCGACGCCGGTCACCAACACCAGGAAAACCAGCACGACAATCGCGGGTCGGGGATTGCGTCGCCGAAAGGGCCGACCGTGCTTGTCGAAGGCTGTACCCTCGGTGATTTGTGCGACCACAGCTGCACTCTAGCCGCACACCAAATCCACTGTTTAACGGCGAATATGAGGGTTAATTCGGGGGTGTGAGGTAAATCACAACCCATCCGACCGCGTTGCGGGCACGAATCGTTTGGTGGATGCGTTCGACGCTGGTACAAAGCGTTGCCTGAGGTAACGCAGGCATGTGAGGGGATTGGACGATGCCTACCGACTATGACGCTCCACGGCGTACCGAAACAGACGACGTTTCGGAGGACTCGCTGGAGGAGCTCAAGGCACGGCGGAACGAGGCCGCGTCGGCTGTTGTCGACGTGGACGAATCCGAGTCCGCCGAGAATTTCGAACTGCCTGGCGCTGACTTGTCTGGCGAGGAGCTATCGGTTCGGGTCATTCCGAAACAAGCCGACGAGTTCACCTGCTCGAGCTGCTTTCTGGTGCAACACCGCAGTCGACTTGCCAGCGAGAAGAACGGCGTGATGATCTGCACCGACTGCGCAGCCTGATAGCTGCAGCTAGCGTGTCAGTGCCGACAGCACCCGCTCCGGGTGACGGCAGCTCACCATCCAGTACGGCGTCGGGTCGTCTGGATCGTCGAGGACGAGCAAAATCATCGGCCCGACCCATGCGCGATGCACGACATACGCCGCGGGATCGAGCTGACGTCCCAGGGCCGCCGACTTCGCCGTCGCCGCTATCTCTGCGGATCGGGCGATCACGGTGACCGGCAGGTGGGCTTCCCCGGCCCACAGCTGCACCACACCGTCGTCCCCGGCGGTGACCCGGATTTCGACGCGGCCCAGCCACAGCAGCGCGCCGGTCGCCACGATGTACAGCACCACGAACGGCAGCCAGTCGGGCAGCGCCTTGACGCCCAGATTGACTTCGACGGCGATCAGCGTCGCCAGCGCGAAGGCCGGTGGCCACCACCACCATGGGACCCACAGCCGTTCGCGATATCGCACACTGTGCGGCGCGACGCGCGTACTCGACACGCGGTCAAGGGTAGTCTGTGGCCCCGTGTCGACCAGTCTGGCCATAGTCCGCCTCGACCCCGAGCTCCCGCTGCCCAGTCGTGCCCACGACGGCGACGCGGGGGTTGATCTGTTCAGCGCAGAAGACGTCACGCTGGGCCCGGGGCAACGCGCCCTGGTCCGTACCGGTGTGGCGGTCGCTATTCCGTTCGGGATGGTCGGCCTGGTGCACCCCCGCTCGGGATTGGCTGCGCGGGTTGGACTTTCGATCGTCAACAGTCCGGGTACGATCGATGCCGGCTATCGCGGCGAGGTCAAGATCTCACTGATCAATCTCGACCCGGCCGAGCCGATCGTGGTGCACCGCGGCGATCGCATCGCCCAGTTGCTGGTGCAGCGGGTCGAGTTAGTCGAGCTGGTCGAGGTCGCGTCGTTCGACGTGGCCGGGCTGGCCGAAACATCCCGTGGCGATGGTGGTCACGGTTCCTCCGGCGGACATGCGAGTTTGTGATGGCATTCGGTAAACGTTCAGGCAAAGACGACACCTCCGACGCGCCGGCCGGCGACGACTCGGCCGCACCGGAGGTCGCCGCCGACCCGGTCGACGACGAATTCGAGGACGAGCTGGATGGTCCGTTCGACATCGACGACTTCGACGACCCGGCGGTCGCGGAGCTGGCCCGGCTCGATCTGGGCTCGGTGCTCATCCCGATGCCCGAAGCCGGCCAGCTGCAGGTCGAGCTGACTGAGACCGGCGTCCCGAGCGCCGTGTGGGTCGTCACGCCCAACGGCCGGTTCACGATCGCCGCCTACGCCGCACCCAAGACCGGCGGCCTGTGGCGCGAGGTGGCCGGCGAGCTCGCCGACTCGCTGCGCAAGGACTCGGCCCAAGTCAGCATCAAGGACGGCCCGTGGGGCCGCGAGGTGGTCGGTACCGCGTCGGGGGTGGTGCGCTTCATCGGGGTCGATGGCTACCGCTGGATGATCCGGTGCGTCATCAACGGCCCGCACGAAACCATCGAGGCACTCGAGCAGGAGGCACGCTCGGCGTTGGCGGACACCGTGGTTCGCCGCGGCGACACCCCACTGCCGGTGCGCACGCCGCTGGCCGTCAACCTTCCCGAACCGATGGCCGAGCAACTGCGTCAGGCCGCCCTGCAGCAGGCTGAGGCGGCGCAGCAGGCCGCCGAACAAACCGAAGCGCAATCCCCGCCCAACGATCCGGCCGCGCGCCGCAGCGCGGACGGCTCGGCCATGCAGCAGCTGCGCACCACCACCGGCGGCTGACCCGGCCCCTACGCGTCGGCCAGCGCCGCCAAGCAGGCCGCCCCGAGCGCGGCGCTGTCCGCGCCGATCTGATCGAGGGTTACCGTTCGCAACGCCGCGTGCGGCGCGGCGGCGGCCCAGTCGACACCGGCCTGCAGCGGATGAATCGGATCGTCGACCGCGGCCGCCACGCCGAGAGGCGCCGCGAGCGTGTTGAGTTCGTCACAGCTGGGCGCGACGTAGGCGGCCGCTTCGTCCATGGCATCGGGCAGCAGTGGCCATTGGGCAAGCCAGGACCGGGTCAGCTCATCGGCCAGCCAGGCCGGGCTCGACGCTCGCATCTGTGCGGTGGTGGCGGCCAGGCCCTCGGTGCGTAGCTGGGACGCCGAATACCGCGCGGCGAGCGCGGCCGGCGCCGACCCCGGTGGTCCCGACCAGGCGGGCAGCGCGGCCAGCACGGCGACCGTTTGACCTGGGTGTGCCAGTGCCCAGGCGGCCGCTACGGCAGCACCGATCGAGATTCCGCCGACGGCGATGGGTCCCTGGCGCGCCGCGTCGTCCAAGGCGGACAGGTAGCCGTCGACCAAACTTTCCGGCCGCGGCGGCGGGCAAACGAGCCGCGCGCCGGCGTTGCGCAGCGGGCCGGAAAATGCCCGATTGACGTAGACGTCGTCGGATCCGGTTCCGGGCAACAGCACCGCCGTCACACCGCGCAAATCGACACCCACGCCCCGATACTGCCCGGCGCGGCGAACCTTCCAAAATCACAGTTTGATTCGGTTGGCGCAGGGGAACCAACAGGTCTACGGTGTCCGTTGGCATAGATGAAAGCACCGCAGCTTTTTCTCCAATTGTCAGGAGTGGCCATGGGGGCCCAGGGTTATTTGCGCCGCCTCACCCGTCGGTTGACGGAGGACCCGGAGCAACGCGATTCCGAGGAATTGTCGGACGAAGTCGCGAGCACTGGCGCGCAGCGCGCGATCGATTGCGAACGTGGCCAAGAGGTCACCATGGTGGGCACGTTGCGCAGCGTGGAATGTAACGGCAAGGGCTGCGCGGGCGGTGTGAAGGCCGAACTGTTCGACGGCAGCGACACCGTGACCCTGGTCTGGTTGGGCCAGCGCCGGATCCCCGGCATCGACTCGGGACGCACTTTGCGGGTGAGCGGCCGGATGGGCAAGCTGGAGAACGGAACCAAGGCCATCTACAACCCGCATTACGAAATTCAGCGTTGACTCTGCCCGGTAACAATTCTAACCGCATCAACCCAGAACGCCTGCTGAGCCAGCTGGGCGGGGTGAGCGGCCTGATCTACTCGTCGCTGCCCGTCGTCACCTTCGTGGCGGCTTCCAGCCTGCTCGGCCTGGTGCCCGCGATCGGGGCCGCGCTGGGGCTGGCCGCACTCGTCCTGGTGTGGCGGCTGATTCGGCGCGAATCCACGCAGCCGGCGTTCTCCGGATTCTTCGGGGTCGCGGTCTGCGCGCTGATCGCCTACTTCGTCGGGGCCTCCAAGGGTTACTTCCTGATCGGCATCTGGCTCTCGCTGGTGTGGGCCGTGGTCTTCGCGGTGTCCGTCGTGATCCGCCGCCCGCTGGTCGGATACGCCTGGAGCTGGGCCACCGGGCGTGACCGCGCGTGGCGCGACGTGTCGCGGGCCGTCTACGCGTTCGACATCGCCACGCTGTGCTGGACGCTGGTCTTCGCCGCGCGGTTCGTGGTGCAGCGACTGCTCTACGACGCCGACCAGACCGGCTGGCTGGCAGCGGCGCGCATCGGGATGGGCTGGCCGCTGACCGCAGCCGCTGCGCTGGTCACCTACGGGGCGATCAGGGCCGCGCAGCGCGCGATGGCCGGCGCCGGCGATGCCGTCGATCCTGCCGCCGTGCCGATCGACGCCGACACCGTCGGCGACTAGCTGTCGGGCGGCGCCACCGCCGGCAGCACCAGCTTGCGCAGGTCCTCTTCCACCTCGGTGACCGCGACGAAGAGCAACTCGTCGCCGCCTTCCAGTGGCTCGTCGGCTTCCGGGACGATCACGCGTGGCCCGCGCAGGATGGTCACCAGGGCGGCATCGCGGGGCAGCTCGAGCCGGCGAACCGGCTTGCCGCCCCAGGGCGTGTCGTCGGGCAGCGTGATCTCGACCAGGTTGGCCTGGCCCCGCCGGAATTCCATCAGGCGCACCAAATCGCCCACGGCGACGGCTTCTTCGATCAGTGACGCCAGCATGCGCGGGGTGGACACCGCGACGTCGACACCCCAGGCGTCGGTGAACAGCCATTCGTTGCGGGGATCATTGACCCTGGCCACCACCCGGGGCACCGCGAACTCGGTCTTGGCCAGCAAGCTGAGCACGACGTTGGCTTTGTCGTCGCCGGTCGCGGCGACCACGACGTCGAAATCCTCGAGGTGGACCGATTCCAGCAGGCTCAGTTCACAGGCGTCGCCGAGTCGCCAGTGCGCGGCCGGGATCGCGTCGACGTCGACGTGGTCGGGGTTGCGTTCGATCAGGGTGATGTCGTGGTTGTTCTCGAGCAGTTCGCGGGCGACCGAGCGGCCGACCGCTCCCGCCCCGGCGATAGCTACCTTCATGTGCGGCGCTCCTTAAGTCGCGGTCCGGCGGCCCGGGTTCAATGTCCCGTCCCCGAATCGATGTCGTCGGCGGGCGGCAGGGCGGCGATGGCTACCGCCTCGGCGGCGCGGCCGGAGATCGCGGCGATGTAGACCTGATCGCCGGCCTGGATGACCGTCTTGGGCTCGGGCAGGATGCCGGTGCCGAACCGGATCAGAAACGCCACGCGCGCACCGGTGGCCTGCTCGAGATCGGTGGCGCGGCGGCCCGCCCAGTCCTCGTGCAGGACGACCTCGGCGACCGCGACCGTGCCGGTGGGGTCGCGCCACTTGGCGGTCTCGGTGTCGCGGGTCAACAGACCGAGCAGCCGGTCGGTGGTCCACGGCACGGTGGCAATCGTGGGAATGCCGAGGCGTTCGTAGACCTCGGCGCGCTTGGCGTCGTAGATCCGGGCCACCACCCGCTTAACGCCGAACGTCTCGCGGGCCAACCGGGCCGAAATGATGTTGGAGTTGTCCCCGCTGGACACCGCGGCGAACGCGTCGGTCTCCTCGATGCCGGCCTTCAGCAGCACGTCCCGGTCGAAGCCCTGGCCCAGCACCCGCTCGCCGGCGAACTCCGGACTCAGCCGGTTGAATGCCGTGCTGTCGCGGTCGATCACGGCGACGTCGTGGCCAATTCGGGACAGTCCGTCGGCCAGCGAAGAGCCCACCCGGCCACAGCCCATTACAACCACCCGCACGTCAGGTCCTCTCGGCTGGGTCGTGTTCCATCGGCAAACTTGTGGCCAGCCGATTTCCGTCGGGAATATTCTCGCCCACGGAACGCTACCGGCATGGCCTGTTGCGCTTACTCTTGGCTCTCGTGTCCAAACTTTCAACCGCAGCGCGCCGGTTGCTCATCGGGCGACCACAACGCAGCGACCGGCTGAGCCACACCCTGCTGCCCAAACGCATCGCCTTGCCGGTGTTCGCCTCCGACGCACTGTCGTCAGTGGCGTACGCGCCCGAGGAAGTCTTCTTGATGCTCTCGGTGGCCGGAGCGGCCGCCTACGCGCTGACGCCGTGGATCGGGCTTGCGGTGGCCGCGGTCATGTTGGTGGTGGTGGCCAGCTACCGGCAGAACGTGCACGCCTACCCCTCCGGGGGCGGTGACTACGAAGTGGTCACCACCAACCTGGGCGAGACCGCCGGCCTCGTCGTGGCCAGTGCGCTGATGGTGGATTATGTTCTCACCGTTGCTGTTTCGACATCGTCCGCGATGGCGAACATCGGTTCGGCGGTTCCGCTGGTGGCGGAGAACAAGGTGTGGTTCTGTGTGGCCGCCATCCTGTTCGTGATGGCGTTGAATTTGCGCGGGATCCGCGAGTCCGGGGTGGCTTTCGCGATCCCGACGTATGCGTTCATCGTCGGGGTCGTCGTGATGATCGGCTGGGGGCTGATCCGGATTTTCGTGCTGGGCGATCCGCTGCGGGCCGAATCCGCGGCCTTCCAGATGCATGCCGAGCACGGCCAGATCGTCGGCTTCGCGTTCGCCTTCCTGCTGGCCCGCTCGTTCTCGTCCGGCTGCGCGGCGCTGACCGGTGTCGAGGCGATCAGCAATGGCGTCCCGGCGTTCCAGAAACCCAAGTCCCGCAACGCCGCAACGACGCTGCTGATGCTGGGCGTGATCGCGGTGACGCTGCTGATGGGCATCATCGTGCTGGCCCAGCAGATCCATGTGCAGCTGGTCGATGACCCTGCCACTCAGTTGACGGGTGCGCCGGCCGGCTACATGCAGAAGACACTGGTCACCCAGCTGGCCGAGACGGTGTTCGGCAGTTTCCGAATCGGCTTCCTGCTCATCGCCACCGTGACGGCCCTGATCTTGGTGCTGGCGGCCAACACCGCGTTCAACGGTTTCCCGGTGCTCGGCTCGGTGCTCGCACAGCACAGCTATCTGCCGCGCCAGCTGCACACCCGTGGTGACCGCCTGGCCTTCTCGAACGGGATCCTGTTTCTGTCGGCGGCGGCGCTGGCCTTCGTCATCGCGTTCCGCGGTGAGGTCACCGCGCTGATCCAGCTTTACATCGTCGGCGTGTTCATATCGTTCACGCTGAGCCAAATCGGCATGGTCCGGCACTGGACTCGCCTGTTGCGCACCGAGACCGACCCGAAGATGCGGGCCAAGATGAAGCGCTCGCGGGTGATCAACACGGTCGGTCTGCTATCCACCGGCGCGGTTCTGCTGGTGGTGCTGGTCACCAAATTCTTTGCCGGTGCCTGGATCGCGATCGTCGCAATGGGCGCGCTGTTCGTCATCATGAAGATGATCCGCAGGCACTACGCCACCGTCTCCCGGGAACTGGAGGAGCAGGCGGCCGCCCAGCACGACGTGGTGCTGCCCAGCCGCAACCACGCCCTGGTGCTGGTGTCGAAGCTGCATCTACCGACCCTGCGCGCGCTGGCCTACGCGCGCGCGACCCGCCCCGATGTGCTCGAGGCCGTCACGGTCAGCGTGGACGACGTGGAAACCCGTGAGCTGGTGCATGATTGGGAGCACAGCGAGATCAGCGTGCCGCTGAAGGTCATCGCCTCTCCCTACCGCGACATCACCCGTCCGGTGCTCGATTACGTCAAGCGAGTCAGCAAGGACTCGCCGCGCACCGTGGTGACGGTGTTCATTCCCGAGTACGTCGTCGGCCACTGGTGGGAGCAGGTGCTGCACAACCAAAGCGCGTTGCGACTCAAGGGCCGGCTGCTGTTCATGCCCAACGTGATGGTGACTTCGGTTCCCTGGCAATTGAATTCGTCGGAGCGGCTCAAGACCTTGCAGCCGCACGCCGCTCCCGGTGACGCCCGTCGCGGGATCTTCGACTAACCGGCTCGACGAGGACAAGATCGTGAGTGCCGAGTCCTCGCTGTCGCCCGGGGAGCTGACGCTGCTGGCCGGTGCCGCCGCCAACGGTGGTAGCTGTGTGGCGCACCACGAGGGCCGGGTGGTGTTCGTCCGCTACGCCTTACCCGGCGAGCGGGTGCGGGTGCGGGTCACCGCGGACCGGGGATCTTATTGGCACGCAGAGGTTGTCGAAGTCCTCGACGCGTCGGCGGACCGGACCGATTCGTTGTGCCCGATCGCGGGTGCCGAGGGCGCCGGGTGTTGTGACCTGGCATTTGCCATCCCGGAAGCGGCCCGGACGCTCAAGGGTCAGGTCGTGGCCAATCAGCTGGAACGCCTGGGCGGGCATCACTGGAGCGGTGAGGCACAACCACTTTCGGATTGCGGCCCCACCGGCTGGCGCACCAGGGTGCGCCTCGAGGTGGGCGCCGACGCCCGCCCCGGGTTTCACCGCTACCACAGCGACGAGCTGGTGACCGACCTGCGGTGTGCGCAATTGCCGCCGGGCATGCTGGACGGACTGGCCCAGGCGTGTTCTCCGGCCGACCTGTCTGCGAACGCACAGCTGCACGTCGCCGTCGATGACGACGGACGCCGCCATGTGGTGCGCACCCTGCGTAAGGGCGGCCGAACGGCGACCAACGTGGTGCAGGGCAACTACGAGGCAACCCAACGCGTCGGGCGGCGCAGCTGGGAGGTGCCGGTGACCGCGTTCTGGCAGGCGCACCGGGATGCGGCGCGGGTGTACAGCGCTCTGGTCACCGACTGGGCGCAACCCGGCACCGGCATGAGCGTGTGGGACCTGTACGGCGGCGTCGGCGTTTTCGCCGCCGCCCTGGGCGACGCGGTGGGGGAGTCGGGGCGGGTTCTGTGCGTCGACACCTCGCGCGCGTCGACGCGGGCCGCGCGGGCCGCACTGGTTGATCTTCCGCAGGTGGACATCATCAACGATTCGGTGCGTCGCGCGGTGTCGGCGCAGAAAGCCGGCGCCGACATCGCGGTGCTGGATCCGCCGCGGTCGGGCGCCGGACGTGACGTCATCGACCTCCTCGCCGCCGCCGGCGTTCGGCGGGTGGTGCACATCGGTTGTGAGGCAGCGTCTTTCGCTCGCGACATCGGCCTGTACCTTGGGCATGGTTATGCCGTCGAACGGATCACGGTGTTCGACGCGTTCCCGCTGACTCATCACACCGAATGCATCGCGCTGCTGACCCGGTAACGGTGCGATGCCGCTGCGGCGACTCCCGCGGCACGTTAGACTCCGTCGCGGGGTGCCGGGAAGTCTGGTCGGCGATGCCGTTGTCGAACGATCGAGAGGCTCGAGTGGCTGGCGCCGAACAACGCTTCGCGACCGTCCTATTCATGCTCACCCACGGGTCGGTGACGTGAACGAGACTTTCCGGTACGCATTACTGGTCTTGTTCGCCAGTGCCGTCGGCCTGATCGCGGTGCTGGCGAATCGGCTCACCGAGCGGGTCAAAATTCCGGTGCCCCTGCTGGTTCTGGTCGGAGCCGCGGTCGCCGCGCACACCGTATCAGCGGTGCAGTCACCCTCGGAGCCGACCGTCGAGCGGGTGATCACCATCGCGCTGGTGCTGGTGTTGTTCGACGGCGGCATGCACATCGGGCCCGCGCGCTTCCGCGCGGCCGCCGCCCCGATCCTCTCGGTCGGCGTCATCGGCACCGCGCTCACCGCCGCCGGCGCCGCGGTGATCCTGCACTATCTGTGCGAAATCGACTGGTTCCCTGCGGTGCTCGTGGCCACCGCCGTGGCTCCCACCGACCCGGCCGTGGTCTTCTCGGTGCTGGGCAAACGCGAGATCGCCGGTCGCAGCAGCACCATCCTGGAAGGCGAATCCGGCGCCAACGACCCGGTCGGAATCGCGCTGATGAGCAGCCTGATCGCCGCCGGTGGCCTCACGGCGGCCGGATTCGCCCGCGTGGGAACCGAATTCGCACTGCAGATGGCGATCGGCCTGGCCGTCGGGGTGATCGGTGGCCGCGCCCTGCTCGTGTTCATGCGCCGCGTGGCACTGCCGAGCGAAGGCCTCTACTCGCTGCGGACGCTGGCATCGAGCCTGATGCTGTACGGCATTGCTACGCTGGCGCACGGCTCGGGATTTCTGGCGGTGTTCGTCGCGGGCATCGTGATCGGTGACGCGCGCGCGCCCTACAAGCCGGATATCAAGCGATTCCACGCCGCGTTGGCGGGTCTGGCCGAAATCGTCGCGTTCGCCGTCCTGGGGTTGACCGTCGACCTCAACGTCCTTGCCCACCCCGACGTATGGATTCCCGGGCTCATCCTCGGCGTGACCCTGACCGTGGTGATTCGGCCGTTGGCGGTGGGCTCCTGTCTGCTTCCGGTCCGGTTGCAGCGAAACGAACGCGTCTTCATCCTCTTCGCCGGCCTCAAGGGTGCGGTGCCGATCCTGCTGGGCGAGTTCCTGCGGGCCGCGCACGTCGCCGATGCGGAACGTCTGTACGGGATTGTTGTCGTCGTCGTGATCTTCTCGGTGCTGGTGCAGGGCAGCTCGGTGCCTGGTGTCGCCCAACTGCTGCGGCTGCCCATGCGTACCGTCGAGACGCAGCCGTGGGAGATCGGTATCCGGCTGCAGGACGAACCCGAGGGGATCCATCGCCTGCGCGTTGCCCCGGGTTCAGCCGCCGAAGGCTGCACGGTTGAGGGTCTCGGCGATCGTGCCGGGGACATCTGGGTGAGCATGGTGGTGCGCGCCACCGGCCTGGTGCCGGTGCGGGGTGACACCGAACTGGAGGCCGGTGACGAGGTCGTCGTCCTGGCCGATCCCGAACTTCATGACAGCCTGGCCGAACTGTTCGGCACCTCGTAGCGAGCTACATCCGGCGTCGGCTGCGTAGACTGACGTGATGTTGGAACAGATCCGCGGCCCTGCCGATCTGCAGCACCTTTCCCAACAGCAACTCCGCGATCTGGCCCAGGAGATCCGCGAGTTCCTGATCCACAAGGTGGCTGCCACCGGGGGCCACCTCGGACCGAACCTCGGCGTCGTCGAGCTGACGCTGGCGCTGCACCGGGTGTTTGACTCGCCGCACGATCCGATCATCTTCGACACCGGTCACCAGGCCTACGTGCACAAGATGCTGACCGGTCGTGCCCAGGACTTCGAGACGCTGCGCAAAAAGGGCGGCCTGTCGGGCTATCCGTCGCGCGCCGAAAGCGAGCACGACTGGGTGGAGTCCAGCCACGCCAGTGCGGCCCTGTCCTACGCCGACGGCCTGGCCAAGGCGTTCGAGCTGAACGGACACCGCAATCGGCATGTCGTCGCCGTCGTCGGGGACGGCGCGCTGACCGGCGGCATGTGCTGGGAGGCGCTGAACAATATCGCGGCCTCAGGTCGTCCCGTGATCATCGTCGTCAACGACAACGGCCGCAGCTACGCACCCACGATCGGCGGTGTCGCTGACCACCTGGCCATGCTGCGGCTGCAGCCGGCCTACGAGCAGATGCTGGAAAAGGGCCGCGACGTGGTGCGCGCGGTGCCGCTGATCGGCGAGATCTGCTACCACTTCATGCACAGCGTTAAGGCGGGCGTCAAGGACTCGTTGGCGCCGCAACTGCTGTTCACCGACCTCGGGCTGAAGTATGTCGGCCCGGTCGACGGGCACGACGAACGCGCCGTGGAGGCCGCGCTGCGCCGGGCCCGCGGATTCGGCGGCCCGGTGATCGTCCACGTCGCAACCCGCAAGGGCATGGGATACGCCCCTGCCGAGGC
The DNA here is from genome assembly GCF_039023525.1 of Mycobacterium sp. 050272. Lineage (NCBI taxonomy): Bacteria > Bacillati > Actinomycetota > Actinomycetes > Mycobacteriales > Mycobacteriaceae > Mycobacterium > Mycobacterium sp. 050272. The sequence goes on along the minus strand of NZ_JBCHKV010000017.1, from coordinate 46,418 downwards.
TGACGAGGCCGAACAGATGCACTCCACCGCGCCGATCGACCCGGCCACCGGCCAGGCCACCAAGATCCCGGGCCCGGGCTGGACCGCGACCTTCTCCGACGCGCTGATTGAATACGCCCGTAAACGCCGCGACATCGTGGCGATCACGGCGGCGATGCCCGGCCCGACCGGGCTGTCGGCGTTCGGGCAACGATTCCCGGACCGGCTGTTCGACGTCGGCATCGCCGAGCAGCACGCGCTGACGTCGGCCGCCGGGCTGGCGATGGGTGGGATGCACCCGGTGGTGGCCATCTACTCGACGTTCCTCAACCGGGCGTTCGACCAGATCATGATGGACGTGGCGCTGCACAAACTGCCCGTCACCATCGTGCTCGACCGTGCCGGCGTCACCGGTTCCGACGGTGCCAGCCATAACGGCATGTGGGACCTGTCGATGCTGAACATCGTGCCCGGCATGCGGGTGGCCGCCCCGCGCGACGGCACCCGGCTGCGCGAAGAACTCGGCGAGGCGCTGCAGGTCGACGATGGCCCCACGGCGCTGCGGTTCCCCAAAGGCGATGTGGGCGAAGACATTCCGGCGCTGGAACAGCGGTCGGGAGTGGATGTGCTGGCGGTGCCCGCCGACGGGCTCAGCCACGATGTGCTGCTGGTGGCGGTCGGCGCGTTCGCCCCGATGGCGCTCGAGGTGGCCAAGCGGCTGCACAACCAGGGGATCGGTGTGACCGTGATCGACCCGCGGTGGGTGCTGCCGGTCTCCGACGGTGTACTCGAATTGGCGGTGCAGCACAAGCTGCTCGTCACGTGCGAGGACAACGGCGTCAATGGTGGTGTGGGGTCGGCGATTTCGGCCGCGCTGCGCCGAGCCGACATCGACGTGCCGTGCCGGGACGTCGGCCTGGATCAGAGGTTCTACGAGCACGCCTCACGCGGTGAGGTGCTCGCCGACCTCGGGCTGACCGACCAGGATGTGGCCCGCCGGATCACCGGTTGGGTTGCCGCCCTGGTCAGTAGCGAATCCGAAGCGGAGATCCGCGAGCACCTGGACTAGGACCAATTTGGTGCAAAGCGGCCCCGGCCAAAGCAATACAATAGAAATTGTGGACCAAGGACACAGTCGGTGCTTGGCCACGCGACGGCCGCCCGATTAGAAAGACCTGGTCAATGAGCACAGACCGCCACCCACAGCTGGCCCAGGCGCTGGAGTACGGACAACAATTGCAGTCGGCCCTCGAGGACGAGCTGTACCGCGCCCACACCGAGACGTTCACGGCCACCGACGAGGCAAAGACCGTCGAAGTAACGGTGAACGGACGCCGCAACCTCACCGACCTCCGTATCGAAGATGGTTTGCTGCGCCTCGGTGCCCAAACGGTCGAGCGGCGCGTCAACGAGGCCTTGCGCAACGCGGCGGCCGTCGTGAATGTGGCCAACGAAACCCAACAGCAACGGCTGGTCGAGTCCCTGGCCGGCATCGTCGGATCGATGACGGACACATTGGGCTTGGCCTAACGGCGTCGCACGGCGTCTAGAGGGGAAGGCCCACTCGGCGTGGTCGCCGTGGTGGGCGATCAGCCATTGTTGTAGCGGGTCGCGAACATTCGGGCCTGTGTCTGAGCGGCGCGCTGCGGCGACGCCAATTCCATGCCCTTCTCCAGCAGGTCGCTGACCGCCTCGGGATCGCCCGCGCCCAGCTCGCACATGGTCTCGAACAGCAACTCGTGCTGGGCGGCTTGCCCTTTTTGGGCTGCCAGGTGCGCGATGACGAGGATCTCCTCGGCCAGCTGCGACTCGCTAAGGCGTGTCACGTCTGCTGACAGGTCCACCCGATCGATCGCCCCATCTCCCAGTGCCGAAACCGATACCGTCCCAGGAGGATTGGTCACGGTGAATAGCGGGACGACATCGTCGGCTTCCTCGGGAGCGTGTGTCACCGCATCGATGGCGTCCAGCACTGTCGCGGTCTCTTCGGGCGCGGCCGGTGCATATACGGGTGAGATGTCGACAGCTTCGCCGGCCGGCCTTTCCCCGTCGTCGGTGGCGGAGAAGTCCAGGGCGACCGACGCATCGGTGCTGTTACCGGCGGGTTCACCGGCGGCGGAGAAGTCCATTACGGCAAAGAGGTCATCGCCGCCGTCGTTGCTCGGATCCTGGGGCATGGCGTCCTACTCTCGAAAATAGCGAAATCCGGTGGAATGGTTGCTTTTTCGCGGTGCTTGCTCAGCCGGGGCGCAGCTGCGTGTCGAGATCTTGAGCGGCCTTATGGTCGGTGCCTTCGTACGCTTGGGCGGCGGCACGCAGTTTCGCGGCGAGGTCGTCGGCAACCTTGATCATCAGACGAATTGCCTCGGCGCGGCGAGCCTCGACCTCGACCACCGCATCGTTGCCGGGTCCGCAGGCCACACCATGGCTGACCCACGCGTTGACGCCGACTCCCTCGACCGCCGTCGCCGATTTCTTGAAATCCTCGGTGGTTCGCTGATGCGCCGCCGCGAGCACATCGACGAGATATTTTGATGTGACGCTCAGATTTGTCATCGGATTCTCCTCGATGTCTCGTTCGCCGTTAACGGTCCCTGCGCCTGCTCAGCTCCAGGTGCCGTGAGTTCGACGGGCGGACGCTCGGTGGCCTCGGCGCCGGCGGCGGCACCCGCGACTTCGATGTCTTCGCTCACGGTGGCTTCCTCGGGGACGACGCTCGAGGGTGAGGTCTGATCGCCGGCGTCGGCCGTCTTGCTGCGCTGCGCGGCAGTGGCCGGCGGCGGGGTGACGGTGCTCGGCAGGGGCGAAGTGTGCTGATCCGGCAGGTCTTGGGCTTGGGTGGGCTCCCGGAGCAGCGGGCTCAGGCTGGGCACGGCGCTCACCGGCGGTGCCGCCATCTGGGTCTGCTGCCTTGGGGCGTCAAGGATCGTCGATTTGTTCGCCGCGGCGTTGCCCACCGACGTGGACGGGTCGGGCATAACCGTCGCACCGGTCCGGCTGGAGAAATCAGTGACTTTCGAGCCTTTCGCGGACGCCATGCGGGCGGTCGGCGCGCTGTGAGAAGCCGACAGGTAACTGTTCATCTCGGCGATGATCTTCTCGTATTCTTCGACCACTTCCTTTAGCTTCGGCTTGGTCTCGGTGCCCGAGTAAAATTCCATGTAACCGATGGCACTGACGGTTGCTGCGATCGCAGCCAGGGTGACCACTTTCTGAAACACCAACGACGAGGCTTCGCTGCCATACGCTTTGATCAGTAAGGCAACGAATATGCACCCGGTAAGTCCGTCCTTGATTCCAGCGACCGCACGGCGTATTTCAGTGAGCTGAGCGACTTCGGCGGCAAGCGCATCCATCATCGCCTGATCCTCGGTTTGGATCAGGGAAACGCGATCCAGTTGGGCTTGGTTCTGCTTGGCATACTCTTGCGACGCGTCCGACTCCCACCTGCTGTCGGGGACGGCCAACTGCAAGTCCCGCCTGGGCGAGTCGAGTTTTGAACGGGCGTTGTCAAATTCAACTCCCTTGGTTGCGTCACCAAGACCGAGGCAGTATTCGAAGACCGTAATGGCGACGATGCCCCATTCGATAATCGGCACCTCTGCGGCCCAGGGATTGGTTCGCTCCTGGAGGCCGCGTTCTATTTCAGCTTTAATTCTTCGCTCGGCGATACCCTTGACGATGATTTTGGTGGTCTCCATGCCGAATGCGCCGGCGCCTATGCCCGTCGCAATCCAATCTTTGGCGGCGATATTCCTGCCTATGCCGGCGAGACTACCCACAAGGCCGCCAATTTCTGATGCTGCAACGGCCATTTCAATGCACCCTTCTCCGGGTTGGAACTCGCTTCTTATCTAAAGCTTAACGGCACTTGGAACGTGTCGGGTGCACCAATTTTCGGGCGATCACGAATTCTACAATTATTATTCAGGTTTACTCAGTTTGGTTTAAGGTTCGCGCCACTTATTGCACCGAGCATAACGCAGCGGCGACGAAATCGATGAGTCTTCACCGACGCAGGCGTCTGAGGCCAAACCGGCCATTTGCCTACGGTGCGGAGCCGTCTTCGGTTTTGGGGGGCGGCTGCAGCGCGGTCGCGAGCACCGGATCGACGAGCTCGCGTTGCCAGGCCCGCGCGTGGCCGGCGCACAAGAATCCTTCGACGGCCTCGACCGGGTCCGGTGCTTCGGCCCAGTCCCAGCACAGTCGCCGCACCAGGTCGGGTGAAACCAGGTTCTCGGCCGGAATCCCCACCCGCTCAGACAGTTTCGACAGCCCGGCCCGGGCGGCCTCCAGCCGGGCGGCCGCCTCCGGTTTGCGCCTGCTCCACCGCGCCGGCGGCGGGGGACCGTTCGGCGGCTCGGCGTCTTCGGGCGGGTCCTGACTCTTGCGCGCCGCCTCCAGCGCGCCCAGCCACGTCGCCGCGCTGCGCCGCTGGTTGCGCCCGCCGAACACCGGCAACGCGACCAGTTCTTCGACCGTATTCGGATTGGCGATCGCGGCCTCGATGATGGCCGAGTCCGGCAGGATGCGCCGCGGTGCGATGTCGCGGCGCGCGGCGATGTTGTCGCGGGTGGTCCACAGCTCACGCACCGCCGCCAAACCGCGGCGATCGCGCACCCGATGGATGCCCGACGTACGTCGCCAGCGATCGCGCCGCGGCGTGGCCTCCCTGCTGCCCGCACTGCGCAGGTAGTCGAACTCCTGTGCGGCCCAATCACTTTTGCCCTGGTTGGCCAGCTCCGCGGCGATCGCGGCGCGCAGTTCGACGAGCAGTTCGACGTCGAGGGCCGCGTAGTTGAGCCACTCCGTGGGCAGCGGCCGCTTGGACCAGTCGGCCGCGCCATGACCCTTGACCAGACTACGGCCCAGCAGCCGCTCGGTCATCGCCGCCAGGTTGACCCGCTCGAATCCGGCCAGGCGACCGGCGAGCTCGGTGTCGTACAGCGCCGGCGGGTGCATGCCGACCTCGGCCAGACACGGCAGATCCTGGTCGGCCGCGTGCAGGATCCATTCGTCGGTGCTGAGCACCTCCGCGACGGGCCGCAGCGCCGTCAGCGGATCGTTGCCGTGGCTGACCGGGTCGATCAGCACGGTTCCGGCGCCGGCCCGCCGGATCTGGATCAGGTAGGCCCGGTTGGAGTAGCGGAAACCCGACGCCCGCTCGGCGTCCACCGCGAACGGCCCGTGGCCGCTGTCCAGGAAACGAGCGGCGTCCGCGATCTGGCGCAGTGTCACCGACAGGTCGGGTATGCCCTCGGCCGGGTGTAGAAGTGGCTCCGGTTCGGGCGTGCTGCTGTCGGGCACGGTGCCGTCGGGCCCCGGGTCCTCCGGCTCAGACATGTCAGGCGCGTGACCGCGAGCTCAAGTCGGTGACCCCGGCCGGCGGCAGGCCCGCGGCGTGCTCCAGCACCTCGCAGAATGCTTCGACATGCGCGCCGACAGCGGGGGTGGTCGCGGTCCAGGAAGCCCGCAGCTCGAGCTGGTGGGCCCGCGGCGGGCCGGAGATGTCGCCGTAGCGCACCGACGTGGTGGCGGTGACGGTGCCGCCCAGGGCGGTGACCTGGTCCGTCCGGGCTTCGAGCGCGTCCACCAGCCAACTCCACGCGACTTCGGGCAGCAGGGGATCGACGGCCTCACTGGAGTCCAGGTCGGCCTGAATGTAGGCGACCAGACGGGTGGTGCCGTCCCAGGCGTCGGCGCCGTCCGGGTCGTAGAGCAAAATCAGCCGGCCGAATGCATCGCCCTCCGACCGCTCGGGGACGATCTCGAGGTCGGGGTGCTTCACCTCGGCCCCCAGCGCGTAACTGAAGGGCGCCAGGCGCTGCGGCGGCCGGATCGGGCCCAGCTCGATCTCCGGCCGGGCGTTGACGGCGTTCATGGCCGCCACCGCCTCGCGGAACGGGCCTGGTTCGACTGAGGTCACTGGCGCTACTCCTCTCCCCGGCAAGCGGGCGGTGCCCCCACGTCGCTGCTGCTCCGCGTCGTCGTATGCGCGGGTCACAGCGTTCGACGCTAGACCTATCGCCCGACCCGCCGCGACAGGCGCGCCGATTTCCAAACCCGTCGCGACCAAGCTGTTACCAGGTTGTGTCACGTCGTCTTCATTCGGTGTTTAGCCTGCTCAGGGGCTATTCAGCCGGTGAACCGGGCCGGGCGCTTCTCGCGATGCGCGGCCAGCCCTTCCTGCACGTCGGGGCCGCTGAAACTCAAGAATTCCAGGCCGAGCGACGTCTCGAAGGCGGGCGCGAACATGCGGTACCAGTAGTTGAGGCTGTGTTTGGTCCACCGGATCGCGTTTTGGGCTCCTTGCGCCAGATCATTGGCGATGCCGGTCGCTTTCGCGAGCACGTCGTCGTCGTCGACACAGATGGATACCAGGCCGATCCGCTCGGCCTCCTCGCCCAGCAGGGTGTCGCAGGTGAGCAGGTAGTACTTGGCCTTGGCCATGCCGACCAGCAGCGGCCAGCAGATCGCCGCGTGGTCGCCCGCGGCCACCCCGAGCTTGGTGTGCCCGTCGATGATCTTGGCGGTCCGCCCGGCCACCGAGATGTCCGAGAGCAGCGCCACCACCAGGCCGGCGCCGACAGCGGGTCCCCGGATCGCCGAGACCATCGGCTTGTCGAAGTTGATGATGTTGAGCACCAGATCGCGGGCCTCGCGCATGATGCGAAGCCGGCCCTCGTAGTCGCCGATGGTTTCGCTGATCAGGTCGAAGCTGCCGCCGGACGAAAACGCCTTGCCCTCACCACGGATCAGGACGGCCCGCACGTCGGGGTCGCGATTGATGGCCGGCCAGACGTCGGCGAGGTCGCGGTGCATCTGCGGGCCCACCGAGTTCAGCCCGGGGGCGTCGAGAACCACCGTGAGGACGCCGTTCGCGCCGTGTTCGAAGCGCAGGCTGGGGAATTCGTCGTAGTTGACGGAGATCGGTGCGACTGACACCGGGTTGATGTTACGCAGCGTGGCCAGGTGCTCCAGGGGCCGCCGCCGGGCCCCCGTGGCAGCATTGAGGTCGATGAGTACGCGTCGCGACCTTCCCGAGTCGCCCTACCTGGCTGCCGTCACCGGCCGCAAACCCAGCCGGGTGCCGGTGTGGTTCATGCGGCAGGCCGGGCGTTCGCTGCCCGAATACCGCGCGCTGCGTCAACACCACAGCATGCTGGCGGCGTGCCTGCAGCCCGAGGTGGTCTGCGAGATCACCCTGCAGCCGATCCGCCGTCACGACGTCGATGCGGCGATCTTGTTCTCCGACATCGTGGTTCCGCTGCGCGCCGCGGGCATCGAGTTGGACATCGTCGCAGACGTCGGCCCGGTGATCGCACACCCGATCCGCACCGATGCCGATATCCAGGCGATGAAACCGCTTGAGCCGCAAGCGATTCAGCCGGTCTGTCAGGCGGTTTCGCTGCTGGTCGACGCGCTGGGCGCGGTGCCGCTGATCGGTTTCGCCGGTGCGCCCTTCACGCTGGCGTCCTATCTGGTCGAGGGCGGGCCGAGCCGTAATCACGCCCGCACCAAGGCGCTGATGCTGGCCGAGCCGGCCAGCTGGCACGCGCTGATGTCGAAGCTCACCGATCTCACCGTGGAATTCCTGCGCGGCCAGATCGGTGCCGGGGTGGACGCCATCCAGCTGTTCGACTCGTGGGCGGGAACGTTGTCGCTGGCCGACTACCGCCAATACGTGCTGCCGCACAGCAGCCGGGTGTTCGCGACCCTGGCCGAATACGGCGTGCCGATGACGCACTTCGGGGTCGGGACGGCCGAACTGCTGGGCGCGATGGGGGAAGCGGGCCCGACGGTCGTCGGTGTCGATTGGCGCACCTCACTCACCGACGCCGCGGCCCGGGTGCGGCCGGGCACGGTGCTGCAGGGCAACCTCGACCCGGTGGTGCTGCTGGCGGGCTGGCCGGTGGTGGAACGCGCGGCGCGCGGGGTCGTCGACGATGGCCGTCGCGCGGTCGACGCCGGGGCCGGCGGCCATGTCTTCAATCTCGGTCACGGAGTGCTGCCCGAGACCGACCCGGGCGTGCTGACCGATCTGGTGTCGCTGGTCCACTCGCTATGACCCCGCGGTCGTATTGTGTTGTGGGCGGCGGAATTTCCGGCCTGACCGCGGCCTATCGGCTGCGGATGGCGGCGGGCGACGACGCGGACATCACGCTGTTCGATCCGGGCGATCGGCTCGGCGGGATCTTGCGCACCGAGCAGCTCGGCGGGCGACCGATGGATCTGGGTGCCGAGGCGTTCGTGCTGCGCCGGCCCGAGATGCCGGCACTGCTGGCCGAGCTGGGCCTTTCTGATCGTCAGCTCGGCACTACCGGTGCCCGGCCGTTGATCTACAGCCAGCGACAGCTGCACCCGCTGCCGGCGGGCACGGTGGTCGGGATTCCCTCCTCGGCCGCGTCGGTGGCTGGACTGGTCGACGACGCCACCGTCGCGCGCATCGACGCCGAACCTGGCCGGCCACTGGATTGGCAGCCCGGAAGCGACCCGGCCGCAGCGGAATTGGTCGGCGACCGGTTCGGCGAGCAGACCGTGGCGCGGTCCGTCGACCCGCTGCTGAGCGGGGTGTACGCCGGCTCGGCGGCCACCATTGGGCTGCGCGCCGCCGCCCCCAGCGTGGCGGCGGCATTGGACCGCGGCGCCACCAGCTTGACCGAGGCGGTACGACAGGGGTTGCCGCCGGCCACGGGTGCGCCCGTGTTCGGCGCGCTGGCCGGCGGCTATCAGGTGCTGCTCGACGAGCTAGTCGCCCGCGCCCGGCCGCGGTGGGTTCGCGCCGCGGTGGACCGGCTGGAGCGTGCCGGACAGGGCTGGACGCTGCGCGACGACACCGGAGCCGCCTGGGCTGCCGACGCGGTGATCCTGGCGGTTCCCGCGCCGCGGCTGGCGCGCCTGATCGACGGCGTGGCACCGGCGACGCACGCCGCCGCGCGCCGCATCACCAGCGCGTCGGCGGTGGTGGTGGCACTCGCCGTGCCCGCAGACACGGCCTTCCCGGAGTGCTCCGGTGTGCTGGCCGCCAGCGGTGAGCAGTTGCGGGCCAAGGCGATCACCCTGTCGTCGCGCAAATGGGGTATCGAAGGTGACCTGCAATTCCTGCGGATGTCGTTCGGGCGTTTCGGCGACCGGCTGGCGGCCACCGCCTCCGACGAGGAGCTGCGGGCCTGGGCGGTCGACGACCTTTTCGCCGTGTTCGGGCTGGCCGTCGAGCCGGTGGAGGCCCGCGTCCAGCGGTGGATCGAGGCGATGCCGCAGTACGGGCCGGGTCATGCCGAGGTGGTCGCGCAGCTGCGAGCCGGGCTGCCGGAGACGTTGGCCGTGGCGGGCAGCTATCTGGACGGGATCGGGGTGCCGGCCTGTATCGGTGCGGCCGGCAAGGCCGTCGAGCGTGTGATCAGGGCCACCGAGCCCTCGAATCCGGAAGTGGCACGATAGGTCTCATGGCCAAGATCGACTTTGACGCCCTCAACTCCACGATTCGCTACCTGATGTTCTCGGTGTACTCGGTGGAGCCCGGCGAGCTCGGGGCGGAGCGAAGCGATGCAAGGGCACAAGTAATCGACGACGCCACCCGGTTTTTCAAGCAGCAGGAGGAACGCGGCGTCGTGGTGCGCGGCCTCTACGACATCGCGGGTCTGCGGGCCGACGCCGACTTCATGATCTGGACGCACGCCGAGCGCGTCGAGGCGCTGCAAGCCACCTACTCCGACTTCCGCCGTACCACCACCCTGGGCCAGGTCAGCGCGCCGGTGTGGAGCAGCGTGGCGCTGCACCGGCCGGCGGAGTTCAACAAGAGCCACATCCCGGCGTTCCTGGCCGGCGAGGAACCCGGCGCCTACATCTGCGTGTATCCGTTCGTGCGGTCCTACGAGTGGTACCTGCTGCCCGACGAGGAACGCCGCCGCATGCTGGCCGAACACGGCATGGCCGCACGCGAGTACAAGGACGTCCGCGCCAACACCGTTCCGGCGTTCGCGCTCGGTGACTACGAATGGATCCTGGCCTTCGAGGCACCCGAACTGCACCGCATCGTCGACCTGATGCGCGAACTGCGTGCCACCGACGCCCGCCGGCACACCCGCGAGGAGACGCCGTTCTTCACCGGGCCGCGGGTGTCCATCGAGCAGCTGGTGAACGCACTGCCCTGACGGGCGATCCGAAGCGAAAGGGGAGATATGACGACCGATTTCGACCCGAGCGATCCCACCCGTTTCGAAGAGATGTACCGCGACGAGCGAACGTCGCACGGCCTGCCCACCGCGACACCGTGGGACATCGGCGGCCCGCAGCCGGTGGTTCAGCAGCTGGTCGCGCTGGGCGCGATCAAGGGTGAGGTGCTCGATCCGGGCACCGGGCCGGGCCACCACGCGATCTACTACGCGTCCAAGGGCTACGCGGCGACCGGCATCGACGGGTCGGCCAGCGCTCTGGAGCGGGCCCGTGAAAACGCCCAAAAGGCCGGTTTGACAGTCAATTTCGAGTTGGCCGATGCCACCAAGCTAGAAGGGCTGGAGAACCGCTTCGACACCGTGGTCGACTGCGCTTTCTACCACACCTTCAGCAGCGAGCCCGAGCTCGCGCAGACGTACGCGCACGCGCTGCGGCGGGCCACCAAGCCGGGCGCGCGGCTCTATATGTTCGAATTCGGCGCGCACGACGTCAACGGGTTCACCATGATGCGCTCGTTGTCCGAGAAGGACTTTCGTGATGTGCTTCCGGTCGCCGGCTGGGAGATCACCTACCTGGGCACCACCACCTACCAGGTCAACGTCAGCGCCGAGAGCATCGAGATGATGGCCAAGCGCAACCCGGAGATGGCCGAGCACGCCGAGGACATGCTGAAGCGCTACCGCGCGATGGAGCCCTGGCTGAAGGGCGGCCGGGTACACGCTCCGTTCTGGGAAGTCCACGCGACGCGGGTGGACTGACGGGTAATCAGGGCCCGGTCGGTACCAGGCGCAGCGAGATCGAGTTGATGCAGTAGCGCTGGTCCGTCGGCGTCGGGTAACCCTCACCGGCGAAGACGTGACCGAGGTGGCTGTGGCAGTTCGCGCAGAGCACCTCGGTGCGCGTCGTGCCCATCGAATGGTCTGGCCGCAGGATCACCGCATCCGAATTAGCCGGATCGAAGAACGACGGCCAGCCGCAGTGCGAGTCGAATTTCTCCGTGCTGCGGAACAACTCCGCCCCGCAGGCCCGGCACTCGTAGACGCCCTCCGTTTTGGTGTCGGTGTACTCACCGACGAACGGGCGCTCGGTGCCGGCGCGACGCAGCACCGCAAACTCCTCGGGGGTCAGTTTCTTGCGCCACTCGTCGTCGGTCAGCTGCAATTTGGGCTGCGACACGTCGGAAGTCATGTCTCCTACGCTAGCGCTAATGCAGGTGACCCGCCGCGCCCGGCTGCGCCGCGCTTGCGATCGCCGCGTCGTGCTCGCCCTCGGACGCCAGCCAGGTGGGATCGATGCCGTCGTCCAGCCGGTTCTCGGCCTTGGCGTCCAAGTAGCGGAAGTACAGCACCGTGAACGCCACGATCAGCAGTAACGACCAGCCGTAGGTGATCTTCAGGTAGTGCAGCGCGCGGCCGTACCGCATGTACTTGTAGATCAGCCAGTCGTCCAGCGCCATGAAGCCGTAGATCCCGAGCCAGGCCGGCCAATTGCGGATCAGCGAGTTCTGCAGCACCACCGTCATCAGGAACGGGAACAGCATCATCGAGTAGTAGCCCTGGGCCAGCGGCAGCACCAGCCAGGAGCACAGCAGCAGCACACCCGACGAGCTGGTGAACCAGAACAGCGGGTCTCGGGTGCGGTAGTAGCGGTACAGCAGCCACAGCGCGCCGATTGTCAGCAGGACGAACAGAATTCGCATGAACACGATCAGCCAGGTGGGCAGGCCGAAGTACACGCCGTTGCCCTCGATCGAGCTGTTGAAGTAGTCCCGGGTGCCGCCGATGTACGGCAGCGTTTTGGTGACGAAGTCCATCGGATCGGCGACCAACGGCCACGCGATGGCGTTGACGACGACCGGAACCACGGCCGCGGGCACCAGCGTCCGCCACTGGCGGTTTAGCAGCGGCAACAACAGCAGCGGGGCCAGCACGGGTTTGAGCGTGAGTGTCAGTCCGATGACCAGGCCGGCCCACCATTGGTGGGCGACCTTCCCGTCCAGCAGCCAGCGCAGGAAGAGCACCTCCGCCAGCAGGACGCAGCCGTTGATATTCGTGAACACCAGCGTGCTGGTCACGCTCTCGGTGCAGAACATGGCCAGCAGCAGCGCGGGCGCCGCCACCGAGGACAGCGTGAATTTGAACAGGCGAAGCAGCAGGTACCAGGCGATCAGGATCGCGATGGTGTTGATCAGGATGAACAGGTAGCGCGACGGGTTGAAGGACAGGTATCCGAACGGTGCCATCAACATCGTGCCGCCCGGTGGGTACAGGTAGTGCGGGTCGACGTAGTCGAAGTGCTCGTTGTAGATGTCCCAGCCGTTGCGGAAGTTCAACACCGCCCGGTACACCGGCTTGAAGTCGTCGGTGATATTGCCGTTGAGGGTGAGCACGATGCTGCGGTGCAATACCGACATGATGGCCACCGGCCACAGGACGGACCGCAGAATCGCCGCGGTACTGGGGGGCCCGGAGCGGGGACGGAAGGCGGCCAGCACCCAGTCGCGCAGGCCGGTCCGAGTCGAGTCAGCTGCCGTCACCAGCGCACCGTACACCGCGGCGCGGAGCCGTCAGCTCAGGCGGGACAGTATGTGTCGGTTCCGGGCAGCTTGCCGCTGTTGAGATAGCCGACCAACGGCGGGATCGCGCAGGGCGTGTAGATGCTCGCCCCGTGGCCGATGCCCTGCCACATCACCCGCCGGCTGGCCGCGCCCGCGTTGATGATCGTGGCCGCCGTCTGGGCCACGCCTTCGGAGCCGACGATCGGGTCGTTCTGCACGCCCAGCAACACGACGTCGATCTTGAGTTGCTTCGGCGGTGCCGGCGGCGAGATCGTGGGCCAGTGCACGCACTTGACCAGGTTGAGCGCGGCGACCGCGCCGAACTGCGGATAGAGCTTGCCCCAGGCCACCACGAGTTCACGGACCCGATCCGGGGTCGGACGGTTGATCGCGTCGCTGCAGGAGCTGACGAACTGGCCGTCGGTGTCCTGGGTGGCGTCGGCGTGGGTGATCAGGCTGGTCAGCTGACTGGTGTCGCCGGAGCGGGCCGCGGCCAGCGCGTTGGCCAGGCTCGTCGTGGCGTTGACGCGGCCGCCGGATGGGAAACCCAGCGCGACGGTGATCGCGTTGACGACCTCGGCCAGCGAGGCGCCGCCGGGGCCCCGGCCGGCCCGGGCATCGGCCAGCAGCCCGCTGACCGCGCCTTTGGGATCGGGACCCAGCGCGCAGTTCACCGCGATGCATTGCGAGGCGAACGCGTCGAGCGCGGCCTGCTGGCCCTTGACCTGCTGCTCGGCCGCCGTTTCGGCGTTGACGCCCAACGCAACTGGCGAGTCGAGAATCAGCCGGGCGACCTTGTCGGGGCGCGACGACGCGTAGGTCAGCGCGACCTGGGCGCCGTTGCCGATGCCGAGCAACGCGACCGCCGGCACGTCCCAGAGGCTACGCAGACGTTCGATGTCCGAGGCGGCGTGCGAGTTGTCGTAGGCGGTGTCGCCCGGCGCAATCGCGTCGGTGCAACTCGTCGTCGCATTGTTGGAGATGTCCGACAGATTGGCGACCGGGTCGTCGCCGCTCTGGAATTGCGTCTGATCACGCATCGCCTGACGGTCGGCGCGATCCCGGCAATCGATCGGGGCCGACATGCCGATGCCGCGGCGGTCCACGGCGACGATCGGGTGGGCCTGCAGCAGATCGTTGCCCGACCGGGCGAGCCACACCGGCAACTGCGCCGACGACGGCAGGTCGGAGCCCGTCGTGAAGACCACCGGGCCGGCGTCTGTCGGGGTCTGCGGCGACCGGGCCCGCACCACGCCGACGGAGACCGTCCCCGATCCGCCGTTGACCGGATCGAGATCGGCGTCGTAGTTCGCGCAGTCCAGCCGCACGCCGGCCGGGGCGTTGCGCACGCCGGCGTCGTTGAACACCTTCGACGTGCAGTCGCGCCAGGACAAGTCGTTCTTGGGGGCGGCGATCGGCGGCGGACCGGCCGGCGGCGGCTTCGTCGTGGCGGCGCCCTGTGGCCGGGCACCGGAGTTGGTGGCGAAGCGCGGGTCGGCGGCCAGGCCCGGAACGCACGCGGTCAGCAGCACGGTGACCGCGACCAGGGTGGTAACGGACCTGACTTGCCGACTCATGCCGACCACAGTAGCCATGCCGCGCGGTTTCGCCCGGCTAAGCCCGCACGTAGCGCGTGTACAGGTAGCCAGCGTCGTCGCGCAGGATGTGGGTGCAGCCCATCTTGGTCAGCGCCTGACCGGGACCCGTCGCGATGCGCCGGGCCGGCCCGCCGACGACAAACGGCGCGATCGTCAGGCACAGCTCGTCGAGCAGATCTCGTTGCATCAAGGCGCCCAGCAGCATCGGCCCGCCTTCGGTCAGCACGCGACGCATTCCGCGGGCCCGCAGGATCGCCAGCAGCGCGCCCTCGTCGACCTTGTCGGGATCGGGTCCCGAGCAGTCGATCACCTCGGCCAGGTCGCCCAGGCAGCGGCGGGTCTCGTCGGCCGCGGCCGTGCAGGTGAGCACCAGCGGCGGCACCTCGGTGCGGGTGAACACACCCATCTCCCGCTCCAGGCGGCCGGATTTGGTGACGATGGCCAATTGCGGCACTTCGGTTTGCCCGCGGGCCTGCCGGCGTTGGCGCTCGGCGATGCCCGCGTGCGCGCCGGAATAGCCCTCGATCCGCACGGTGCCCGCGCCGACGACGATGACGTCGGCGAGTTCGCGCAGCAGGAAGAAGATCAGCCGGTCACCGGGCCCGGCCATCGCGCCGCTCTTGCCCTCGGCGGTGGCGCCGCCGTCGATGCTGGTGATGAAATTCGCCCGTACCCAGGTCTGGTCGCCGTCCGGGTAGGCGTAGAGGCGGGGGAGTTCGCCGTCGTCAAGGTCGCGCCCCGATCCGAGCAGGGTTAACGAGATGTCGGCGGCTCTGCCGGTGCCTGACTCGGGCATGAGGACGATTGCAGCACGCCGCTAGAGTTTTCGCATGCACGGGTCCACGTCCGCGGATGGTTTCGCGCGGGTGGACCACCTGGTGGACCGGCATCCGAGCGTGTCGCCGCAACGGCTGATCGCCCAATTGCGGCCGCCGCCAACGTTCGCCGACGTCAGCTTCGGGACCTATCGCCCGGATCCGGCGGAGCCGAGCCAGGCCGCCGCCCTGGTGGCGTGCCAGGACTTCTGCCGCGAGGCCGTCCAGCGGCGTGCGGGCCGGCGAAAGCTGTTCGGCAAACGGGCGGTGCTGCCCGGCGTGGGCATCTACCTGGACGGCGGATTCGGGGTCGGCAAGACGCACCTGCTGGCCTCGGCCTACTACGAACTGCCGGGGCCGGGGATGCCGCAGCATCCCAAGGCATTCGCGACGTTCGGCGAGCTGACCCAGCTGGCCGGGGTGTTCGGGTTTCGTGAATGCATCGACCTGCTGGCCGACTACACCGCGGTGTGCATCGACGAATTCGAACTCGACGATCCCGGCAACACCACGCTGATCTCGCGGCTGCTGGCGTCGCTGGTCGAGCGGGGAGTGTCGGTGGCCGCCACCTCCAACACGCTGCCCGAGCAGCTGGGGGAGGGCCGCTTCGCCGCTCAGGATTTTCTGCGCGAAATCAACACGCTGGCAAGCATTTTCACCACCGTGCGGATCGAGGGTCCGGACTATCGGCACCGCGGCCTGCCGCCCGCGCCGCGGCCCCTGTCCGACGACGAGGTCGTTGCCCGGGCCGCCGGCGTGACCGGGGCGACCCTGGACGACTTCGATTCTCTGTGTGCGCATTTGGCGACCATGCACCCTTCGCGCTACCTGACCCTGATCGAGGGTGTGACGGTGGTGTTCCTGACCGGCGTGCACGGCATCGACGACCAGAACGTGGCGCTGCGACTGGTGTCGCTGACCGATCGCCTGTACGACGCCGGGATTCCGGTGGTGGCCTCCGGCGCGAAACTGGACACCGTCTTCAGTGCGGAGATGCTGGCCGGTGGCTACCGAAAGAAGTACTTGCGGGCTACCTCTCGCCTGTTGGCGCTGACGGCCGCGGCTACCCAACCTCGCGGATCATGACGTAGTCGTTTTCCAGGTGATCGCCGACTTGAAACGTCCTTCTGCCGTTGATCTTGAATCCGCTTTTGGTGTAAAAGCGTTGTGCGCGTTGATTTGCCTTGCTGACGCCCAGCCATACGCAGCGCACGTCCCAGTCGGCCGTGACCGCCAGCGCGCTTTCCATCAGTGCCGCCGACGCCCCGCTGCCGTGGTAGTCGGGCAGCACATACAACTTGGATAGCTCTGCGGCCGGGCGGATTTCGACAGCCTGCTGGACGCCGGGGTGGTTGGAGACGCCGTGCACAACCATGGCGTAGCCGATGATCCGGTTGTCGCGCCGCGCGATCAGAATGGCCCGTTGCGGGTCATCGAGATAGTCGCGGAAGCGGGCGGGTGACAGGTTGGCGTCGATGAAGGACGCGATGTTCTCGGGTGTTGCCGTGGGCGGGCACGCCAACGGAAAGGTAAGGGCCGCAACGTTAGCGAGCTCTGTGACATCGACGGAATCCGTCGCGGCGCGCTGGACGGCTAGCGTCAGAGGTTCCACTGGGCGAGGTGCTTGCCGGTCTTGCGGTCCAGCAGCACGACGTTGGAGACGGGATCGCGGTAGGCGTCCCAATACACCCCGCCGCGCACGATCGCGCCGTTCGGCGCGTTGGTGAGCACGTTGTCCAAAGCGTCGGGTGCGTCGGAGGCGCGCGGCTTGTAGGCGTCAGCGAACGGCGTCACCCCGTCGAAGCTGAACGCGGTCGCCATGATGAACGGGTTGGGCACCTGGATCGCGCGGACCGTCACGTCGGCGCGGTTAGGGGTGCTGCCGGGGAAGCTTTTGATCGGAACGCCGCTGCGGGTGTAGCCGAACCCGGGCGGCGGATCGCAGGGCGTCACGCTGCTGACGGTGACGTCGGCGATGTAGGTGCCGGTGTCCACCCGCAGGGTATCGCCGATGTGGCCGATCGGCGCGTCCTGCGCCCACGCCCGCCCGGCGGCAACGCCGGCCGTACTCGCGGCGGCGATGAGCAAGGTTGACAGGACGATCAGCCAGCGGCGCATCTTCGAATAATGGCACATCGACTCCGCCCGACGGGAGGGGTTCGCATGCCCGGTCAGCCGTGTTGACCAGGGCTAGGGTCGGTCGCGGCCGCGGGATGCGAATTTGCCGCTGGTCTGCGACGATCATGGAGCTATGAGACGCCTCCTGTTGCTGGTAAGCGCCGTCGCCATGGTCGGCACGGCTGCCCCGGCGTACGCCGACGCCATGGATGACCAATTCCTCGCCGCGCTGACGGCGTCCGGCGTGACCTTCCCGGACCCGGGCCGGGCGATCGCGGCCGGCAAGTGGGTGTGCCAGGCGGTCGGCCAGGGCACGCAGATGGTGGACGTCGTCAAGACCGTCGAAGACCGCAACCCCGGACTGCGCGAGGAGAACGCGGCGAAGTTCGCGGCGATTGCGGCCACGGCCTATTGCCCCGCGTCGCTGCCGCACACCACCTCGACCACCGCTCCGCAATAACGACGCGCTAATCCTCGTCGGGAGCCTCGGCCGTGGGCCTTGCCGCGCGACCCCGCCCGGGCGCCCGGCCCAGTTCCAGCGGCCCCATCCCGGCCACGGTGCGTGGGGGAGTCGTCGCGCTGCGGCGCCTGCGCCAATGGCCGGCGCGTGAGACGCGAAAGTCGGCCGCCCATCTCCACTCGTAGGTGTGCGCCGTGCCCAGGTTCGACGCCAACGCGGCCATCCGCAGGTCGGCGTTCTCGGTCGACATCCACGAGGCGATGACCCAGACATTGTCGATCTCGTCTTCGGAAATCTCGAAATTCCAAGACATTTCGGCGTCCTCGCAACCCATCGACGGACGTGTCTCGGGCTTGGGCGTCGACACGTCGAACGCCGTGCCGTCTGCTTCCAGATCGAGGCCCACCTCGTAGCGCACGGTGGGTCCGACCATGCGCAGGCTCACTTGCAGACGGGCGATGTTCTTTCGGCGCGGGGTGAGCCGATCGACGACCAGCACGACTCCTTTAGCACCCGACCGTCGGCGGCGGGCCCGCAGTTGATTCCACGTGAAGAACAGCCCGACCACCGCGATGATGCCGACAAAGACGTCGAGAACGATCAAGATGGCAGCCACGTCGTCCTAGCCAACACCATCCAGGCTCGGCTCGCCCGGGCGACTAGGCGGGATGCGTGTTCCCGGCAACTCTGGGAGGATTCGGAAGTTATGAGACGTCTCGTGATGCTGCTCAGCGTCGCTTTCACGATTGTCCTGGCGGTTCCGGCGCACGCCGACCCCAGCCCGAGTCCCAGCCCCGAACCGGATCCGGCCGCTGATGCCAACTTCCTCAAGGAGCTCAAAGACGCCGGGCTCACCTTCCAGGACCCGGCTGCGGCGATATCGGCCGGCAAGACCGTGTGCGCGCTGGTGGACGCGGGACATTCGGACCAGGAAATCGTCAACAATCTCCAGCTGCGCAATCCGGGATTCGCCGACAATGGCGCGGCCAAGTTCACGGCCATCGCCGCCGGTTCGTATTGCCCGCATTACCTGACCGGCGAGGGTCGCGGACCCAAGCCTGAGGGCACTCCCTAGCCAGGCCTGGCGCGAGCCGCAATACGCTTGGGCCATGCCCGTAGATCCGGGCCCGCTGACCTGGGGCGCCCTGGTCCAGACCTGGTGTCTGGACCCCACCTCCGCGATCGTGATCCTGTTGGTCGCGGCCAGCTATGCGTGGTGCTACCGGACGGCCCGCGGCGGTACCCGATCCGTCGCGCAGGCCGGATGCTTCGCCGTCGGCATTGCCGCCTGGGCCCTGGCGACCGTCGGCGCGATCGGCAGCTATGCGTACATCCTGTTCTGGATGCGCGCGCTGCAGGTACTGCTGTTGCTATATGTGGTGCCGTTCTTCCTCGCGCAAGGCAAACCGGTCACCGTCCTGCGGGACGCGGCGGGGCCGGGCGGCCGCGAGCGCATCGACCGGCTGCTCGGCACCCGCTGGGCTCGAGCGCTGGTGCATCCGTTGACGACGTCGCTGGCGATGCTGGCCACGCCGTGGCTGCTCTACCTGACGCCGTGGTACACGGCGGCTCTGCGAAACCAATGGATTGGCGCGCCTACTCGAATAGTGTTGGTAATCATAGGGTTTGGTTACTTTTACGCGCGGCTGCAGGCGGATCCCGTGCCACGCAGGTACCCGCAGCTGATCTCATTGCTGATCTCGGTCGGCGAGACCCTGGGCGATGGACTGCTAGGGCTGGTCATCTGGCAGGGCTCGTTGATCGCCGCGGCGTACTACTCGGAGTTGCATCGCTCGTGGGGGCCGGATCAGCGGCTCGACCAGACCATCGGTGCCGGCGTGCTGTGGATTCTCGGCGACGTCGTCGGGTTGCCGTTCGTGCTGCTGTTGATGCGGGCGTTGTCACGCGACGAACGCGCGCACGCCGTCCAGGTCGATGCCGAGTTGGACCGCACCGACGCCGTCGAGAGCGAACCCGCCGCTGCCTCGGGGCTGTGGTGGGAGAACGACCCGCAAATGCGCGAACGGTTCCGCCGGGGCTGAGCTGGTCTGAAGCCGTCCAGCGTCGTTCACCTTCCCGCAATGCCGCCGGCGCCTTCGTGGTAGCGCTGCGCGCCGGGGTGTGGTTTGTTAATCAGCAAACTCATCCAGGATCCGCTATGTTGCGCGAGACGCTAGCAAATCGGGACGACAGTCAAGGGAGCCTATCGTGAAGAAGGTATCGGTGGCGGCAGCCGGTCTGGCGGCAACCACTTTGGTGGTCGGCGTAGCGGTCACGGGGTGCGGCAGCGACAAGTCGTCCAGCCCCTCGTCGTCGTCCAAATCGTCGACGACGAGTTCGTCCGCGACGTCCTCGTCGTCGGCCGCTCCGACTTCGACCAGCGGTGCCGCGCAGCCGTCGGACTACAGCAACCTGCTGATCAAGCCCACCGACATCGTGGTGCCGGGCGACAGCTTCAGCGGGCCCAAAACGCGGCAGCTGACCGACCCGGCGCCGGGCATCGAGGGTGTGTTCACCAACCAGGCCGGTTCGCGCAGCATCGTCGACTCGCTGCTGGTCTACCCCGACCCCGCCGCGGCGGACAAGGACCGCGATCCACTCACCAAGTCCTACACCGATCCGCAGAACGGTGCGATCAAGGGTGCAACGCCGGCGCCGGTCGACGTGGGCGTCGGCGGCACGATCATTTCCGGA
Source organism: Mycobacterium sp. 050272 (assembly GCF_039023525.1). Taxonomy (NCBI): domain Bacteria; kingdom Bacillati; phylum Actinomycetota; class Actinomycetes; order Mycobacteriales; family Mycobacteriaceae; genus Mycobacterium; species Mycobacterium sp. 050272. The sequence continues at coordinate 26,021 of NZ_JBCHKV010000017.1, read as the reverse complement.
CCCGCGGCAGACGGCGCCAAGACCAAGACCTCGGTGATCTTCGGCGAAGGCAAGGTCGTCGCCCTGATCGAGTTCGAGAGCGCGCCCAACGACCCGGTGCCGCCGGAAATCGCACTCGACGTGGCGCGCAAGCAGGACGCGGCCATCAAGGCCGGGCTTGCCGGCTGAACACCGAAATATACTGCGGCGCAGTTTAAGTCAGCAGCAGTGCTCGCCGCGCCAGGCGGTGCGGCCCTCCCGGACCGCCACGGCGGCGATCACCAATGCCACCAGCGGGTCTGCCCACGCCCAGCCGAACAGGTAGTTCAGCAGCAGCCCTACCAGCAGCACGCCGGACAGGTAGGTGCACAGCAGGGTCTGATTCGAATCGGCGACCGCGCTCGCCGAACCCAGCTCGCGCCCGGCGCGGCGCTGCGCGTACGACAGCAGCGGCATGACCACCAGCGAAACGGCCGCCAAAATGATTCCGGCAGTTGAGGATCCGGCGGCCTCGCCGCCGGCCAGGGACCGGATGGATTCGACCGTCACGTAAATCGCCAGGGCGAAGAATGACAGCGCGATAATCCGCAACGCCGCGCGTTCGCGGGCCTCGGGATCGTGACCGGAGAACTGCCAATAGACCGCGGCGGCCGAGGAGACCTCGATGACCGAGTCCAGCCCGAACCCGATCAGCGCGGCCGACGACGCCACCACCCCGGCCGAGAGCGCGACGATCGCCTCGACGATGTTGTAGCTGATCGTCGCCGTGACCAGCAGCCGCACCCGTCGCGACAACACGCCGCGCCGTTGCGGCTCAACAAGATTCGCGGTCTCGGCGGCGCAGCACCCGGCATTGCAGCCGTCGGCCTCCGGCGCCGAGAGCGGCAACATGGGCCCGGCCGGGCGCGGGACATCCCCATCGGTCATCGCGGCGCACCGGTCTTGGCGGGCGCGGGCTCGTCGAGGCACGGCTGGTCGGTGTCGACGGCGAGCACCACCTGAACCAGCTCGCGCAGCGCGCGGGCCAGGTGCGCATCGGCCAACGCGTAGCGGACCTGCCGTCCCTCGTAACTGGCCACCACCAAGCCGCACCCACGCAGGCACGACAGGTGATTGGACACGTTCGACCGGGTCAGGCCGAGCTGGGACGCCAATTCGCCGGGGTAGCACACGCCGTCGAGCAGCGCCACCAGAATTCGGCAACGCGTCGGATCAGCCAGCGCCCGCCCCAACCGGGCCAGCGCCGATTCCCGCGCCTCACACGTCAGCATTCGCAGAACAATACAGCCGCGGCTGTATTGACGCTAGCGTCCCGCGCGCGCTGCCTCCTCCAGGAGATCGGCCGCGCGGCCGATGCTTTCGGCCGGCGTGGCCATCAGGGCCGCAATCGCACGGGCGCGGGTGGCGTACTCCGGAGCCAGGATGCAGCGCAGTGCCTCGACCAGCGAATCCAGCGTGGTCGTCCGAAATTCCCCGCCGGAGCCGACTTTCAGTCGTTGCACGGTCTCGGCCCAGACCTGTTGATCGTCGACCCCGAGCCCGAGGATCAACGCCGGGACTCCGGCCCGCATGCCCGCTGCCGTGGTGCCGGCGCCGCCGTGGTGCACGATCGCGCGGCACGCCGGGAAGATGGTCGCATGGTTCACCTCGCCGACGACTTTGACGTGGTCGAAGTGCGCAACGGCGGTGAAGTCATTGGGGCCACTGCAAATCAGCGCCCGCTCGCCCAGCCGTGCGCAGGCCTCGGCGATCACCGCGACCGTGTCGGCCGAGGCGACCCGCACACCGCTGCCGAAGCCGAAGTAGATAGGGGGCGTCGCGGCCTCGATCCACGCCAGCGCCTCGCCGTCGGCATCCGCCGGCAATTCCAAAGTCAACGCGCCGACGAAGGGACGACGCAGACCCTGTTGAGCCCACTGCGCGGCCAGCCCGGAGAAGCAGAGCTTGTCGTAGGCCTGGATCTCCAGCGCGATCGATCCTGGGGCCTGTGTTAGGCCCAGTTCGGCGCGCTGAGCGGCTTCGGCCTCGGCCGCCAGGCCGGCCAGCATGTCATTGGTCTGCGCCGCGCCGTCGGGGAAGAAGTGCAGCGCGGCCTGCGCAATGCCGTAATACTGCGCGACATTGGCGGCCAGCCCCTGCTCGCTCTTGCCCGTCAGCACCAAGTCGGCCCCCTTCGCGAGCGCCAGCAGCGACGCGGCCCACTGCGTCCAGGCCGCTCGGATCTGATCCGTGACCGCAGCCATCATGATGATCGGGTTCTGCAGGGTCGTGTGCGAAAAGTCCTTGTGCTGCGGCGGATCCGGCCCGAACGCGCCGGCGGCGAGCCCCGCCGACTCCACGAAGCCGATCATGTTGGGCGTGACCGCCATCGACACGTCGTGACCCCGACGCAGCAGCTCCCTGCCGACGGCCGCGAAGGGCTCGATGTCGCCGCGGCTGCCGTAGCCGGCGAGCGCAAATTTCACAGGGCGACCTCACTCGCGCAAATACCTACACGTCGACCGTCCGACCCTGGCGGTCGTGGCGCTCGGGCGCAACCCGGGACGGCAACGGCCCGATGCACCCACGCATTCTTAGCATTTTCACATTTTTCTGCGCCGAACGCCCCCTTTGTGTCGTCACGTCCGGGCGGTTGCAGTAACTTCGGTGCGATCATGGAAGCTCTCTTGCTGGCGCTCGCCGGTCTGGCTTTCCTCGACTCGCTGAATGTCCTCAACGTGGGCGTTGTCTCAGCCGTCGTCTACGCCAGCCGACTCGATCGCCGCTCACCGATCCCCGGCGGCATGAGTTTTATCGCCGGGTTGTTCGCGATCACCACGACGTTCGGCGTCTGCACGGTACTCGGACTTGGCATCTTGAAGCACTCGGTCGACTTCAAAATCACTCCGGCGCTTCACTTTTGGGGCCAGTTGGTGCTAGGCGTGGTGCTGATGTGTCTGGCCTACTTTCCGTTGACCGCGCAGACCTCGGCGCCGGGCTGGGCGCTGGCGGCCATGCGGCAGCGCCCGTGGCTGCTCGGCATTCTCGGCGCCGCGGTCGGCATCGGGCAGGCGCCGACCTCGATTCCCTACATCACCGGGCTGGCCATGCTCGCGGCGCTGCATCCCCGGCCGGCCGCGTGGCCACTGCTGGTGTACGCCTACTGGATGCTGGCACTCACGCCGTCGCTGGTGATCCTGTTTCTTGCCACTCGCAAGACCAAGCGGGCCGTCCGGATACAGCGGGGGATTGTGCGCGGCCTGACTCGCTACGGTCCGATCTCGGTGCGCATATTATTTCTGGTCGTCGGTGTCGGACTCGTGGCGGATGCTTTGCTGTTCCGCAACGTCCTGTGGTGAGGCTAGCTTGAGCGATGGGGATACGGGCATTGAGGTAAACCAGGCGACGTCCCGGCCGATACGGATTCTGACCATCGGGAACGCCCCGGCTGGACCCAACAGCCGCGGCGGCATGGCGACGATGATGCGCCTGCTAATCGAGGACAGCGACCCACGGTTTCGCGTTCGCATGATATCCACCTACAACGACGCATCGCTGCCGGTGCGGCTGTGGACCGGCATCACGGGCATGCTCTGGGCGTCGGTCCTGCTGTTGTTCGGCTTGGTCGACGTCTTCCATGTGCACTATTCCTGGCGCGGCAGCATTGTGCGTAAGGCCGTACCGCTTTTCGTCGCTCGCCTGCGCGGTGTGCCGACCATCGTCCACGGCCACACCACGCAGTTCTTCCCCTGGCTCGCGGAGCTGCCGCGGCCGTTGAAGCACGCCGTACGCCTGGCCTTGCGTGCTGACTATTCGGCGGTGCTCGGCCAATTCCACGTGAAGGAGTCGTGTGCGAGCCTGGGCTTCGATGAATCCCGTACCCGAGTGCTGTACAACCCAGTGGTCGTGCCCGCTGTTGCCCCCTCGCCGCGGACCGCGCAACCATTGCGGGCGGTGGCGTTGGGCAAGCTGGGCGAAAACAAAGGCACCTACGACCTAGTTCGTGCTATTGGCATGCTGCCCAACGAGATTCGTGCCAACTTGCGAGTTACCTTGGCCGGTGACGGCGAAGTGGTGCAGGTGCGCGACATCGTTGCCGCCGACGGACTAGGTGACACCGTCGATGTCGTCGGTTGGGTTGGGCCCGAGGAGCGGGACCGGCTGCTAGCCGAGTCGGCGATCTTTTTGTTGCCCAGCTACAGCGAGGGCCTGCCGATGGCAGTGCTCGAGGCGATGGCCACCGGCGTGGTGGTGGTGACCACCGCGGTGGGCGCGATACCCGAGGTGGTGACCGACGGGGTGAGTGGTGTGCTGATCGAGCCTGGCAAGCCCGAGCAGCTGGCGGCAGCGCTGCAGTCCCTGATCGTCGACGTCGAGCTGCGCAATCGACTCGCGGCGGCGGCATATCAGCGCGCCAGCGAGTTCGACGTCGCTCATTGGCGGGACGCGTTGCACGAGTTGTGGCTTGCCGCCGCGTCGATCCGGCGTCCGGAGGTGAGTTGCTAGCGGCCGGGCAGGCCGCGCGACACCATCAGCCGGAAGTAGTTGAAAGACGTGTCGCTGCCCACCGGTAGCCGCGGCAGGGCCATGGGATCGCAGCAGCGGTCGGCGAATCCGTACCTGGTCGACAACGCCCAGCGCACGCCGCGGCCGCGCAGCACCTCCTGGGCGCGCGCGTCGAAATCCTGCAGCCGCCCATTGGGATAGGCGAAAACCTTTGGTGCCCGGCCCGTCTCACGTTCGAGCGTGGTGCACGAATCGGTGATCTCTTGGGTGACCTTGTCGTCGGTGCAGCGGGAAAGGATCGGGTGTGACACCGTGTGCGGGTATAGCGTCACCAGGCCGTCGCTGGCCATGTCGCGTGCTTCGTCCCAGGACAACATGCGGAACGGGCCGCCGTCGCCGCCGTCGCCCAAGGCGTCCAGAACCTCGCCGAGCACCGTGATCCGATCCGCATCGGGCAAGTCTTTCATCCGCGCCGCCGCCGACGCGTACACCTTGCCGCGGTTGGCTTCCCCTACGAGCGAACAAATGCCCAATCCCAATGCCGTTAGGTCGACGTCAATCGCGGCAGTGCCGGCGATCGCCAGCCAAAGCCGGTCGGGCCAAAGGGTCTCGCCGCTGTCCATCGGGCCGGTCGCAAGGAACACCGCGGCGGGCAGCCCCAGCTCGCGCAGCACCGGGACCGCGTGCGTGGCGAGGTTGCGGGTGCCGTCGTCGAAGGTGATCGCCATTGCGCGCGGCGGCAACGTTGCCGCCGCAAGCCGATTCAGGGCGTCCTCGAGTGGCAGGACGTTGAAGTGCTCGCGGATGTACTCGAGTTGTCTCCGGTATGTCGCCGCATCGAGCACATGCCAGCAGGCAGGCGACAGTGCTTGGTCCTCCACGCCGTGAAACATCACGATCCCCAACACATCGCGGTGTCGTCGCCTTGCAAGCGCCGGAACACCGACGGCGCAGAGCAGTCGGGCCGCCATGTTTTTGACTGTCACACGGGCCGCGGGTGAGATGAGGTGGCTCAGTTGTGTCATCAACAGGGGAACTCTAGCGATCCCGGCCGATCCGGCGCGGCAACTCGTGCCATGTTTTGCTAAGCCCTGCCGTGAGTACCGCCGTTTGCCTATAGTTCACCTGAAAGTTCGGGGGTGATCCTATGCTCGGTTCCATGAAAACAGCACTCGCGGCGTCTTTCATCGCCCTGCCCGCACTGCTGTGTTCAGTGCCGGCAGTCGCCAACGCCGACCCGGAAAACACTGCCGAGTACATCAGCTACCTGGACCAGAACAACATCCACTACTCCAGCCACGAGACGATCGTCCACATCGGAACGAATCTGTGCAACGAGCTGCGCAACAACATCCTCCCGCCGGATCAGGCCCTGCAGCGTATCCAGAACATGGGTTACAGCCAGCAGCAGACCAAGCAGATCGCGTTCGCCGCGGTCGAGGCCTTCTGCCCGGACATGGATATCGACGCCCAGAAGGCGCCCAAGTCCTAGACCGGCAACACCCGGTTCGGGATCGTTTTTCGCATTTCGTTTCGCATGCCGTCGCTTTTGGTGACGCTGATGTTATGTGCTTGAAAGTTTGCTGTGCGGGTCCGTGCGGCCATCCGTCCGAATAACCCTGCGGGGGAAGCAGATACCCGGAAGCGGCCGTCGACAGGCGGGCAGAACTTGACCCTCAAACGACGGCCCGGCTGGGTATGGTGAGCCCGTGGAGGGAAGGGAGTTCGGTCGCTACCGGCTCGTCGAGTTGTTGGGCCGTGGCGACCTGGGGGAGGTGTGGCGGGCGCATGACACCGAGACCGGCAATCGCACCGCTGCGATCAAGCTACTCCCGCCACAGCTGGCTGCCGATCCCGCGATCGCGGAGCAGTTCCGCCGGGAGGCGGCCGCGGCGGCACGGTTGAACAACGCGCACATCGTTCCCATCCACGACTACGGCGAGATCGGCGACCAGCTCTACATCGACATGGAGCTCATCGACGGGCGCAACCTGCAAGAGGTGTTGGCGAACGGGCCGCTCGAGCCGGCTCGTGCGGTGCGCATCATCGGGCAGGTGGCTGACGCGCTGCACGCGGCGCACGAGATCGGCCTGGTCCATGGCGATGTCAAGCCCTCCAACATCCTGATTGATCGCGACGATTTCGCTTACCTCGTCGATCTCGGGATCGCCCGGTTGGCGCCCTGGTACGAAACGCGGTTGACGAACTCCGACAACGAGCTCGTCAGTTGGCATTACATGGCGCCCGAGCGATCCGGGGCCCGCGAGGCCGACGCCCGCGCCGACATCTACTCGCTGGCGTGTGTGCTCTATGAATGCCTGACCGGGCAGCCGCCCTTCGCCGGTGATACGTGGCTGTTCGCCGCGCACCTGAGCACACCGCCGCCGCGACCGTCCGTCACCCGGCCCGGCGTGCCCCCGCGCCTCGACGACGTCATCGCCACCGGCATGGCCAAAGACCCCGCCAACCGGTATGCCACCACCGTCGCGCTGGCCGACGCCGCGGACGACGTCATCACCGCCACCACGCGGGCACCGGTCAGGGCCAGACACGCGGTGCCCGATACGCAGGCACAGCCGGTACCGCCGCCGGAGCCAGAGCCCAACCCAGCCGCGAACGGGTACCTCGCGGAGTCCGCGCCACCGGTCAGTTCGTATCTCGCTGAGCCGCCGCCACCGGTCACCTCGTATCTCGCGGTCGAAGCAGCACCCGCCGACGAACCGTCTGATCTCGAACCGTTCCAGCAGCCCTGGCCCGACGACGCCGACACCCCGGCGCGGCGCCCGTGGTGGCGCCGACCGGTCATCGTGGTTCCAGCCGCGCTGGCGATGGCGGCCGCCGTGGTGCTCGCCTTCGTCGTCATCGTCGGGCACCTCGAGACCCATGACGTCAAGCCGTCAACTCAACATCGCGATCCCTCGTACGGCGCTCAGGTCACACTGCCGTTCAATGGGCTTGGCCACCCCGCGGATGTGGAGGTCGATCTCGCCGGCAACGTCTACGTCGCCGACGACATGAACAACCGGGTGCTCAAACTGGCGCCGGGCTCCAGCGCTGCGATCGAACTTCCCTTCACGGGCCTCAACTCGCCCGAGGGTGTGGCGGGGGATAGCGCCGGGAACCTGTATGTCGCGGACACCAACAACAATCGGGTGCTCAAACTGCCGGCCGGCTCGAGCGCCCCGATCGTGTTGCCGTTCACCGGCCTGCACCGGCCCCAGGGTGTGGCGACGGATGACGCGGGCGCTCTGTATCTCGCCGACACCGACGCCAATCGCGTGCTGGAGCTGCCGGCCGGCTCGAGCACCCCGATCGAGCTGCCGTTCAGCGGCCTCAACGCACCCGAAGGGGTGGGGCTCGACAAGGCGCGCAACGTCTTCGTCGCCGACTCGGGCAACAGCCGGGTGGTGAAGCTGGAGGCGGACTCAAACCGCCAGAGCGTGGTGCCGTTCAGCGGCCTGTTAACCCCGGGCGACCCCAGCGGCGTCGCGGTGGACGACGGGGGCGACATCTTCGTCACCGACTACACCGACAACCGGGTGCTGAAAATGGACGCCGCGACGCAGCGGCAGAGCGTGCTGCCCTTCGTCGGGCTCAACCACCCCAGCGGTATCGCAGTGGACAAGGCCGCCAACCTCTATGTCACCGACTACACCGGCGACCGGGTCGTCAAGCTGCCCGCGAAGTGAGGCACCCGGCGAGCGAAGAGTTGGCCAATTGCTCACATGGCCGAAACCCGGTCATGGCACGGTGACCGCGTGACAGCCGAATCGTGGGTCAGCCAGTCGCGCGCGGTCGATCGATTCCACAGGTCCTGCGAGGCCGTCGTCAGTCGGCTCCCGTTCGGGCTCAGTTCGATCATCGCCCCGACGTTCCTCGGCTTCTGCGTGATCAACGGCTTCACCTTCAGCGTCGATCTCGTGCTGCTCACCACGCTGCGCGACGGCCTCGACCTTCCGGTGCCGGTTGCCGTCACCGTCTCCTACGCGTGTGCCTTCGCGCTGAGCTACGCGCTCAACCGCACCTTCAACTTCCAGTCCCACGGCGCGGTCGGTTCGCAGCTCGCGGTCTACGTCGTCGTGGTGGTCGTCAACTACCTGGCCTTCATCCTCGGGGTGACCACGCTGTTGTCGGCTATCGGGCTGCAGTACCAGCTGTCGCGAATCGTTGCGGGCATGTGCGAAGCGGTGTACATGTATAGCGCGATGCGGTGGGTGGTCTTCCGCCGCTGACTGGAGGCGAACCTTGAGCGAGCACGAAGTAAAGATGATCATCTTGTCGACCGACGACTTGGACGAGTCGATCCGGTTCTACAGCGAGATCCTGGGCATGGCGCTGAAATTCCGCGACGGCGCCCACTTCGCCGCCCTCGACGGCGGACCCGTCACTCTCGCCCTGGCGACGGACGTCGACCATCCCATACCCGGGCAGGTCGTCGTCGGTATCAAGACCGCCGATGTCGACGCGGCGGCCAAAGCTGTTGAGGCCAGCGGCGGCGGCATCGTGAAGGGCCCGTACGACGACGCCCACGAGCGCCGTGCCGTCGTCTACGACAACAAGGGCAACGGCGTGGTCTTCTACACGCCGTTGGCTCGCTGAACGACGTTCGGCCGCAACGGCATCAGGCGGTGCGATGTCGCTTGAGCTGAGATTGGCCGCCGTGGGAACCGGTGGCCTGGAAGATAATCCGCTGTCCCACTTTCACGGCGTGATCGGCGAACCGTTCGTAGTAACGGCTCAACAGCGTGCTGTCGACTGCGGCGGGGACGCTGTGCGACCACTTCCGGTCCATCAAGATGGTGAACACGAGTCGATGTAGCGCGTTCATCGCATCGTCGTCGTGGGCCAGTTCGGCGGCTTGCTCGGCGTTTCCGGACAGCACGACCCTGCTCGCGTTCCGGCTGAGATCCACGGCGATGCGGCCCATTTCGGCGAAGTAGGGCTTGATGTCGTCCGGGATTGCGGTGCAGGGGTGTCGCAGCCGGACCGTGTCGGCGACATGCAGCGCCAAGGCGGACATGCGATAGACGTCGGCAACGTTTTGCAGGCTACCGAGAACCGCCCGTAAGTCGCCGGCGACCGGAGCCTGCAGGAGCAGCAGGGTGTAGGCGTCATTCTCGATCTCGGTAGCCCGAACGATGACGTCCGGGTGCGCGCTGATCACGGCTTCGGCCAAGACGATGTCCGGGCCCAGCAGAGCCTCGGTGGCCTGAGCCATCGCGGTGCCGGTGAGGTCACACATGTCGGCGATGCCTCGCCTCAGTGCGTCGAGTTGGTGATGAAACGCGGTCCGCATGATCGACTAGCTGGTCGCGCCGGACGCCCAGCCGATCGCCATCAGGCGACGCTGTGCGCGATCGAGATTGATCCTCAGACTCATAGCCCGCGGGATGCCACCATTCGGTCCCGCTAAACGTGAACGTTGGACAGCGGTCGGCGACGGTGCGGCGAAGCCTCTGACCTGCGCTGTCCTGGGCTCGAGCGGTCCGATCTTCGGATCTGCGGAAGAACTCGCGAAAAACGGCACGCGGATCGCGGGCGAAAGCTAGCATCGTTTGATGGCCGACGAGGCGGCCACCGGGAGGATCCTCGGTGGCCGCTTCACTTAATTTTTCGGCCGACACCCCTCAAGTCTGGTTCACGCAAGCCTTCACGCTGCGTCCCGAATGTGCCTGCGTCCCAAGGTTTTACGGGATTCTGTAGCGGGTTCCCGGGGTATCCGCCGGCGGCGCATTGGCATTACCCCGCTACACCGCACCCAGGAGTTTCAGAAGATCGCGGACTCGGCATCACGTTCGCCGTCTTATCACAAACCCGGGTTAGCGGAGCGTGGAATTCGGCAGTTCGTGTGGAATTCATACGGCCGGGAGGTGTGCGGCCCAGCAATTGGCCTGGACTTCTGGCCGTATGATCTTGATTGAGGATTTACTTGATCGTGACTGGTGATTAATCTGATCTTGATTGCCACATTATTGATCTTGAATCGTGTGGCAATTAGCGGCCCGTTAATGGACAAGTCGCCCCCTGGTCAATGGCAAGTCGACCGGCTTGGGCGGTGTCCATCAGCAACCGGAGGCCGCGAATGCCATCGGCGGGCCGCAGCCGCCGAGCCTAGCTGCTGTTCAGTTCATCGCGTCGGGGTCGCTGGCGCGTCGGCCGGCAAAACGAAGCACCGGCGTCGACCGCCGGTGCTTGGTAAAAGTTCTGGCTAGTGACCTATGTAGTGGTAGCCCAGCTTTGTCTGGCCGTCGGACGGGGAGTCGCAAGTGGAGCACTTGATGCCGCCCGCGTTGCCTGCGCATTCGCTGAAGCAGCCAACGTTGCCGAAGCCAAAAACGAGCATGAATGCACCGATCACGGCCACCACCACTAGCGCTATCGTCTGCATTTCGTCCTCCCGCACAAAGAATAGATTTTTAGCAGCCGATTGTTCTCGAACGTAGGGCATCTAACTCGCCAAAATCAAGTAATCCCAGCAGCTTTAGCGCTATCTCCTGGCAACCAATAAATTCTTGATAAATCCCCGAGTCTGTCTTAATCGGGGAATTCATACCGAGGCCCTCCGATGTTCCGAAAAACGGCTCAGAGATAAGGCCTCGAGTCTGAATTATCCGAGAAACCCATACCTACGGCCTCTTTTTGACGGCGGCGTCACAACTGTCGGAATGTCACGGTTGTCATGGTGGCTCGAAGCCCGTGACGACGGGGTGAAGTGCGTTGCGTCCCTCGCGCCTTTACGCTCCGGCTACCGATGCAGACCTTCGAGTGCTGCCTTGTCAACCGGGAAGGGGATCCGACCGTGACTGACATCAAAATCGATGTGGAACAGTTGACGGTCTCGGGAAGGCAAGTGAGCGATCAGGCCGAGGATCTGGCGGCAGGGTTCCTCACGGCCGACAACCGGATCGAGGCGGCTCAGTACGGATGGGCCGGTACGTCGGCCCTGGCGCTGAGCGCCAGGGTTGCGCGCTGGCTGCCGGAGTCGCAGGCGTTAGTGGGCAAGGTCGGCGATCACGGATTCGCGCTGCAAGACGCCGCGGTCCTGCATGCGGCGGCCGAGGCGCAGCGAGCGCGCGCACTCGCCGGGGTCGCTGCCAGAGCTGCCGCGGTCAGTGGCCGCGGCTGAGAACAGTGGGGTATGACCTTATCGGTCGCGGACATTGACCGCTGGAACGCCGAAGCGGTGCGCGAGGTGTTTCACGCGGCCTCCGCGCGCTCGCAGAACGCCTTCGGCACCTCGCGTGAGTTGGCGACGCTCGCGGTGTTCGCCAGCTGGGAGGGTGCATCCCGCGATGCCGCCGCACACCAGAATGCGGCAGTGCGGCAAGACCTCGACGCGCATGGGAACGAAGCGCTCGCCGTCGCACAGGCCGCCGAGAAAGCCGCCGGCGGAATCGACAAGGTCAAGGCCGAGCTTGCTACGTTGCGGGCGGACGTGGCTGCCGCCCGGCTGCACGTCGACGCCTCGACCAGTCAGGTGCTGGCGATTCCCCAGCTGCGTTACACCGCGGCCGAATGGGCGAAGATGCAGACGCAGCGCGCCGAGCTGCAAACCCGATTGGACGCGATCGTGGCCGAGGCAAACGCCGTCGACCAGGAGTTGGCGACGGCGATCAATATGGCCGACGGCGACGCGCCCATTCCGCCCGGTCCGCATGACAACCGACCCGACGTGCAACGGGCATTGGAGCAGCCGCTGCCGCAGGATCCCAAACAGTTCGCCGACCTGTGGAACAAGCTCACGCCGGAGGAGAAGGACTGGCTCTACAGCCAGGACCACAACATCGGCAATCACCCTGGGATGCCGTGGGATCCGCAGGATCATCTCGGCAAGGATCACTACAACCGGCTTCATCTGCCCGAGCTGCAGCAGCAGACGCAAGCCGACGTCGACCGTCTGCAGCACCGCGTCGACGAACTGGCGGCCCGGATCTATATGGGCGATCACACCGAAGCGACGACCGGTGAATTCAACGCACTTGCTCCCCAACTGCTGGCGGCCCGGCACAGCCTCGACGGCTATCGGGCGGTGCAGACGGCGTTGAACCGCAACGACGGCGTGCGGCGCTACCTCGGCCTGATCGATAACCAGGGCCATGGGGCGGTCGCGATCGCAAACCCCGACTACGCCCGTCGCAATGCGATCTTGGTGCCCGGCACCGGCCAAGACCTCGCGACGTTCGAAGGCAGCGACCTCAAGTCTTTGGCGATGTACAACTCCGCGATGGCGGCCGACCCGAACTTGAGGCCGGGCGATGTCGCGGTGACGACGTGGATGGGCTACGACCGTCCGATGGATCTCGTCGAGGCGGCATGGCCCGATCGGGCCCGGACGGGTGCGGGCGCGTTGGATGCGTTCGAGAGCGGGCAGCGCGCGTCCCACGTGGGCACGCCGTCGATCGACACGGTGATCGGGCACAGCTACGGCTCGACGTTAGTCGGTGCGGCCGCATCTGGAGGCCATCATCTGGACGCCAACAACGTCATCGCGGTCGGCAGCCCTGGGATGTTGGTCAAGCACGCTGGTGACCTGAGCCTGGATCCCGGCGCGAATGTCTATGCCATGCGAGCCCGCAATGACATCATCGAGTTGGTGACCGACATGACGCTGGGGCACGATCCGACCGCCGACGACTTCGGTGCGAGGCGGCTGTTCGCGGCTGCCGGGCCGAGCAGTGACCCGCTCGGGGTGACACCGAGCGTGGCGGCCCACAGTAGCTACTGGAGCGAGGGCAACCCGGCGCTGCTCAATCTGGGCGCCGTGATCGCCGGTGTGCCACCGCCCCAGGCTATTCCGAGTGGGGGAGGCTAAGCGTATGCGCCGCACATGTGCTCTGTTGGTGGTCATGCTCGTCGTTGCCTGTAGCCACGAACGCCCGCTGGGGTCGCCCACACCGACCGGTGCCACGCCCATTGGAGGACCACCCGTGGAATCAACGCCACCGCCACCGCCCGGCTGGAAGCTGGAACCCGTCATCCCGAAAACCCAACAGCAGGCCCAGGATACGGTGATCGGTTACCTCAAGAAGACGCTTGCGGCGCTGCCGCCCGGAACCACGCTTGACGCCAGCCGTTACAGCGGCGGCGGCACCGTGCATCCGTGTAAGGATGTCGAAACAGGCACGCCACCAATGGAATTCGCGACCAATGGTGATCTGACGCTGCCGGCCGGTGTCGACACGAGCACGATCGTCGCCAAGGCCGGGGACATCTGGAAGAGCTGGGGCTGGCAGGTGTACGAGCGGGACGGCTTCTACAAACCCAATCGATTTGGTTACGCGCCCGACGGTTACATCCTGCAAATTATCGCCCGGTATCAGCCGGGCTATGCCCCGACGCTGCAGGGTGTCTCGCCGTGTTTCCCGCCCGACCTGCCCGCGGAGCGCAGCCCCTTCCCGACGATCCTGACGGGCTCCTGAGCCCAGTCGGGTCGGTTCAGTCGCCCCACTCATCCTCGCCGAGGACATCGACGGTCAGATCGTTGTCGGCAGCGCCTTTTGTCCCGTAGGCGAAAGTGATCAAGGTGCGATCCTCGGGCAGGGCCTCGACGGCGACGACGGTGGCACGCCCGATCTTCATTCGTATCCGGTCGCCTGGCCTCAACTCGTCGACACGCTTAAGAGGCACAGCGTATGGCACCCCCTACCCAGACCCGCCGCTGACGTCGGCGGGACACAACTGCATTATGGAGCAGGCGTGCGTGTCGGTGTTTCTTTCCGGTGCTCGGGTGCAACCTGGAAGAGATCGGGCAGTTCGAATATCTGTTGAGCGGATCGAACTCGCGTAATACATTGTGCGTCAATGTATTACGGAACGATGTCCCAACTTTGAGCCGGATCATCGCCGCAATAGCGGGTGGACACCCAAGTCCCAGGGCCGGGTCCGCCGAGGACGGCGAGGCAGAGCCACCCCGGATCGGTCGAGTAGTGACCGTTGTTGGGGTCGTAATGCCAATTCAGGTTCCACATTCCGGTGCAGGGCGCGAGGTGCGCAAACATAGTGTTGCCCTGCGGATTTACCAGGCACCCCCCGCCGAAGGCCACGTTCTGCAGCTGTAGGCCATTGAAAAACCAGCGCTGTGTGTCGGAACCATTGCAGGGGTTGACCACTACCGCGGCCCACCAGTTCCCACCCGGGGCGTCCAAACACGCATCGCCCATTCGGCTTCTTATCTGGACCGGGCCGTCGGCGCTCGCCGAGCCAGCACTCAACACCGCGATGCCGAGCACCATGGCGACGACAGCAAGGGCTCGACCGTTGATCAACCGCACTGTGCGCTCCTTGCTCAGCCGTCGATGTGCGCCGTTCAGTGGGCGAGACGAGACCTGAGGGGGCGCTGTCGGCAAAATCAAATCACAGGGCCGTCAGCCACGAGTCGGAATTGACGCCCTTGCGAATACGCGGGGACTGAGTCGTGCACCTACCGCACCCAAGGGCGATGACAGTGGCGCCATCTCAGGGCAGACCGAGTTTCGTCGCCTTCATCTCGAGATAGGGGTGGGCCATGCGTGGGTCGACGCCGGCTTTTGTCGCGGCGGTTTGGGTGCCCTCTTCGCTGCGGTGCAAAATGACGTGGTTGCGCTCGCTGGGTGTCAGTGAATTGAACCATCCATCAAGCTTGTGACCGTCCTCCTCGAGCTTTGCCCTCACTGAGTCGTCGAGCTTCCAGGTGGAGCTGCCGTTCCACTGGGCTTCGTCTACGACCGCTTGGTCTATCCCGTGCTGTTTGACCTGGGCCAGAATGCGTTCGACAAACTGAGATATGAGTGACTGGCGCGGGTTGTTCAGCAGGTTGACCCGGTCGTGCAAATTCAGCGTGTAGAACCACGACAGGTCCACCGGTCGCGCGGGAAATTCGGGCATGGTGGAACGGTAGCCTAGCGTCGGATGCCGCTGCTGACGCGAAACAGTCGGGTCGGCGGCCGTCGATCCTGCGGAGCATTGATCCGCCGATAACTGGATTGACGTGCGTAAATACTGGTGCGCGATACTGGGATTGAACCAGTTCAATCAGTTTGCTAGCGTGGATGTTGTGACCAGCGCAAATAGTGGATTTACCTGCGTTGACACCGCTCAGTGTAGCAGCATGTTCCGGAAAGTTGTTGGAAAGTTGATACAGTCTCGTTAGCTCACAACGAGTTCACGGAGTTCACGCCAGTACTCACCGAAGTATCGCAGAGAGGCTCGACGTGGTCAGGGGAGAAGGGCGCAAGTCGCAGAAACGCGGCGCCTTCGGTACGGCGCACAAGCTCCCCAGCGGCCGCTATCGGGCCATGTACCACGGGCCCGACGGCCGCCGATACTCCGCGCCCAAGACGTTCCTGACCGAGAAGGACGCCCGCGGCTGGCTGTCGCTGCGGCAGGCGGAGATCATCCGCAAGGCGTGGGTACCGCCTGAAGCCGACGAGAAGCCAGCGCCCAAGCTGACGTTCGGCAGTTACTCCAAGACGTGGATGGCACAGCGCGACCTCAAAGACCGCACCCGCGAGCACTACCAGAAGCTTCTCGAGGACCACATCGTGCCGACGTTCGGCGGGCTGCCGATCGCGGCGATCACCGCCGACGACGTCCGAGCCTGGCACGCCGCGCTCGGCACCAAGACGCCGACCCTGCGCGCCCACTGCTACGGGCTGCTGCGCACGATCATGGGAACCGCGCTATCCGACGGCAAAATCAATGTCAACCCGTGCGTAATCCGCGGCGGCGGCACCGCTCGACGCGTGCATAAGATCCGGCCCGCGACGCTCGACGAAATAGCGACCATCACCCAGGAGATGCCCGAGCAGTACCGGGCGATGGTGCTACTGGCGAGCTGGTGTGCGCTGCGGTTCGGCGAGCTAACCGAGTTGAGACGCCGCGACATCATCATCGTCGAGCCGGCCGACGAGCAATTAGACGCGGCCGCAGTCGATTCAGAGGAGCAACCCGAGTCGTACGGTGTTGTTCGTGTCGAGCGGGCCGTCGTGCGGGTCGACAAAGGCTTTCAGGTCACCAGCCCGAAGTCGGACGCCGGCCGGCGCGATGTCGAGATTCCGCCTCACCTCCTGCCGGCAATCAAGGATCACCTTGCCCGGTTCACCGGTCCAGAGAAAGGCGCGCTGCTGTTCCCGGCCGCGCATGGCGGCCACCTTGCCCCTGCCAGCCTCTACCGCCAGTTCTATAAGGCGCGCTCGACCGCGAAGCGAGATGATTTGCGCTGGCACGATTTACGGCACAGCGGGGCAGTGCTAGCCGCAGCGACCGGCGCCACGTTAGCCGAATTGATGGCCCGTCTGGGACATTCAACACCCCAGGCCGCGATGCGCTATCAGCATGCCGCGCAAGGCCGCGATCGCCAGATAGCCAAGCTGCTCTCGAAAATGGCTGCGCCCACAACGTGAAACTTGACGGCGCTTTTCGGCGTGTTGCTTGCGCATAGCGGAAAGTAGTACTAGTTGTAGAGATACCTGCTCCGCAGGATTGTGCCGACGGGCCTTATACGGGATCTGCATGCCGACGGGCTTACGGGCTTCACCATCGTCGATACGTGAGACGTTAACCCTTGGGAAGTAACTGAACCGCGCCGATTGCGGCATGCCGGTTCGCTACCACACACCCAAACAACACCCGCGTTGGAGCGTGATCCCGTGGCGTCCTCGCCGACCCGAACCGTCGATTCACCGTCAAAACCCAACCGCGCCAGCCGAAAAGAAGACTCACCTTCGCCGGCGCCTCGGTGGGCGTCTCTACAAAAAGCCGCCGAGTACCTCGATCTAGAAAGTGTCCGCACCGTGCGCGGGCACATTGCGTCTGGCAAGTACCGCGCATACAAGCTGAACGGACGCGTCATCCGTGTCGACCTCAACGAAATCGACGCTGCCATGCAGCCTTTCGGCGGTGGTGGTGCGGCCTAATGTCCGAACGAAAAGGGCCGGGTGCCAACCCCCGGCCCAACTCGACGACGCCAATCGCTGCGCCCCAGTCTAGCGCCTCGGAGGCTCACACCACGAGCCAACAGGTGTCATGGGCTGAGGCTCATCGCTTTATCGATGCCATTGTCGCCCAGGCGAACTCTGGTCCGCTGCCGATGGCGGGGACCCCTACGTGGTGCGCGCTGGCGGACGGCGATCTGCGGAAGCTATTGGCGCTGGCCGTGGCCGGCGAACATCACGTACTGCGGATAGAAGTCGCCCAAACCGCTCGGGCCGACGCGAGTAGAGCTATCTCGACGGCCGCTAACTGGGCTGCCGTAGCTCACGAGGTCAATCAGCTCGATGCCTTCTACCGCCAACGTCCCTGGCTACGGCGCGGGGGAGTGGCATAGGGTGGCTATCTCATACGGGCAGGATTATCCCGAGCCGGAATGGCCCGATAGCGCGCAACGCGACCTCTCACCTGTCCCAAACGGGGCACCTGAGCAGCACTCGGGACAGGTGCGTATGGCCTATCGGTTGGCTGAAAACTTCTGTGAACGATTACTTTTCGTCCATAGTCTCGGTTGGCATTTTTGGACCGGGAAGCGTTGGGCGTACGACGATCGTGGTGCGGCCAAGCGAGCGGTGATTGAAATCCTACGGGCGGCGCTCGCCGAATCGCTTGACGACAAACAGCTCCGCACCGACGTGCGCCGATGCGAGTCGGCGGCCGGCGTATCCGGTGTTCTCGACATCGCTTCGGCACTAAGGCCTTTCGCCGCGACGGTGCGAGACCTCGACGCCGATCCTTACCTGCTGAATGTCGCGAATGGCGTGCTGGACCTGCGCACCATGGAATTACGCAATCACTCTCCTGCAGATCGAATCACCAAGTCGGCCGCGGGCGGCTATTACCAGGACGTCAAATCGGCGCGTTGGACAGCGTTCCTGGAACGCGTGTTACCCGACCCCGAGGTGCGCGGGTTCGTGCAGCGGCTGTTGGGGATCGGTTTGATCGGTGCCGTCCGGGAGCATGTCCTGCCCATTATGACTGGAGTCGGGGCCAACGGAAAGTCGGTGCTAGACAAAGCGATCCGTTACACCCTGGGTGACTACGCATGCACCGCCGAGCCGGATCTCTTCATGCACAGAGAAGGCGCACACCCCACGGGGGAGATGGACCTGCGCGGCGTCCGATGGGTGGTCGTCAGCGAATCCGATAAGGATCGCCGGCTTGCTGAAGCAACGATGAAGCGTTTGACGGGCGGTGACACCATCCGAGCCCGCCGTATGCGCCAGGACTTCGTCGAATTCACACCCAGCCACACACCGCTGTTGATCACGAACCATCTTCCCCGGGTGTCGGGCGACGACGAGGCGGTCTGGCGCAGGCTGCGGGTAGTGCCGTTCGACGTCGTGATTCCCCCTGAGGAACAGAACCGCGAGCTGGACTCTCAGCTGCAGCTAGAAGCCGACGGCATCCTCTCCTGGGCCGTGGCGGGTTATCAGGATTACTGCGAGCGCGGGCTTGATGAACCCGCGTGCATCCGGGAAGCCACTGACACCTATCACCGCAACAGCGACGCCATCGGCCGATTCATCGCCGATCGCTGCATCATCGGCTCCCAGATGAAGGCAACCACGGGCCAACTCCATGAAGCGTTCGCCAAGTGGCAGACCCAAGACGGCTCGGAACCGCTGAGTCAACGCGCCTTCGGCGCGGCCCTAGACAAACGCGGATATCCGGCCGGCCCAGTCAGCAACAGCAAGCGCTGGCGCGCGGGCATCGGCATCCGACCGGAATTCACTGACGCTGAGGACGAGTCATGAACGGGCCCAACAGTACGCAAAGTACGCAGTTCTGGTTCGCCCCATGCGCGCGCACACTACAGGACATACCGGAGATACGTACTTTGCGTACTTTCCGCAGGTCAGAGCCCCAACAACAACCTACACGGTTGGTGAACTCATGAAAGGGCGCCCCGTACGCGCGGCGTACGACGACACCGGCGCCCTGGACGTCTCGTGCAAGCACTGCGGCGCAACGCCAGGACAGTGGTGCACAAGACCGGATGGACGAGTGCGCCGCGTTCCTTGCGTCGACCGCGCGGCAGCCGGTATCGACACGGGCGACGGAAAGCCATACCCGCCGCGCGACTTCAGCGAGCCCCTGCATGAAAGGCCGCTACTGCCATGACTTCCATCGACTGCCACCTACTCGATCCAGAGCGTCGCGCATCCCTGTGCTGCGAAGGACTGGCCGGCTACTCGGCCGCCGTCGCAATAGACGTCGACGGCAACGAACACCTTGTTCTCGCCGCGGCGGCCGCGATGGGTGACGAAACCGTTCGCTACGACGCGTCGTGCCCCACCGTCACCCACGAACAACTCGGCCCCCTACCACCGCGGTGGCGTTCACGCGTCCAGCTCGCGCCGTTGCGATGCGGCCGCCCAACCAAATCCGGGGCCGCATGCCGAGTCGAAGTAGCCAACGCCGGCCGCACATGCGGATGGCACCGCACAACACCCGCAGAAAGGAATCCAACACCATGACCACCAACAACTTTGAGCACCACGAGGGCATTGACCTGCGACCGATCCTGGGTGCGATCGCCCGATCCTGGCAGCGCATCCACCCTTCTGACCTCACGGCAGACGAGGCCCTCAAGCTGTTGACCATCTTCATGGGCATCGAAAATCGACTCGACAACGCCGAGAGTGACATCGCGCCGGCGGACCGCCCGAAACTACGGCTCATCGACGGTCACGTTGCGAAACCCACCGACGTCGACAACCAAGCCTTCACACCAGTGACCAGCACCGACACGACCCCAGGGGGTGGGGCATGACCCCTCGCGAGGGTAAGGGGAGACCGCCGGGGGGTAGGGAAATTCCCCGTGCCGCAAGTTAGACGAAAAGCGCGGAAGGCCCTGGCCGGGTTTTTGGTGCCGCGAATTGTGTTGTCCTGCAACGTGTTTCCCGATTCACGCGACGTTGGATTTGGTTGCGGGGCAACAGGTTTCAGCAGGTCGCGGCGGGTACGCGCTGGTCGATTCCTGTGGGGCGATCGATGACCGGCCGGCGCGGCGTTGAGCTGCCTGAGTACCTTGTCGGGCCGGTGCTGTACGCGGTGAGCAATTTCATCCGGCAGCGTCCCACCGTGCCGGCTGAGGTGCGGGAAGCGCATCGCTGGCTGACTTTGATGTCCGCTGCCGGACATCAAAGTTCGGGCAGTGAAACAGAATTAGAACCGGATGACCTGATCGGCACCGCCGAAGCAGCTTCTCTCCTTGGCTGCAGCGCTAGGCACGTGCGGAGGCTCCAGGCCGATCTCGACGGGGCACAGCCGGCGGGATCGACACACCTGGTGTTCTCGCGGCGATCTGTCATCCGCTACGCGGACAGCAGAAGGGAACACCGTGAGTTGGTTAAGCGACGCGATCGCGACGAGCACTGATGACATCGGTGCCGCGATCACCAATACCGCGAACCGACAGAAGATCAACGATCTCAAGGTCGCGTACCGTCGGGCCTGCGATAACGTCCGTGGCGATGTGAGCCTCAGCGAGCTTGGTCGTCAACAGGTGATTGCGCGGATCTGGAGTAACACCCGCGCTGAAATCGCCCGTCTGCGACAACTCGACTTCGATAGCTTGGTTCAGCGATACAACTCATTGGAACGCACCGTGTTTGGGACGGCCGGCGCATCAACAGGAGCGGACGCGGTGTCTTTCCGTGATGCAGTGGACCGGGCCGGCCAGCTTGATAGCGTCGAGGCGGCGGCGAAGATGCTTGGGACCGCTGAACTTTCTGGCGATGCTGTCCTCGCCAAAGCTGTCGTGATGCGGGCCTGGGAATCCCGATGGGACGTAATCGTTGACAAATACGCGAGTACTCACGCCACAGTCGCTGACAAGCTCGCCGAGTTGGTCTCCCTGCGAAAGGCGCTTGACGGCATCGCATCTCGCCTGGGCGGCGCGATCGGTGCCAGCCTGCCCCGGCCTACGGAGCTCGCCAACCTGAGCCTTGCTCAGATCTCCGAGTACGCCGCTGCCGATCCGTCACGCAGTCTCGATGCCATTCGGGCGGCACGGCTCACCGGCGACGCCACTCCGGATGAAGAAGAAGCCGCCCGGCGACAGGCGGTCGACGAGGCTCGAGCTCGCACGGCCGCTGAAACGGGGGGCGGGGCATGAGCGTCACCATCGTGGCGTCGCCTGACGAGGTCCCCGACGATCGGCCCATCACGAAGCGGCTGCATCAGCGCATTCTGCTCGACGATGGGATCAATCCGCAGGCACGCACCACCCGCGCGCTGCTCGCCGCGATCGCGGAACTCGAGGCGGCCATCGCTAGCCAGCCGAAGCCCCAACGGGACAGCAAAACACCGCGCCTCGGGGATGGGGAGCGACCCGGCTGATGCCTCATCGCGTGCGCGTCTGTTCAGTCCCAGGATGTCCAGGCCTGCAGCCTGAGTCGCGATGCGAAGACCACCGCCGCGAGAGCGACCGCTTCCAACGCGCCACCACGCCGACCAAGGTCGCCCGAGACGCAGACCGAGCACGACGCAAAGCCGCGGTCGACGCCCACCGCGCCCAGCACGGCGACTGGTGCCCCGGCTTCAACCGGCCGCCGCACCACAGCACCGACCTCACCGCCGACCACATCGACGAGATCAGTCGCGGCGGCGCCCCAGACGGAGAGCTTCAGGTCCTCTGCCGCAGCTGCAACAGCCGCAAGGCCGGCACGCGAAAGAATCGCACGCTCAGGGGTCGATACCGAGCCGGGCCCACAAGTCTTCGGCCGACACCGTGACCCCAGTTCGCCGGCGCACGCTTCGCCGATCCCGGGCATCTTCGACAGCCTCAAGGATCCGATCGAGCAAGCGGTGTAGAGCGCGCATCACTGCAGTCTACGAGCCACGAAGGTGAACGACGCGTCGCGCAGCACGCCGCCGCACATCGCTTTCGTCTGTCGCCACAACAGGGCGCGGTCACCGATGGCCGCGGCCGTCTTCTCCCAGCAGCTGCAGCAGCTCGGCTTAAGTGACACGGTGTGGGTTTCAAGTGCGGGCTCGAATCCCTTTGGTGACGATGTGGATTCGCGGGCCGCGCGAGTGCTGCGCGGGCGCGGTTACCTCGTGCCGAAGCATCGGCCAACCAAGCTCGACAGCGACCCTCTGGGCGCTGATCTGGTAGTGGCACTGGGGGTTGAGAATGTGACCGCCCTGCAGCGGCGAGGGGTCAGCGACGACCGGATCCGGTATGTCGAGGCCAAAAACCCTTGTGTTGCTCCTGATTTCGAGGCGGCGTTCGACCGGATTGATGCTGCGATGCCTGCTCTGCACGCATGGGTGGCAAAGCGTCTGCAGATCAAACGGTGGTCGGCGGGCGAGTTTTGGCGCTGGTGGAAGGTCACACCAGATGGTGTGCTTGCTTCACCTGTCGGCTCCTATCTTTGGCCGGCAGTCGAATTCGAGGCGTTCTGTCCGCATGACGGCGATGCCGGCTGTTGGTGCGGAGCTTATGCGTTCACCACCGCGACCGATTGCTGGGCCCACATCCACGCCACAAAGGCGTTCGCAGGTGATCTGCTTGACCCATCTCAGTTTCCGGCCGTTGTGCTGGGACAAGTGCAGCTGTCGCCGGATGCACGCCTAGTGAAGGGCGGCATGTCTGCGGCAGGTGCCAGCGGTGGCCTGGTGCGGTCTGCATCGCCTGAGTGGAAGGCGTCCGCTTGCCGAATCACCCGCCTGTACGCCGCTGGCGGCATCGCCGAGCAGTTGGCCGCGCGGTACGGCGTTCCTGTCCATCCTGTCACCGATGCTCGCCGGCGGCCGCGGGGCTTGCCCGGCGATGGCAACGGCTGGGTCTCCGCTGGTGGCGAGCGCCGCTGGGGCCTGTACGGGGCGGCGGGCCTGCTGCTGTGGGCGCCGCGCCCCGATGGCAAAACCGCAATCCTGCTGCAGCATCGAGCGCCAAGCACCCATCACGGAGAAACCTGGGGCCTGCCCGGCGGTGCCCGTGACAGCCACGAGACCCCAGCCGAGACCGCATTGCGCGAGGCGCGCGAGGAGGCCGGCGTGCCCAACAATGAGATCCGGTTGCGGGCCCAGCTCGTCACCGACCGCCCGGCCAGGACCGATTGGACCTACACCACGGTCGTCGGCAGTGCCGACTATCTACTGCCCACACGGCCGAATAGTGAGGCCCTGAGGTTGCGCTGGGTGCCTGAAAACGAGGTAACCGGCCTGCCGCTACATCCCGGATTCGCGGCCAGCTGGCCAGCACTTCGCAAACTGCGACTACCAGGAATGCCCGAGTCAATTCAGATGTGTGAAACGGGCCCCTGGAACGGACTGGGCAGCTATCGTCCGTAGCCATGTCTGGCGAGAACATCAGAGACCTTGCGGACGAAACCGCTCGGGAGCTGCTCCAAGCAATCAAGAAGGGCGCCGTTGAATTCCAAACCCCGGCGTACCTCGAGCAGCTCGCGAATGCGTACGCGACCGTAGTCGGGGCGGCTCCTAAACCGAGGTCGGCTTCGCCGCAGGCTTTCGTCGGCTGAACGGCCACCACGTGGCGGAGCCGAGCAGAAACAGGATCAACAAGTGCGGGGAGTTGGTCCGCCGCGTGGCGTACGAGCATGAAGCCATCTCAGAAGCGGAGCTGGATGAGGCGCTTCAGGTCATCCACGACTTCCGGGAGGCTCACGCATATCCGCTGCTCAAGATCAGGAACGGCTTGACGAGCATGGTGCGCACCGAGTGTGCGGATGACGTCATAGGCCAGCGGCTGAAGCGAGTA
Organism: Mycobacterium sp. 050272; assembly: GCF_039023525.1. Classification (NCBI taxonomy): domain Bacteria; kingdom Bacillati; phylum Actinomycetota; class Actinomycetes; order Mycobacteriales; family Mycobacteriaceae; genus Mycobacterium; species Mycobacterium sp. 050272. The sequence goes on along the minus strand of NZ_JBCHKV010000017.1, from coordinate 1,858 downwards.
CCGCGCATCATTCGAAAGCTTCAGCGCACCGTTGGTTCGCCGACCGGGAGAACGATGCTCGCTCGGCTAGAAGACATCGGTGGCGTTCGGGCCATCTTGCGGAATGGGGATGAACTCAATCGCGTGCGCCGACGTATAGAGAAAAACTGGAAACATCAGTTCCGCCGCGATGCGCGCGACTACATCGAGTATCCGAAGGAAATCGGTTATAGAGCAGTGCATTTCGTGGTGGTGCGCGACGATCGGGCGATCGAGGTGCAATTGAGAACCCGAGGTCAGCAGCAATGGGCTGAAGCTGCGGAGACAGCTGATGCCCGACTTGGCCATCGGGGCGTAAATCTCAAAGATGGCGAGGCTCCCGCGGAGATGCTGGAATACTTCGCATCGACCGGTGAGTTGATTTATCGGCGCGAATACGGGCTATCCGTATCCTCGGAGCTTAATGCGAGGGTCCGTGTTGCCCGCGAGGCCGTGATCACCGCGGGGTTCTACAGCAGGTAAGATTGAAAAATACCAGGTCAGAGAGGGGATGTAGTGGCCAAGGGTGATGCCGTGTATTTCCTCCTCGTCTTCAGTTTTGACGAGGGTCGACTGATCCACCGCAACGAGTACGTCAACAGCGACGAGGCGATCGCTGCGTACAACGCTGCCGAAAAGCAATATCGACCTCACCTGGACAAATACGAGATCGTCTTGATCGGCGCCGACAGCATCGACACCGTGATGAAGACCCACGGGCACTACTTCAACCCCTCCAAGAGCTCAATCTTCTCGGAGTTCCTGCGAGACCCGATAGTCGCCTAAGCGGTTCACTGCTCAGTGGGTCAGCTTCGAGCGTCGACACGCGCTGAGCGGGTAACGATTCCGGTACTCGCATCGGCACCCTCACCAGGCAACAAGCAACAAGCGTTATCGAATCGTTACTTTTTTTCTTTCCATTGTCGGTGCCTAGCGCTACCGTCGCCCATAGCCGGGTGTTTGAGAGCTCGCCGCGGATCGCCAGCGGTGCTGCCACCGCCCTCCCAACGGGATCGGCCCGCGGGAGCTCTCAAACACCCGGCGTCCGTTTTGGGCATGCGTTGCATGGAAACCAGGCCTGATCAATCACCAGCTTGTTGTGGGGCATCGACATGATCCCTAGCGGTATCGCGCAGTCTTCGCTGTTGCGGATCTTGTGCCAGACGCTCAGCAGGTAACTCGGTTCGGTGTACCCGAAGTCGCCGCCGGGCCACAAGGCGGACTTCAGGAAGCCGCAGAACAGATCCGCGGCCTGGCTCTCGAGATAACGACCCGCTGACACCCACCTGAGCCCCTGCTCCATGTGGAAGGGGATCCTCGGGTCTGACGACGCCTGCCACTTGATGTATGACTCTGTGACTGTGTGGTCGTGGTGCCTGACGTGTCCGAATCGGGTCAACAGGCGCGCCGAGTCGCCATGCCAGTTTCGGGCTGCCCAGATCGTCGACTTGTACAGCTTGTACGCGACGTAGTTGTAAAAGCGATCGCGGTTGCCAACGTACGAGGACGGCGACAGCTCGCTCTTGATGGCGTACACGTAGCACACCTTCATCTCGTCGACCGCCCCGAGCACGTCGGCTGCACGCCGCCGCCTGTCATGGGTTTTGACGTGCTCTTTCCAAGACATGGGCTTATTCGCCGGCACGCCAAATTCGCTCCGGAGCTGGTTGACCGCGGCACGCAACTTTGGGGCGCCCACGTCATCGACCAGGACAGCAGACATCCCGAAGATGGGGCTTGAGGTCGAGGAATTGTCAATACCTGTGGATCGGCGTGTTTCAGGCGACCTCCGTTCCGGCTTGCTGATCGCCGTCTGAGGGCGGTGTCGGTGGGGTGATTT
>NZ_JBCHKV010000016.1:0-171586 GCF_039023525.1 Mycobacterium sp. 050272 | reverse complement strand
ACCAAACGGGCCTTGGACATGAGGACACCTCGCGATCACTGGGCTGTCCTCTATGTCGGGAGACATCCGTCCTCGATGTCAATGAATCACAGACCCCCTCGGACACACGACTGAGGCGAGCGAAATGAGCGCTCGCGTTCATTTCCGAGCCGATGGAGTGTGTTGAGCGGCGAAGCCGCGAACACACAAGACTGAGGCAACACGAAGTAGGCCGGCCGTCGCCTTGACTCGCTGAAGATGCGAGTCGTAATCAAGTCCTTAACGGCCAGGCTCGACTCCACGGCGTCAACCAAAGCAGCGATTTTCGTATTCAACTCGCTGAGCTGGCGCTGCAAGGTGGCATAGTAAGTTCCCGCTGCCGGGTATGTGTCCTGTCCTGCGACTCGACGAATGGCCGGCCCTCTACGCACGTCTGCGTGATCGCCCGGTCGCACACGGTATTGACCGCCTCCGGCGCCCCTTGAGCCCGCGCTAACGGCATCGTCGCTCAGGAGTCGGCGATATTGATGAACAATGTTGCGGCGCGGGCGATTACATTACGGTCTTCGGCGCTGAGGGCCCGGAGTTGTTCGTCGAGCCAGGCGTTGCGCTGCGCGCGGGCAGCACCGGCGACTTCGTGGCCTTCAGCGGTGGCGCTGAACAGTACTTTGCGGCGATCGCCCGGGTCAGGACTGCGCACGGCATACCCGGCTGACGTCAGACGATTCACGGTCTGACTCATGGATGCAGGCGATACCCTGTCGCGTTCGCTGAGTTCGGTGAGGGTCTGCGGGCCGTGTTTGTGGATGCTGGTCAGTACAGCGAGCGCCGCGTCTCCGAGCTCGCCTTCGGGGCGCTCGCTACGGAAGCGACGGTAAAGGCGGCCGACCGCGAACCGTATTTGAGCACCCAGGTCAGCGTCTACGGCTTCAGTGGACCGTCGTTCGATTGCCTTCTCCGCCACAGATCATTACTATACCTAAGAAGACACTTCTTATACCTAAAGAAATGGGTTACGTTCTGTGTTAGCCAATCCGCTCGGCATCGCATTGCGTCACCGCCGCGCCGGCGAGCACACCCTGGCCTGGGCGCGACAGGATCTGTACGCGCCAGAGAACTTCACCTTGACCAGCCCTGCTTTTGAACACGGTGCGGCGATACCAGAAAAACACCGCGGCAAGCTATTTGGTGCCAACGTCTCGCCCGCGCTCAGCTGGACGCCGCCGCGGGCGGGCACCGTTGAGCTCGTCCTGCTGGTGCAAGACGCCGACGCTCCTGGCCGTCGCCCGGCCACCCACGCACTCACCCTGGGTATCAGCCCTTCGCTGAGCGGGCTTGCGGAAAACGCCCTCACCGACCCCAGCCCGATTCCGGGAATCAGGCACGGAAAAGGTCCGCTCGGCCGGTGTGGCTGGGCCGGGCCCTTGCCAATCCGCTCCCACGGTCCCCACACCTACGCGTTCCAACTCTTCGCCCTAGCCCACCCCAGCGGGCTACCGGCCAAGTGCGCTCTCGACGAGGTTCTTGCCGCCATCTCGGGTCACGTTATCGGCCGCGCCCGACTCGACGGAATATATGAAAGCCGTTAGAACACAAACAAACCCAAGGAGCCAACATGACATCCAGTAGACAAGACGGCGATGCCTGGGATCTGGCATCCAGCGTCGGCGCGACTGCCACCATGGTCGCGGCGGCACGAGCGATAGCAACCCGAGCTGAACAACCGATCATCAACGACCCGTTCGCCCAACCACTCGTGCACGCGGTGGGTATCGACCTACTCACCCGCCTGGCCAGCGGTGATATCACCGCGAGCGACTTGAACAACGCCGGGTCGGGTTCTTCCACCCTCGCCGACAATCTCGACCAGGTATTGATCGACGCAGCAGCCGTGCGCACCAAGTTCTACGACGATTTTTTCATCGACGCCACCACGGCGGGCATCAAGCAAGTCGTGATCCTGGCTTCGGGCCTCGATTCTCGCGCGTACCGACTGCCCTGGCCGACCGGGACCGTGATCTATGAAGTCGACCAGCCGGACGTCATCGACTTCAAAAACCGCACCTTGACCGATCTGGGTGCCGCGCCCACCGCCGAACGGCGGGCAGTCTCAGTCGATCTCCGCGACGACTGGCCCGCCGCGCTGCGTACCGCAGGATTCGATCCTGCGCAGCAAACAGCATGGAGCGCCGAAGGTCTACTCGGCTATCTGCCGCCAGAGGCCCAAGACCGCCTGCTCGACACCATCACCGAACTCAGCGCATCGGGAAGCCGGCTGGCTACAGAGAGCACCCCAAACCCTGGTCCAGGCCGCGACGAGAAAGCCAGGGAGCACTTGCGCGAGCTGTCCCGGCGTTGGGGCACACACGGTTTCGATCCACAGATGTCAGACCTGGCATACCTGGGTGAGCGCAACGAAGCAGCTCCCTACCTCATCAAACGTGGCTGGACACTGAGTGGCAGCAGCATTGCAGACCTGCTCGCGACCCATGGATTTCCACCGATCGAGAACGACGACATCCGCTTCGGCGACACACTCTTCGTTCACGGCACACTCACCGAAACCGGCTAAACGCAGCAACGAGCTGTAGTGACATCAGCAAGCAGACCAGCTATAGTGCCGCCAGCAAGCTGTTGAAGCCCTCGGTCATCGATGGGTGGGTGTAGATCGAATCCCGCAGCTCCGAGGCGGTGATGCCGTGCCGGATGGCCAGCGCCACCGTATTGATCACCTCGTGCGAGTCGTAGGACAACAGCGCCGCACCGAGAATCGTGTCGCTGCCGGAGTCGACGACGACCTTCATCATGCCGGCATCCTCACCGACTATCCGGGCACGCGGCATCGTCGCCATGTCCGCGACACGCATACTGGCGACTTTGACGTCGTGCGTCTGCCGGGCCTCCTGCTCGGTCAGGCCGACCCGAGCCAGCGGCGGCGTCATGAACAGCGCGTAGGGCACGGCCGCCCGCGTCGCGGTGCTGCGTTTGCCGTCGCCGTCCAGCTGTGACAGCACGACGCGGTAGTCGTCGAGCGAGATGTAGGTGAATTGCGGTCCGCCGTTGACGTCGCCGACGGCGAAAATGTGCGGCTGACTGCTACGCAGGTGGTGGTCGACGACGATGGCGCCCCTGGACGTGGTGTCGACCCCCGCGGCGTCCAGGCCGAGTCCGTCGGTGACAGGTTCCCGGCCCAGCGCCACCAGGATCGCGTCGCTGTCGACCTCGCGGCTGGCGCCGTCGACCTGGTAGGACACCGTGGAGCAGCCGGTATCGTTGCCGGACACTGAGGTGACCGATGCCGACGTGACGACGTCGATGCCGCGGGCGACGAGGATGTCGCGGGCGCAGTCGGCGACATCGGCGTCCTCGCGGCTCAGCACCCGCGGGCCGCGGTCGAGGATCGAGACCTGCGAGCCGTACGCGGCATACATCGCCGCAAACTCCAGACCGACATACCCGCCGCCCAGCACGGTCAGCCGCTTGGGCAGTTCGGCCGTGCCGAGCAGATCGGTACTCGTGTACACACCGGGCGCGTCGGCGAGCCCGGGAACCGGCGGCAGCACCGGCCGCGAACCGGTGCCGACCACGATCCATTTCGCGGCCACTGTAATTGCTTGTTCGTCAATGGTTTTGACATTCAGCGTATGAGGGTCGGTGAATTGCGCATGCCCGGTCAGCACCTTCACCGTGTCGATGCGATCCAGCGTCGCGAAGTTGATGTCACGCAAGGACGCGGTCAGCTGTCTGGTGGCGGCGACGGCGTCCCGGTAGCGATCGGGATGGGTGCTGGACGCGTCGAGATGCTCGGAGCGGAACACCATCGATTTCGTAGGGACGCAACCAATGTTGATACAGGTGCCGCCGTACATCAACGGCGACTGCTCGATCATCACCACCCGCCAGCCACGCTTACCCAGCGCGGCAGCGAGCGTCTTGCCGCCCTTGCCGAAGCCGACAACCGCCAGATCCACCTCGAGTGACGTCACGACAGCAGTGTATGGGCCCAATCCCTTTGATGCACAAGCTATTCGATTGGGCCGGAAAGCGCGGGTAAGGTGGTGTGCACCTGATGAACCCACGAAACGGCTTTCTGCGCCGCACGCCGACGCGATCCTTTAAGGACCGCCACGAAGCCGGTCGCGCGCTGGCCGAGCAGCTAACGTCTTACCGCGACAAGGACGACGTGTTGGTGCTCGGCTTGGCGCGCGGCGGCCTGCCGGTCGCCTGGGAGATCGCCGCGGCGCTGCACGCCGAGCTGGATGTGTTCCTGGTTCGCAAGCTGGGGGTGCCGCGCTGGTCGGAACTCGCGATGGGCGCGCTGGCCAGCGGTGGCGGCCTGGTGATGAACGACAACGTGGTCTCCAGCCTGCACATCACCGACGAGCAGGTGCGCGAGGTCATCGACAGCGAGACGGCCGAGCTGGCGCGGCGCGAGCACGCGTATCGGGGTGGCCGGCCCGTCGCCGACCCGCGGGGCAAGATCGTGATCCTGGTCGACGACGGCATCGCCACCGGCGCCAGCATGATGGCCGCCGTCCGGGCTATTCGGGCCGCCGGGCCGCAGTCCATCGTCGTCGCGGTCCCGGTCGGGCCGCAGTCTGTTTGCCACGACCTCGCGCGGGTGGCCGACGACGTCGTATGCACAACGATGCCGCCGGGATTCGAAGCCGTAGGACAGGTTTACGGCGACTTTCACCAGGTCAGCGATGATGAGGTGCGCCAGCTGCTGAGTACGCCGACGCGCTGAGGCTACTTGGCCGGATCCTCGCCGCGGGTGTCGGCCGGGACCGTCTCGTCGGCCGGCTGCTCAGCGGTTTCGTCCGAAACTTCTTCCGGGTAGTCGACTGCCTCTGCTTCGGCCTCTTCGGCCGGCTGCTCATCGCGCGCTTCGTCACTCGAGTCAGGGCGCTGCCGTTCCCGCAGTGCGTCGACGATCAGCAGCACGACACCCAGGACGCTGGCCCCGATGCACACCCAGGCGACCAGCTCGTTGCTCGTCACGACTGCGAACACCAGCGCGACAAGCCCGATCAGGGCCAATACCAGCGCAATGATCAGCATCGGTCATCCTCCAGCCGACGGGCGGGACTGCCAGGTCCAGTGCACATAAGTGTGCCGAACAGGGCGTCCGGCACTAATCCCGGCTAGTTATTACCCCGATTGAATTGGTCGAACCCACCGGCATCGGCGCTCGAGTCGACGGGAGCCGCCGATCCGCGCTGGCCGAGTTCCTCAAGCTGGGACTCGAGATAGGTCTTGAGGCGGGTGCGGTATTCGCGTTCAAAGGTGCGGAGCTGCTCGAGACGGCCTTCCAGCACGGTGCGCTGCTGGTTGATGGTGCCCATGATCTCGGAGTGCTTGCGTTCGGCGTCGGCCTGCAGAGCGTCGGCCTTCTCCTGCGCCTGACGCAACTGCGTCTCGGAGCGGGTTTGCGCGTCGGCCAGCATCGCGTCGGCGCGCTGACGAGCTTCGGTGACCGTGGTTTCGGCGGTCTGCCGGGCCTCGGTCAGAATCTGGTCGGCGTTGGCGCGAGCGTCGGACAGCAGCTTGTCCGACTCGGCCTGTGCGGTGCTGGTCAGCCGGTCCGCGGTGTCCTGGGCCAGGCTCAGCACGCGGGCCGCCTTGAGGGCCTGCTCCTCGTTGGTCCCGGTTGCGGCCGCCGGCGCGGGCGCCGCCTTGACCGGTTCCGGCTCGGGCTCGGGCTCGAAAACAGGGGCGACAGGGGCGGGTTGAGCAGCAGGGGCGGCAGCGGCGGCGCCGCCGCCGGCGGCCAATTCACGGTCCAGCTCCTCGACCCGCTGGCGCAGATCGGAATTCTCTTCGATGAGCCGCGTCAGCTCGTTTTCCACCAGGTCGAGGAACGCGTCGACCTCGTCCTCGTTGTAACCGCGCTTGCCAATAGGCGGCTTACTGAACGCCACATTGTGGACGTCGGCTGGTGTAAGCGGCATTGTTTCGTCCCCTCAAGTTCCCGTCAAACGTTCTCGAAAGTGTAGAACGGAGTGGCAGCGGTTGTGCAACTGCCGCCCATCCTGTCACACCAGACCCGGCGGTTGCCGATTAGCCCAATAAATAAGACCCAATTTCAAACACTAAGAGTCATAAAATCCCAATCCTTAGAATTTGCAAATCGCGCGCATCAAACCGAGGCCGATCCGTGGCCAAACCGTCGCTTAGGGCCGCCGACACATAACGCGGCTCACGCCGCAGCGCCGAAAGCGAGCTGCATGCCGATGAACGCGACCAGCAGCAGGACCATGATGGACAGGTCGAAGCGGACCGCTCCGATGGTGAGCTGAGGGATCAGTCGGCGCAGCAACTTCACCGGCGGGTCCGTGATCGACATGATGATCTCCAGAATCACCACGGTGAGGCCGGTGGGGTGCCAGTCACGGCTGAACGAGCGGATGAACTCGACGACGACCCGCGCGATGAGCAGCAGCCAGAAAATGAACAGCGCAAACCCAAGGATCTGAAAGAACAGCACCAACGAGAGCCCGACCTTAACCGATGAGACGTCAACCGCCGCGCGATAGCGCGGACATCGCAAGAGTACCGACTCACCCCTGAGCGGACATCTCAGATGCACCGCATCGGCGGCCGGGCGCCAACCATCTGACCCCGCGCTCGCGCGGGGACGATGGGGCTATTGGTAAGCGTAGAAGCCGGTTTCGGCGATCCGGCGGCGCTCCTCCGGCGAGACGTCGACGTCGGCGGGCGACAGCAGGAACACCTTCGTCGCCACCTTGTCGAACGAGCCACGCAGGGCGAACGCCAGCCCAGCCGCGAAGTCGACGAGCCGCTTGGCGTCCGCGTTGTCCATCGACACCAGGTCCATGATCACCGGGGTACCGTCGCGGAACCGCTCGCCGATGGTGCGGGCCTCGCTGTAGTCCTTGGGCCGCAGCGTCGTGATCTTCGACAGCGGGTGGCCGTCCTCGAACATCATCGCCATCCGGCGCGGATCCATGGCCAGGGCGCCACGGGTGCCGCCACCGCGGAGGAAGGACCCCAGCCGCGGGCGCCCCATCTCCGGGCGGTCGAACTCACGGCCCCGGAACGGCGGTGGCTCGTCGGCGTACCCACCGCGGTAGCCGGCCGGCGCGTAGTCGCCGGGCTCGCCGCGGGGGTCGTCGTATTCGGGGCGGTCATAGCCGCGGCCGTAATCCTCGTCGAAGCGAGCACGAGGGAATCCGCGCGACGGTGCGCGGTCGTCGTAGTACTCGTCCTCGTAGTCGTCCATCGGGGCCATACCGAAATAGGCCTTGACCTTATGCAGTGTGCTCATTGCGTACGACCCCTTCTAGCCCCTGGGATTTCTGTTGTCTGTGATGAAGGTGTGACTACAGTGACTACTCACGGTGACGGTAGCCGCCGTGGGCCCAATAGCGCGGTACCGACACGCACACACGTCGAACCGTGTTTTACGGCAATTTCGAAATCGTTGGACATGCCGGCAGACAGACCGGCGGCATTCGGGTGCGCTTCCAGCACCCGGCGATGTTCGGATTGCAGCCGCTCAAAGGCCGGTTCGGGATCGGCGTCCAGCGGCGGAATGCCCATCAGCCCGAGCAGTTCCAGGCCTCGTGACTCCTCGACCTGGGCACAAAGCTCGTCGAGGGGCCCCGGCGTCGTGATGTCGATGCCGCCGCGCGAGACGTCGCCGTCCAGACTGACCTGAACGTAGACGCGCAGCGGGTGCTCCCGGCCACCTTCGGCCAACGTTGCCGTCACCGCCCGTTCCAGTGCCGTTACCAGTTGCGGGCTGTCGACCGAATGAGCGGTGTGCGCCCAGCGGGACAGCGCGCGCGCCTTGTTGCGCTGAATCCGTCCAACCATGTGCCAGTGCAACTCTCGCGAATCCGGCTGCCCGGAAGTCGCGGAAGCACAAGCCAAGCGAGTGAGTTCCGCCACCTTTGCGGCCGCTTCTTGTTCCCGCGATTCGCCTACCGATCGACAACCCAATCGAGACAAAATCGCGACATCAGTTGCCGGAAAGAATTTCGTAATTGGAAGAAGTTCAATTTCGCCGACATTGCGTCCCGCCGCTTCCGCGGCCGCCGCTAGTCGCGAACGCACTGCGGCCAACGCGTGAGTCAATTCAGTTTCGCGACTCCCCTGACTCGACGCCGAGTCCGCCATTCCAACCGCCATCGCGGTCACTCCATCCAGACCAGCGACGCCAGCCGCCCGGTCGGGGCGTCCCGGCGATGACTGAACAGGGCGGCGTCGGCAACCGTGCAGCGCGGATCGATGTCGATCGATGTGACGCCCAAATCCTTTAGCTGGCAAGCGATTCCGGCCCGAAGGTCTAGCCCTGGCTTGCCGTTCGCGGTGGTGGCGCGGCTGCCCGGCAGGGCCGCCTCGACCTCGTCGGCCATCGCCGCGGGCACTTCGTAGTTGCGCCCGCTGACCGCCGGGCCGAGCAGCGCCGAGATGTCGCCGGCCTGCGCGCCCAGCGTGCGCATCGCCTCCACCGTGCGCGCCACCACTCCCCGCGCCGCGCCGACCCGTCCGGCGTGGATCGCCGCGACCACCCCCGCGCGCGCATCGGCCAGCAGCACCGGCACGCAGTCGGCCGTCACCACGGCCAACGCCAGCCGGGGTGTGCGCGTCACCAGTGCGTCGGTGTCGTCGAAGGCGGTTTCCCGCGGCTCGTCGACGACCTCGACCCGATCGCCGTGGACCTGGTTCATCCACACCACCCGATCGGCGCCCAGGCCGATGGCGCGGGCCAGCCGGGCGCGGTTGGCGGCCACCGCCGCGGGGTCGTCACCGACATGGTCGCCGAGGTTGAAGGTGTCGAAGGGCGGTTTCGAGACGCCGCCCGCGCGGGTCGTCGTCACTCGCCGGATGCGAACGCTCACGTGACCAGTATCCGGAGCGTCGCGTCTGCGCTGCTTCGCCTCAGCGGCGCATGAAGGGCGGCACATCGACGTCGTCGTCATCGCCACCGATACTCAGCGTCGCACCGTTGGTGTGCACCGGGACGCTGACGGCGTCGACCGGCTCGAACAGCGTCGAGGTGAGCTTGCCCGCCTTCGCCGACTCGATCCGGTGGGCACCGCCGGCCTTCTCCCCCTTGTCGGCGCTGCCGCCGACCACGGGTTTGCGCCCGGGTCCCTGCGCATCGAAGCCCGCGGCGATGACGGTGACGCGCACTTCGTCGCCCAGCGAGTCGTCGATCACGGTTCCGAAGATGATGTTGGCGTCCTGGTGGGCGGCGTCCTGCACCAGCGACGCCGCTTCGTTGATCTCGAACAGGCCCAGGTCGCTACCCCCGGCGATCGACATCAGCACGCCCTGGGCGCCCTCCATCGAGGCTTCCAGCAGCGGGGAGTTGATCGCGATCTCGGCGGCCTTGAGCGACCGGCCTTCACCGCGGGCCGAGCCGATGCCCATCAACGCCGTTCCGGCGCCGGACATGATGCCCTTGACGTCGGCGAAGTCGACGTTGATCAGACCGGGCGTGGTGATCAGGTCGGTGATGCCCTGGACGCCGTTGAGCAGTACCTCGTCGGCGCTGCGGAACGCGTCCATCAGCGATACCGCGGCATCGCCCATCTGCAGCAGTCGGTCGTTGGGGATCACGATCAGCGTGTCGCAGCTCTCGCGCAGCGAGTTGATGCCGTTTTCGGCCTGGTTGCTGCGCCGTTTGCCCTCGAACGAGAACGGCCGGGTGACCACGCCGACGGTCAGCGCGCCCAGCTTGCGCGCGATGCTGGCGACGACGGGCGCGCCGCCGGTACCCGTTCCGCCGCCCTCACCGGCGGTCACGAAGACCATGTCCGCACCGCGCAGCAGCTCTTCGATCTCGTCCTTGGCGTCCTCGGCGGCCTTGCGCCCGACCTCGGGATCGGCGCCGGCGCCCAATCCGCGGGTGGAGTCGCGGCCCACGTCGAGCTTGACGTCGGCGTCGCTCATCAAGAGTGCCTGCGCATCGGTGTTGATCGCGATGAACTCGACGCCCTTGAGGCCCTGTTCGATCATCCGGTTGACGGCGTTGACGCCGCCGCCACCGATACCCACAACCTTGATGACGGCCAGGTAGTTATGCGGGGGGGTCATCATCTCGTCTTCCTCCCTGGTGGGGATTCGGTTCTTACCGGTAAAGTCGCGGTTCCCCGTGGCAAACTCTCAACCTCAACCATAGAGTTAGAGTTATGTCAAGTAGTTCCGCGCAACCAGAACGGTATGGGTACTACGCGCACTAGCCCCGCAGGCGCGCCGACGCGCCGCGCGCAAATTTTGGTCAATTTCAGGCCCCGAGCGCGGGTCGTTACTTGACCGTGGGCAGATCGGGACTGGACACGTCGTAGGTCTTACCCGGCTGCGTGAGCAGGGCGGCGAGCTTTTCGGCCTTCTCGTCCGTGCGGTCGGTCGTCCCCCAAATCACCACTCGCCCATCGCCGAGGGTGAGCGTGATCGAGGCCAGCGACGGCGCCGCGATCCGGCCCACCTGGCCCGCGACCTCGGGGCGCAGAGCCAGCAACACCTGGAGCGCGGCCTTGGTGGTCGGGTCGGCCGGCCCGGGGTTGGCGACGTCGATATACGGCAGCGCCGGCGGCGGCGGCCCGGTCGCGAAGTCGACGCCGTCGCGGTCGAACAGGTGTGGCCCGTCGGGAAAGTCCTTCACCACGACGGGAATTCGCTCGACGATCGTGATCCGCAGCGCCGACGGATACTGGCGCTGCACCCGCGCGCTGGCCACCCGGCGGATCGCGGCCACCCGGTCGGCGACCTGGTTGGTGTTGATCTGCAGCAGCGGCGTGCCGACCCGCACCTGCGCGGCGTCGAGGACCTCTTCGCGGGTTACCGCGCCGGTGCCGGTGACCACGATGTTGCGCGCCGACATCACCGGGGTGAAGTAGAGGACCAGCGCCAGCCCGACCCCGACGACGACCAACATCACGGTCGCGAGCAGCATCTTGAGGCCCCGGACGACGCCGCGCGCAGGCTTTTTGGGGGCGTCGGGTCCGCCGCCGATGCGGCCGCTGGCCCGGCGCTTGGCTTCGCGGCGCGCTTCCTCGATCGCGATGGCCCGCTCCTGCGCGGCGCGGCGCTCGGCTCGCTCGCGGCGGGCCCGGCGGCGCGGTCCCTCGAATTCGACGTGCTCGTCCTCGGCGCGGCCGGCAACCGGGCGGGACTCTTCGACGGGGATCGGTTCGGTGACCGCGTTCTCGTCGGCCGGCGGGGGGAGTTCACCCGCGTCGGCGGCCAGGTCGTTGGGCTCGGTCATCGCAATACCCCGGGCTGGCCGGGCGCGCTGCGATTGGCGCGCACCCGCAGCGCATTCACGATTTCGGGACCCAGCAGCGTCACGTCGCCGGCCCCCATCGTCACGATCACGTCTCCGGGGCCGGCGGCCGCGGCGACCTGCTCGGCGACCGCGGACAAATCCGGCAGATAGCGCGCGGGCACGCTGACGTGCTCGGCGACGCTGGCCCCACTGACACCGGCCAACGGCTGTTCGCGCGCGCCGTACACGTCGAGCACGAACACCTCGTCGGCGGCGTCCAGGGCGTGGCCGAACTCGGCAGCGAAAGCCTTTGTCCGCGAATATAAGTGGGGCTGAAACACCACCAGCGAGCGACCCTCGCCGCCCTGCTCGACGACCGTGCGGACCGCCGCCAGCGTGGCACTGATCTCGGTCGGATGGTGGGCGTAGTCGTCGAACACCCGCACCGAGCCGACCGTTCCGACCAATTCGAAACGCCGACGCACGCCCTCGAACCCGGCCAGCCCGTCGAGCACCTCGTCGGTCGGGGCGCCGACCTCGATCGCGGCCAGCAACGCACCCAGCGCGTTGAGCGCCATATGCCGTCCGGGCACCGACAGGCGCATGGCGCGCACGGGTTCGTCACCCAACCGGATATGTGCGACCGCTCCGGTGCCCTGCTGCTCCCAGGACAGCAGCGTGCCGGCCAACTGCTGGTCGGGCGCGGATCCGTAGCGCAGCACCCGGATTCCCAGTTCGCTGCTGCGCCGCGCCAGCGCGGCGGCGCCCGGGTCGTCGGTGCAGACCACCAGCGCTCCGCCCGGGGCCAGCCGCTCGACGAACGCGTCGAAGACCGCGACGTAGGCGTCCTCGCTGCCGTAGAAATCCAGGTGATCGGTCTCGATGTTGGTGATCACCGCGACGTTGGGTGTGTATTCGAGCAGCGAGCCATCGCTTTCGTCGGCCTCGGCGACGAAGCAGTCGCCGCTGCCGTGGTGGGCGTTGGTGCCGGCCTCGCCGAGATCCCCGCCGACCGCGAACGACGGGTCGCGCCCGCAGTGCTGCAGCGCCACGATCAGCATCGACGTCGTCGTGGTCTTGCCGTGGGTGCCGGTGACCATCAGCGTGGTCCGTCCGTCCATCAGCTTGGCCAGCACGGTCGGCCGCAACACCACCGGAATGCCGCGGCGCCGGGCCTCGACCAGCTCGGGGTTGGTCTTCGGGATGGCGGCATGGGTGGTGATGACCGCGGTCGGGCCGCCGGGCAGCAGGTCCAGTGACGACGGGTCGTGCCCGATGCGGATCTGGGCGCCCCGGGCCCGCAGCGCGTGCACACCGCGGGATTCCTTGGCGTCGGAACCCGATACCTGGGCACCGCGGTCCAGCAGGATGCGGGCGATGCCCGACATACCGGCTCCCCCGATGCCCACCATGTGCACCCGGTGAAGCTCGGGGGGCAACTGGTCGGCGCTCATCGCGCTCCCCTGGCTGCCTGCCCCCTAACACGTGCTTGTCGCGCGATGTCCAGGGCCGCCGCGGCGACCTGACGCGCCGCGTCCGGATGCCCCACCCGGGCTGCGGCCGCGGTCATCGCCGCCAGCCGCGGCGGGTCGGTGAGCAGCCCGCTCACCTCCCGTGCCACCAGGTCCGGCGTCAGAACGGCGTCCGCGATGACCATGCCGCCGCCGGCGTTGACCACCGGCAGCGCATTGAGCCGCTGCTCACCGTTGCCGATCGGCAGCGGTACGTAGATGGCCGGCAGACCCACGGCCGACACCTCGGCGACCGTCATCGCCCCGGAACGGCAGATGGCCAGGTCAGCGGCGGCATACGCCAGGTCCATCCGGTCGAGATACGGCACCGCGCGGTAAGGCGGATCGCCGTCCTGGGGTTCGCGCAGCTCGAGGGTGTTCTTCGGCCCGTGCGCGTGCAGCACGGATACGCCCGCGGCGGCCAGCTCGGCGGCGGCCCCCGAGACCGCGCGGTTGAGCGAGACCGCGCCCTGCGAACCGCCGAACACCAGCAGCACCCGCGCGTCGTCGGCGAACCCGAAATGCCGCCGCGCCTGGGCCCGCAGCGCCGCGCGATCCAGCGAGGTGATCGTCGCGCGGACCGGCACCCCGACCACCTCGGCATGTCGCAGCCCGGAATCCGGCACCGCGGACAACACCCGGTCCGCCGAGCGGGCCCCGACGCGGTTCGCCAGCCCGGCGCGGGCGTTGGCCTCGTGAATGACCACCGGGATACGACGCCAGACCTTGGGGAAACCGCGGGCGGCGAGGTACGCCGGCAGGGCCACGTAGCCGCCGAAACCCACCACCACGTCCGCGTCGACGACGTCGAGCACCGAGCGGGTCTCGCGCACGGCGCGCCACACCCGCGGTGGCAGCCGGGCCAGGTCACCGCTGGGTTTACGGGGCAGCGGCACCGGGGTGATCAGCTCGAGGTGGTAGCCGCGTTCGGGCACCAGCCGGGTCTCGAGTCCGCGCGAGGTGCCCAGCGCGGTGATGCGGACCTGCGGATCCAGCGCGCTCAGGGCATCGGCGACGGCCATCGCGGGCTCCACATGGCCGGCAGTGCCGCCGCCGGCCAGTACGACCGACAAGGCACCGGCGGGCGAGGGACTAACCCCCTGCCCGCCGGTCGGCTCCTTGAACGTGTGATTCACCCGTAACGCTGACCTTCCAGTGCGCGAGCGCGCCGTGTTTGGCGCTGACCGGCTCCCTGTCTGGGGTAGCGCTGATCAGATCCATGATGCCTTGACCGGGGTTCGGTGCGAACAGCTGTCCGCGGAAAAACCGGGCGCAGCGGCGGCTCGGGCTCGCGGCGTCCCTTACGCGCGGGTGGCTCGGCTTTCCGGGCGGGGGCGTTGCGCCCACGCGCCGGGGCCGTCGGCCGCGGCGCTCGCGGCTGCGACTTCTTGCGGTCGCGGAACGACTCGAGGCGCGTCGGCGAGTACGGCTCCGGCAGCGGCAGCCGCAGCAGCCGGTTCATCTTGTCGTCGCGCCCGGCGCGCAGGGCGGCCACCGCCTCGGGCTCATGACGCGCCGCGTTACACATGATGCCGATCATGAAAAGCGTTGCGGCCGTCGATGTTCCGCCCGCTGATATCAATGGCAACTGCAGTCCGGTCACCGGCAGCACGCCGATCACGTAGCCGATGTTGATGAAGGCCTGACCGAGGATCCACATCGTGGTGGTGGCGGTCAGCAGCCGCAGGAACGGGTCGGCCGACCGGCGGGCGATCCGCATCCCGGTGTAGGCGAACAACCCGAACAGCGCCAGCAGCCCGAAGGCGCCGATGAAGCCCAACTCCTCGCCGATGATCGCGAAGATGAAGTCATTGTGGGCATTAGGCAGGTAGTTCCATTTCGCGGTGCCCTGGCCGAGGCCGTCGCCGAAGATGCCGCCGTGAGCCAGCGCGAACTTCGCCTGACGCGCCTGGTAACCGGTGTCCTGCGGGTCGTTCTCCGGGTTGATCCAGGAGCGCACCCGGTCCGACCGGTAACCGGCCGACATGGCCAGCACCGCGCCGGCCATGAAGACCGCGATCAGCGACGTCCCGAAGACTCGCAGCGGCAGGCCGGCGTACCAGAGCAGGGCCAGCAGAATGATGCCCATCGACACGGTCTGCCCGAGGTCGGGCTGGGCGACGATCAGCCCGAGCGCGATGACCGCCGCCGGCACCAGCGGGATCAGCATCTCGCGCAGCGAGGCCCGCTCCATGCGCCGCGACGCCAGCAGATGCGCCCCCCAGATGGCGAATGCGATCTTGGCCAGCTCAGAGGGCTGCATCGAGAAGCCCGCGACGACGAACCACTTCCGCGAGCCGTTGGCGAGGTTGCCGATGCCGGGAACGAGCACCAGGACCAGCAGGATGATGGTGACGACGTAGCCCGGGAAGGCCACCCGGCGCAGGAAGCGCACCGGCATCCGCATCGAGATATAGGCCCCGATGACCCCGATGACCGTCCACAACACCTGCTTGCCGAAGATCACCCACGCCGAGCCGTCGTCGCCGTAGGACCGCACACCCGAGGCCGACAGCACCATGGTCAGGCCCAGGGTGGTCAGCAAACCGGCGATCGCGACGATCAGGTGGAACGAGGTCATCGGCCGGTTCAGCCACGCACCGAACCGGGCGCGCGGGCTGTGCTGTGGATCCTTGACCTGCACTTTCGCCGCCGCCGGGGCCTTGTCAGGCGCTTCGTCCGGGCTGGTTTCGCAGGCATCGGACGGCTCGACGGCTTCCATCGCGTCCGTCGACTCCTCGGCATCCGTTACGGTGTCGGCCCGGGTGCTCTCCGGGACGGAACCGGCCGCCTCGACCGGCTCGGCCGGCGACTCGATGTTCTTCTTGTTCCGGCGTAGGCGCCGGGTCAGCGCGTTACCCACACCCGCCTACCGCAGCGCCGCGCGTACAGCGGCGGCGAATGCGTCACCACGGTTGGCGTAGCTGCTGAACTGGTCGAATGATGCCCCCGCCGGCGCCAGCAGCACCGTGTCTCCCGACTTGGCCAAATCACGAGCCGCCGCCACAGCAGCGGTCATTACGCGAGCGCCGAGACTATCCCCCACACTGTCAACTTTTGTCACATTAGTATCAGCAGTCGCATGCATACCAGCATCCTCGCCTGTCACAACCTGGACGACGGGGACATCGGGCGCGTGTCGCGATAACGCCTCGGCAACCTCTTGGCGGTCTCGGCCGATGAGTACCGCCCCGACCAGGCGAGATGCCATTCGGGCGACCTCCGCGTCCAGTGTGGCGCCCTTGAGCAAACCGCCGGCCACCCACACCACCCGCGGGTAAGCCATGACCGACGCCTCGGCGGCGTGCGGGTTGGTCGCCTTCGAATCGTCGACGTAGGTGATCCCGTCGGCCACCGCGACGACTTCGCTGCGGTGCCGTCCCGGCTGAAACGTCGAGATGGCGTCGGCGATCGCGGCGGCGGGCACGTCAACGCAGCGCGCCAGCGCCGCCGCGGCCAGGGTGTCGAGCACGCCGACCGGGCCCGGCACCGGGATGGCCGAGACCGGCAGCAAGGTCAGGCCGTCGGCAAACGCGCGGTCGACCAGCTGACCGTCGCGCACCCCGAGCTCGCCGGCGGCCGGCTCGCCGAGGCGGAAACCCACCCGCACCGGGGCCGCCGCGGTGCTCAGCAGGGCGGCGGCCCGGCTGTCGTCCAGCCCGACCACCGCGACCCGGCCGTCCAGGACGCGGGCCTTGGCGGCGGTGTACTCGGCCATCGACGCGTGCCAATCGAGGTGGTCCTCGGCGATGTTGAGCACCACGCCCGCCTCGGGCCGCAGCGACGGTGCCCAGAACAGCTGGAAGCTGGACAGTTCGACGGCCAGCAGATCGGCCGGCTGGTCCAGGACGTCGAGCACCGGGTCGCCGATGTTGCCGCACAGCAGGCTGCGTCGCCCGCCGGCGACCAACATGGCGTGCAGCATCGAAGTTGTCGTGGTCTTGCCGTTGGTGCCGGTCACGACCAGCCAGCGGCGCGGTGTGCCGTAACAGCCCGCGGCGTCCAGCCGCCAGGCCAGTTCCACGTCACCCCAGATCGGGATGCCCGCCGACGCGGCGGCGGCCAGCACCGGCGCCGACGGCTGGAATCCGGGGCTGGTGACCACCAGCGCATAGTCCGCGATCCGCTGCACCGCGGTCGCGGGATCGACTGTAAGAACCCCGTTTTCGGCGTAGGGCGCCAGCATGGCCGGATCGTCGTCGCACAGGGTGGCCACGGCGCCGAACCGGGTCAGCGCCCCCAGGATCGCCCGCCCGGTCACCCGGGCACCGGCGATCAGGACGGGCGCACCCGCCGCCAAGGGTTCGAGCCCGGACATGTCATGCGCCGATCGTGGCGAGCCACTCACCGTAGAACAGCGCCACTCCCAGCCCGCACGCGATCGCGGTGAGCAGCCAGAAGCGGATGATGACCGTTGTTTCGGCCCAGCCGCTCAACTCGAAATGGTGATGGAAGGGCGCCATCCGGAACACCCGGCGCCCGGTGGTCCGGAAGGTGAGGATCTGCAGCACCACCGAGACGACCTCGGCGACGAACAGCGAACCCAGCACCACCGCGAGCAGCTCGGTGCGGCTGGTGACCGACAGACCGGCGATGATGCCGCCCAGCGCCAGCGAACCGGTGTCGCCCATGAAGATCTTGGCGGGCGCGGCATTCCACCACAGAAATCCGATGCAGGCGCCGGCGGTCGCGGCCGCGACCAGGGCCAGGTCCAACGGGTCGCGCACGTTGTAGCAGCCCAAGCCCGGGGCGGTGGCGCACGCGTTGCGGTACTGCCAGAAGGTGATCAATACGTAAGCGCCGGTGACCATCGCCATGCAGCCCGCGGCCAGTCCGTCCAGGCCGTCGGTGAAGTTGACCGCGTTGGACCAGGCGCTGACGACGACGACGCAGAAAAGCACGAACAGGCCGGGAGCCAGTGTGACAGTAGCGATTTCACGCACGTAGGAAATGTTCGCGCTGGCCGGTGTCAGGTTGTTGGCATTGTGGAACTGCAGGACCAGCACACCGAACAGCACCGCGGCCACGATCTGGCCGACGGTCTTGGCCGTCTTGTTCAAGCCCAGGTTGCGCGAGCGGCGGATCTTGATCAGGTCGTCGAGGAAGCCGACGCCGCCCAGCATGGTGGCCAGACCCAGCACCAGCAGACCCGAGGCCGACGGGCCCTCGCCGTCGAACGCCAGCCCGGCGAGGTGCGTGCCCAGGTAGCCGGCCCAGATACCCGCCACGATCGCCACACCACCCATCGACGGGGTGCCGCGTTTGGTGTGGTGGCTCGGCGGGCCGTCCTCGCGGATCTGGTGGCCGAAGCCCTGCTTGGTGAACAGCCGGATCAGCGCGGGGGTCAGCAGAATCGACACGGTCAGGGCGATCGCGACGGCGACGAGGATCTGCCTCACGGACGGACCTCGTCGGCGGGTGCGTCGGCGACCAGCGCCTCGGCCAGCGCGCCGAGCCCGGCGGCGTTCGACGCCTTCACCAGGACCACGTCGCCGGGCCGCAGTTCGGCCCGCAACACGTCGAGGGCGGCCTCGCCGTCGGCCACCTGCACGACCCCTCTATCACCGGAAGCGCCCCAGGAGCCCTCCATGACCGCAGCGTGGTGCATGGCGGTTACCGACCTCCCCATTCCCACGACAACAAGTCGAGACACATCTAAGCGCACCGCCAGCCGGCCGATGGCATCGTGCTCGGTTATCGCGTCCTCCCCCAGCTCGGCCATCTCGCCGAGCACCGCCCAGCTCCTGCGCTTGGTGGCGGGGTCAGCCCCGCTAGCGCGGGCGATCTGAGCCAGCGCCTGCAGTCCCGCGCGCATCGAGTCCGGGTTGGCGTTGTAGGCGTCGTCGATCACCGTCACCCCGTCGGCGCGATTGGTCACCTGCATGCGGTGGCGCGACACCGGGCCCGCCGCGGCCAGCGATGCGGCGATCTGCTCGACACTGGCGCCGCACTGCAGGGCGACCGCGACGGCGCACAGCGCGTTGGTGACCTGGTGTTCGCCGTACACGCCCAGTTGCACCTCGACCTCCAGCGCGCCGCGTGCGTCCATCGCGTGCAGGGTAAAGCGCGGCCTGGCCAATTCGTCTAGCGACACGCCCTCCGCCCAGACGTCGCTGGGCCCCGAATCGGTCTCGCTGGATCGGCTGACCCGAACCACCCATCCCGCGCTGACGTGCGCCATCGCCGCCACCGATGGGTCGTCGACGTTGAGGATGACCACTCCGGTGGGCGGAACAGCTTGTGGCAGTTCGGATTTGGTGCGCGCAATCGCCTCGCGCGAGCCGAATTCGCCGAGGTGCGCGGTGCCGACGTTGAGCACCACGCCGATGGCGGGCGGGGCGATCTGCGCCAGCGCGGCGATATTGCCGGGATGGCGTGCCGACATCTCCAGCACCAGGTAGTCGGTGCGCCGGGTCGCCCGCAGCACCGTCCAGGGATGGCCCAGCTCGTTGTTGAACGAGCCCGGTGGCGCCACCACTTCACCCAGCGGCTGAAGCACCGCGGCCACCAGGTCCTTGGTCGACGTCTTGCCTGACGAGCCGGTAATCCCGATGATCGTCAACCCGCCCGCCACCAGCTCTTCGGCCACCGCCTTGGCCAGCTTGGCCAGCGCGTCGAGCACCGAAGCGCCCGAACCGTCCGGGTCGTGCTCGAGCACCCCGGCCCGCGAACCCGAAGCACCTTGTGGGGCAACGACGATGGCGGGCACCCCGACCGGCCGCGCGGCCAGCACCGCGACCGCACCGGCCGCGACCGCCGACGCCGCATGGTCGTGTCCGTCCGATCGGGCGCCGGGCAGCGCCAGGAAGAGTCCGCCTTGGCCGACGGCGCGGGAGTCGAATTCGACGGTCCCGGTGACGCGCAGTTCGGCGGCGTCTTGCGGCGTGATGTCGGACAGCGTGCCGCCGACGATTTCGGCGATCTGCGCGACGGTCAACTCGATCATCGGCGGTCTTCCAGCGCTTGGGCGAGTTCGACGCGGTCGTCGAACGGGCGGACGACATCTCCGGCGCGCTGCCCGGTTTCGTGGCCTTTGCCGGCGATGAGCACCACGTCGCCGGGGCCGGCCCAGCCGACCGCGTGCCTGATCGCCTCGCGACGGTCGCCGATCTCGACCACCTCGGCGCCGAACCCGGCTGCTCCGTTAAGGATTTCACGGCGGATGGACGCGGGGTCCTCGCCGCGCGGGTTGTCGTCGGTGACGACGACCAGGTCGGCCAGTTCGGCGGCGACGGCGCCCATCGGCCCCCGCTTGCCGGGGTCGCGATCGCCGCCGGCGCCGAACACCACCGCCAGCCGACGGCCCGGCCGCAGCAGGGTGGTCAACACCGCTCGCAGCGCGCCCGGCTTGTGGGCGTAGTCGACGAGGGCCAGGAAATCCTGGCCGCGGTCGATCTCTTCGAGCCGCCCCGGAACACGGGTGTTGCGCAGCCCGTCCGCCGCCTGCTCCGGCGAGACTCCGACCGCGTCGAGAATGGCCAGTGCCACAAGACAATTCGCGATATTGTAGGCACCCGTGAGGCGGATACCGATCCGGTGCTGAGCGCCGGCGGGGTCCACGGCGGTGAACTCTTGTCCCACGGCCAGCGGCGTCACGTCCGTCGCGCGCCAGTGCGCCGGCGCGCCGGTGGCACTGACGGTGATCGGATCGATGGCCCGCTCGGCCATCGCGCGCCCGGCCTCGTCGTCGATGCACACCACGGCCTTTGCCGCCCGCAGCGGCGAATTCGCATCGAACAGCAGGGCTTTGGCGTCAAAGTAGTCGGCCATGGTTGGGTGAAAGTCGAGATGGTCACGGGATAGGTTGGTGAAACCCCCTACCGCGAACCGGGTTCCGTCGACCCGGCCCAATGTCAGCGCGTGACTGGAGACTTCCATGACGACGGTGTCCACCCCGCGCTCGGCCATCGCGGCCAGCATCGCCTGCAGCGCGGGGGCCTCCGGAGTGGTCAGGGCGCTGGGGATGTCGGCGCCGTCGATGCGGATGCCGATGGTGCCGATCAGCCCGGCGGTGCGGCCGCCGGCGCGCAGACCGGACTCGACCAGATAGGTGGTGGTGGTCTTTCCCGACGTGCCGGTGATGCCGACGACCGTGACGGCCTCGGACGGATTTCCGTACACGGTGGCGGCCAGCCCGCCGAGCACGCTGCGCGGCGCTGGATGCACCAGCGTCGGCACCGCGGCTGGGCCCATCTGGTCGACTCCGGCAGCGTCGGTGAGCACCGCGACGGCGCCGCGGCCGATAGCGTCGCCGGCATAGCGGGCGCCGTGGGTGGCCGAGCCGGGCAGACCGGCGAACAGGTCGCCGGGCCGCACGTCCTGGGCACGCAGCGTCACGCCGGTGATCGGCAGGTCCGGGATGGCGCCGCCGTCGGCCGGCACCGCGCCCACCTGCGCCGCCAGCGCGGGCAGTCGCACCGCCGCGGTGATGCGGGGGCGCAACTCGGTGGGTACCGACACTTCCGTCACACCTCCCTGGGACGCCGCGCGATCGCGATGATCAGCCATGACACCCTACCGAGGCGGGCCGGGGCCGCGGGCACACCCGCGTTGCACAGGCGCGTGACGGGCGCCCTGGACGCGCACGCGGCGCGGCGCTTAGGTGGCCTGCAGGGTCAGCGGCGGCCCGGGGTCCGGTGACAGCGGCACGTTCTCACGCTGCATCAGCCAGCCGGCGATGTTGTGGAACAGCGGGGCCGCGGAGTGACCGGGCGTGCCGTCGGCGTTGCGGTCCGGGTTGTCCATCATGATGCCGATCACGTAGCGCGGATTGTCGACGGTGGCCATCCCGGCGAACGTGATCCAGTACACGTTGTCGAAGTAGCAGCCGCAGCCCGGGTTGATCTGCTGGGCGGTACCGGTCTTGCCGGCCATCTGGTAGCCGGGCACCGCGGCCGCGGGTCCGGTGCCCTGCTGGTAGCCCATCGGGTCGTGCTGCACGACGGCGCGCAGCATTCCCCGCACGGTCTGCGCGGTCTGCGGCGAGACCACCCGAACACCTTCCGGGCGCGCTTCTTCGGTGCGGGTGCCGTCAGCGGCGATGGTGGCCTTGATGATTCGCGGCGGTATCCGCACGCCATCGTTGGCGATCGTCTGGTACATGTCGGTCATCTGCAGCAGGGTCATCGAAAGACCTTGACCGATAGGCAAGTTGGAGAACGTGCTGCCCGACCACTGGTCGATCGGTGGCACCAGGCCGGCGCTCTCACCGGGCAACCCGACGTTGGTCCGCTGCCCCAGCCCGAACTTGCGGACCATGTCGTAAAACCGTTCCGGGCCAACGCGCTGGGCGAGCATCAGCGTTCCGACGTTGGACGACTTCCCGAACACGCCGGTGGTGGTGTAGGGCATCACGCCGTGCTCCCACGCGTCGTGCACGTTGACGCCGCCCATGTTGATCGAGCCCGGGACCTGCAGCACCTCGTCGGGGTTGGACAGGCCGTATTCGATGACCGAGGACGCGGTGACGATCTTGTTCACCGAGCCCGGCTCGAACGGCGAGGAGACCGCGAGGTTGCCCAGTTGCCGATCGCCCTGACGCCCGATGTCCTGCGACGGGTCGAAGGTGTTGTCGTTGGCCATGGCCAGCACGTCACCGGTCTTGGCGTCCAGCACGACGGCCGAAACATTGTGCGCCCCAGACATGTTCTTGGCTTGCTGAACCTGCTGCTGCACGTAGAACTGGATGTCGTCGTCGATGGTCAGCTGGACGGTCGAACCGTTGACCGCCTTGTGCCGGTTGCGGTAGCTGCCAGGAATGACCACGCCGTCCGAACCGCGGTCGTAGGTGACCGAACCGTCGGTTCCCGACAACACGGAGTCCATGCTGTCTTCGAGTCCGAGCAGGCCGTGGCCGTCCCAATCGATGCCGCCGACGATGTTGGCCGCCAGCGATCCGCCCGGATATTGGCGCAGATCCTGCCGTTCGGAGCCGACCTCGGGGTACTTGTCCGAGATCGCGCTGGCGACCGCCGGGTCGACGGCACGCGCCAAGTAGGCGAAATTGTCGTCGGTTTGCAGCTTCTTGAGCACCGTCGCATAGTCCGGCTTGTTGTTCAGCCGGCTGGAAACCTCTTTGGCGATGTCGCGCAGCCGCGCCTGCGGATCGGGAGCGGCCGGGTTCTTCTTCTTGGCCTCTTCCAATTGCTGGCGGATCTTCTTCGGCTGAAACGTCAGGGCACGCGACTCGATGGTGAACGCCAGCTGCTGGTTGTTGCGGTCAACGATGCTGCCGCGGATGGCCTTTGAGACATCGGTGACCTTGAGCTGGCCCGCGGCCTGGGCGCGCAGCTTCGGTGCGTTGGTGACCTGCAGAACGAACAACTGGGCGGCCGCCACCAGCGTCAGCGCCAAGATGACCACATTGCCGGCGCGATGACGGAAGACGAACGACGAGCCCCGGACGCTTGCCCCGACGACCTGCCGGGTGCGCCGCTGATTGGCCGAATGGCCCAGCGGCGCCTCGCCGGATTTCTTGACCTTGCGAAATCCCGTTGTTTCCTTCGTGTCTCGGTCCTGTTGCGCCTTTTCCGGCTTCCGGGCGCGGCCGGCTTGCCGGACATCCCTGGCGCCCTGTGGTTTACCCGGACCGCGCGTCGGTCGCGACCGGCGGGTGCGGCCGTCCTCGCCGCGACTCACCGGGCGAGCCCTGGCAACACGGCGGGCGGCGCGACGCTATTCGGTGCGATCGGCCCCGGCAGTCCGGGCGCGACCGGGACCGCGGCCTGCGGCGCCCGTTGCACGGGGACCGGTACTTCCGCCGGCAACGGCGCGGGAGGTACCGAAAGGGGCAGTCCACCAACGGGAATCGGCACTTCCGCAGGCACCGGAGCGACCGGCGCGGGCAGCCCCGGCATCGGCAGGCCCGGCGTGGGCATCCCTTGGGACGGCAACGGCTGTGCCGGAAGTCCTTGCGTCGGAAGTAATTGCGTGGGAAGTCCTTGGGTCGGCAGTCCTTGCGCCGGCAACCCCGGCGTCGGCAGCATACCCGGGAATTGGCCGCCGACCGGGCCACCGGGCACCCCCGGCGCGCCGGGTACCGGCGGCGCGGCCGGCGGCAGGTGCTGGCCGCCCACCGTCGTCGAACCGTCCGGAGCGCGCAGCAACGCTTCGGGCCCACCCGGCCGGCCCGGCACCAGGGCAGCACCCGGATCCGGTTGCACGCGGACCGGAACTTCCGGCGGGATCGCCGCCGGTTTGGGCGGCGGCTGCGGGCCTTCGTCGGGCAGCTTGGCGTTCAGCGGCGGCGGCGGAACGCCGTCGGCGGGCTTGGGCGTACCGACCACCACCCAGCTACCGGACGGGTCCTGGACCAGGTGCGCGGTGTCACGCGTCGGGATCATGCCCTGCTTGCGCGCGGCCTCGGCCAGCGCCGGCGCGGCCTCCGCCTCGCGCACGTCGCGTTCCAGTGCCTCCTTCTGCTGCTGCAGCATCCGGGTCTTCTCCCGCGCGGCACTCAATTGGTAGGAGCGTTCGGCGGAGTCGGTGGACAGCCACAGCGTCAGCGCCAGCCCGGCGCCGAGCGCGCCGATGATCAGCACGACGAACGGAACCTTGGCCACCCACGTCTGCGGCCGCAGGTCGATCGAGGCCAGCCGGATCGCAATTCGTTCGGTCAGCCGGGGCCGAATAACCTTGGGCGCCTTGGCCTTGCGTGCCTTGGCGCGGGCCTTGGCCTGACCGCTGCTCTTGGGGCGGGCCTTGCGCTCGACCGGCCGCGCATTCGGACTGGTCTGCGGGCCGGAATTCGACGCTCGCGCCTCGCGGCCGGTCGCCGCACCCCGCGCCGGCCGGGTGCGCCGCGCCGTCGAGTCCGCCGCGTTGCGCCGGGTCTTGCGGGCCGCGACGTCACGCCCACCGCGACGGTCGCTGCCGCCCCGGCGTTTCGGCGCCTCGCGCTTGGCTTTCGCTTTCATGAGTCGCCCTTCGTAGTCACCCGCTGCTGTGGTTGTCCCTCGGATTCCAGCCGTTGCAGGGCCCGTAGTCGCACGGCGGTGCTGCGAGGGTTACGTTCGATTTCGTCGGCGTCGGCGCGCTCGGCACCGCGGGTCAGCGATTGGAATCGCGGGCCGCCGCCGGGCAGCTCGAACGGAAGATCCAACGGCGTCCGGGAGGCCACCGCATCGGCGAACTCGCGCTTGACGATCCGGTCTTCCAGCGACTGGTAGGCCAGCACCACGATGCGCCCGGCGACACTGAGCGCGTCCAGCGCGGCCGGAATGGCCCGGCGCAGCGTGTCCAGCTCATCGTTGACCGCGATCCGCAGCGCCTGGAAGGTGCGCTTGGCCGGATGCCCGCCGGTGCGCCGGGCCGCGGCCGGAATGGCCTGATACAGCAACTCGACCAGCTCGGCGGTCGTGGTGAACGGGGTGCGGGCCCGCCAGCGGACGATGTGGGTGGCGATCCGGCGCGCGAACCGCTCCTCGCCGTAGCGGTGCAGGATGGTCGCCAGCTCGGCCTCGTCATAGGTGTTGACGATCTCGGCCGCGGTCAGCGGCGACGACGGATCCATCCGCATGTCCAGAGGCGCGTCCTGGGCATAGGCGAATCCCCGCTCGGCGCGGTCGAGTTGCATCGAGGAGACGCCCAGATCGAACAACACCCCGTCGACCGATTCGTGTGCGGCATAACCGCATTCGGCCAGCGCCTCGTCGATGCCGTCATACCGCGTGTGCACCAGGGTGATTCGGTCGGCGAATGGCGCCAGCCGCGCGCCGGCGATCTCCAGCGCGCTGGGATCGCGGTCGAGGCCGATCAGCTTCAGACCCGGAAGGTCGGTCAGGAATCGTTGCGCGTGGCCGCCCGCGCCGAGGGTGGCGTCGACGAGCACCGCGCCCGACCCGTCGGGGTGTTGGCGGGTCAAGGCTGGGGTGAGCAGTTCGACGCAGCGCTCCAGCAGCACGGGTACATGCCCGAAGTCCTTGTCAGCCACCGCAACACCTCCCCGGGTCTGGAGAAACTCGTCAGAACGAGGGACGGCCTTAGAAAGACGCGCCCCTGCACCGAGGTCCCTGTCCGAAGTTACGAACCAGGCGTTGGGGAAGTACGCCAGGGTCGGTTCGGGCAGAGGCCACGATGCACGGGCATGCGCCTCAGATGATGTCGCCGAGTGCTTCATCGCTGGCCGCGGAGAAGTTCTCTTCGTGCGTTTGCTGGTAGTCCTGCCAGGCCTGGGCATCCCAGATTTCCAGGTAGTCGACCGCACCGATCACCACGCAGTCCTTGGAGAGGTTCGCGTAGCGCCGGTGGTCGGACGACAGGGTGATGCGGCCCTGGGCGTCGGGATGCTGCTCATCGGTTCCGGCGGCCAGATTGCGCAGGAACGCCCTGGCCTCCGGGTTGCTTCGAGACGTCTTGCTCGCCCGGCGGGCCAGCTGCTCGAATTCCGCTCGCGGGTAGACGGCGAGGCTGTGGTCTTGGCTCTTGGTGACCATCAACCCCCCTGCCAGCGCGTCGCGGAACTTGGCGGGCAACGTCAGTCGCCCTTTGTCGTCGAGCTTGGGCGTGTAGGTGCCGAGAAACACCAGCTCACCTCCTGTCGAGGCCGGTTCTCGGCTCGCCCAAACACTTCAGCCACCATACCCCACAGTCCCCCACTTTGCCCCATAAAAGGGGTGTCGCGGGGGTGTTTCGCTGCTGATCTGCCACTACCGGCACGTCTGGCCGCATCCGAAGGACGCCGAGCTCGTCTCGCGACCCGCTCATGAGCCCGCAAACCCCCACTTCACGGGCTTAAAACCGGCGCGTGGGGACCGGTGGGGCAAGAGGTGGGGCGCAGTGGGGCACCGCCCACATACCGAAGACTCGATTGGGACTCAATCGGGAATCAGCGGCGCGACACAGCGAGAACGGGTGGCACCAAAAAACGGGGCAGCCGTTGGCTACCCCGTCTGGTCTGGCGTCCGGTTAGTCGTCGAAGCGGCGGCGGAAGCGATCCTCCATGCGGCTCGTGAACGAGCCCCCGCCACCCTTGTTGCGGCGTTGGCGCGAGCCCTGCACCGGCCCAGGCTGGTTGGGGCGCCCGGACATCCGTGGGCCGGTGATGGCGAACACCACACCACCGAACATCACAATGAAGCCTACGACGCTGAGAATCGGGAAGCTGCCAATCATCGTGGCCTTGAACGCCACGCCGGAAACCAGCATCGCCAGACCGATAACGAAGAGCGCCGCACCCTGCAGACGGCGCCGCGCGGTCGGTGCGCGGAACCCCCCACCCCGTACGCTCGAAGCGAACTTGGGATCCTCGGCGTAGAGAGCGCTCTCGATCTGATCGAGCATCCGCTGCTCATGATCGGAGAGTGGCATTCGTCCCTCCTTGCCGACAGACTGACACGTAACTATCGATAGCACGCGGATGCCCATTGTATGGGCAACTAAGTCAAATGATACGAGGTCAATCTGACCCGTACCACTGGTTCGTCCGCGATTCTATCTCCGTTGCTTCCCGACAATCATCGGGCCGCAACGCCGATGCGTTACAACACCCTTGCCGAAACCGACGCAGCGGCCGGCTGGTTGCCACCACCGCCCGTCCGCCGATCGGTCCCGGACCCGATAATGGCGATACGGGCACGGGGCCGACGACGACCGCAGTGCGCCAGGCCCGCTCACTGCGACGAGGAGGACAGCGCGAGTTGGCGATATTCCTCATCGATCTGCCGCCGAACGATATGGAGCGCCGTCTCAGTGAGGCCCTCGGGGTCTACGTCGACGCGATGCGCTACCCGCGCGGTACCGAGAATCAGCGTGCGGGCATGTGGCTCGAACACATCCGCCGGCGCGGTTGGCAGGCCGCGGCCGCGGTCGAGGCGGACGCGGCCGAGGGCGCCGGTGTGCCGTCGGCGTCCGAACTCAGCGATGCGCCGCTGCTCGGGGTGGCCTACGGCTATCCCGGGGCGCCGGGCCAATGGTGGCAGCAGCAGGTTGTCTTGGGCATGCAGCGCGGCGGTCTGCCGGCTCACGAGATCGCGCAGCTGATGAACAGCTATTTCGAACTGACCGAACTGCACATTCATCCGCGCGCCCAGGGCCGCGGCATCGGCGAGGCGCTGGCCCGCCGGCTGCTCGCCGGCCGCTGTGAGCGCAACGTCCTGCTCTCGACGCCGGAAACCAACGGGGAGGCCAATCGAGCCTGGCGGTTGTATCGGCGACTCGGCTTCAACGACATCGTCCGCCGCTACCACTTCGCCGGTGACCCACGGGCATTCGCGATCCTGGGCCGCTCGCTGCCGCTCTGACGGCACCGCCCGGCGCACCGGCAGGCCGACGACGTGGGCAAGCGTCACACCTGATCTGGCACGATAACCTGGTGCGCGCCAGCTCTCCCCCACGCCGACGTCGAGCAACCACTCGCGTGCTGGCCATCGCGATGCTGATGCTCCTGGTTCCCCTGGCGACCGGATGCCTGCGGGCCAGAGCCTCGCTGACGATCTCGCCCGACGACCTGGTGTCCGGGGAGATCATCGCGGCGGCCAAACCGAAGACGCCAAAGGACACCGGCCCGCAGCTGGACACCAACAACCTGCCCTTCAATCAGAAGGTCGCGGTGTCGAACTACGACAGCG
The DNA here is from genome assembly GCF_039023525.1 of Mycobacterium sp. 050272. Taxonomy (NCBI): domain Bacteria; kingdom Bacillati; phylum Actinomycetota; class Actinomycetes; order Mycobacteriales; family Mycobacteriaceae; genus Mycobacterium; species Mycobacterium sp. 050272. The sequence goes on along the minus strand of NZ_JBCHKV010000016.1, from coordinate 143,291 downwards.
ACGGCTACGTCGGGTCGCAGGCGGTGTTCTCCGACCTGACGTTCGGGGAGTTGCCGCAGCTGGCGAACATGAACTCCGACGCGGCCGGCGTCAATGTCTCCCTGCGCCGCAACGGCAACGTGGTGATCCTGGAAGGCCGCGCGGATCTGACGTCGCTGACCGACCCGGATGCCGACGTCGAGCTGACCGTCGCCTTTCCCGGCGTCGTGACGTCGACCAACGGCGACCGCGTCGATCCCGACGCCGTGTCGTGGAAGCTCAAGCCGGGCGTAGTCAGCACGATGACCGCCCAGGCGCGCTACACCGATCCGAACACCCGTTCCTTCACCGGCGCCGGGGTATGGCTGGGCATCGCATCGTTCGCGGCGGCGGGCGTGGTCGCGCTCCTGGCCTGGATGAGCCGGGACCGCTCGGAGCGGTTCACCACCCCGGGCAATCAGCCGCCGAGTTAGACGCGCTGGGCCGGCGACCAGTAATCGATCATCTCGGCGAAGGTCGCAAAGGCCGGGCCGGACAACCCGTACGTCGCCTCCAGGTGAACGCTCAGCGGAAAACCAAGCTCGGCGACGCCGTCGATCACCCGCTTGTACAGGTCGAGCATCATCTGGCGCTTCTGCGGCGGTTCGCGACCCGCCAGCTGCTTGACGAACTCCTGCTCGGCGGCCACCGCGGCATTGCCCGGATCCTGGATAAGCCAATTGATCAGCCCGGTTTTGTTCTCCATCTTCGGCACGAAGCCGAACGACAGCAAGATCTCGGGCCGGTGATCGGTCGTCTTGGCGAACTCGGTCAAAAAGCCCACGATCGCATCGGAATACAGCAACTGGGTCATGCCGTAGGTGGCGCCCCGGTCGCACTTGAAGTTGAACCGGCCGTGTTCACCCTCGCGGGTCGGGATCAGGATCACGCCGCGGTTGGGCACCAGGTCGCGATAGATCGACAGCGCGTCGGTCGGCGCGACGCCGGAGCCCTCGCCGTCGTTCATCGTGCGCGGGACGCCGACGAACACGACGCCTTCCATGCCGGACTCGGTGAGCGAAGTCAGCCGCCCACGCAGCGTCGATTCGTCCAAGAACGCGGTGACCTGCGTGCAGAGGCCGCTGATCCCCGGCAGTTCGGGCTTGATCACCGACCAGAAGTCCAGGACGTCGAACTTTGGCTTCATCGCGATAGGACGGTCGTCGTCCTCGGCGATGATGCCGGGAATCATCACATGACGGATGCGGCCGGCCAGACCGGATTCCGCGGAGTACTGCAGGACCTTGCGCGCCTCGTCCAGCGCCCGCTCCCGACCCTCGTCCACGTTCGGCGGCACCAGCTCGAGCGCGACGGTGTTGAGAGTCACGCGGCTCCTTTCCCTCGGACGAACAGCACCTCGCCAGCATAGGGGCGCCGGGTTACCGCCCGGCCTGGCGGGGACCGGCGGTCATGGGGAGACGGCCATCACTATGACGGCGAATACACTGGTCGGGCCTAAAGAACACCGGAGCATGCCGAGGGAGAAAGGGGCGCCGCGCTGAGCCTGAAAACCCCAGCAGCAGCGGCAACCGTCGAGTTGACCGGCGCGATCGGCGAACAACTTCGCCGGTACCTGCACGCGCGGCGTGCGGAGACCGCCTACATCGGCGCCGACTACGCCGCGTTGATCTCCGCGCTCGAAGACTTCGTACTCAACGGGGGCAAGCGGCTACGGCCCGCCTTCGCGTATTGGGGATGGCGCGCGGTGGCCGACGCGGAACCCGACGCGCACGTGCTGCTGCTGTTTTCCGCGCTGGAGCTGCTGCAGGCCTGCGCACTGGTTCATGACGACGTCATCGACGACTCCGCCACCCGCCGGGGCCGGCCGACGGTGCACGTCCACTTCGCTGCGACGCACCGCGACCGCCAGTGGCGGGGCTCGGCGGAGCGGTTCGGAATCTCGGCGGCCATCCTGCTCGGCGACCTCGCCCTGGCCTGGGCCGACGACATCGTGTTCGGCGCCGACCTGCCCGCGGATACGCAGCGCCGGGTCCGGCGGGTCTGGGCCGATATCCGCACCGAGGTGCTCGGCGGGCAATACCTCGACATCGTCGCCGAAGCCAGCGCCTCGGAGTCGATCTCGTTGCCGATGAACGTCGCCACGTTCAAGACGGCGTGCTACACCGTGACACGACCGCTGCAGCTCGGCGCCGCGGTCGCCGCCGACCGGCCCGACGTGCAGGCCATCTTCGACCGGCTCGGCACCGACCTGGGCGTGGCGTTCCAGCTGCGCGACGACGTGCTGGGCGTATTCGGCGATCCGAAGGTGACCGGCAAGCCGTCGGGTGACGATCTGCGCTCCGGCAAGCGCACCGTGCTGCTGGCCGAGGCAATGGAGTTGGCGGATAAGTCAAACCCCTTGGCGGCCAGCCTGTTACGGAGTTCCATCGGCGCACCGTTGACCGAGTCCCAAGTGGCCGAGCTGCGCGACGTGATCGAGTCGGTGGGTGCGCTGGCCGCGGTCGAGCAGCGCATCGCCACGCTGACCCAGCGGGCGCTGGCCGAGCTCGCCGCCGCTCCCGTCAGCGATGCGGCCAAGGCGGGGCTCTGCGAACTGGCCAGGATGGCCACCGACCGGTCCGCCTGAGCCGATGACCACACCGGACACCGGAGCGCCCGCAGCGAAAAGAACTGTTGCGCAGCGATTTTCGGAGCTGAAGGAGTTCGCCTCCGCACCGCAGGCCCGCACCGCCAAGCTGGGCTTCCTGGGTTCGCTGCTGATCACCGCCGGCGGGCTGGGGGCCGGAAGCACCAAGCCACACGACCCACTACTGGAGTCAATCCACATGTCATGGCTGCGATTTGGCCACGGGCTGGTGCTGTCGTCGATCATGCTGTGGACGGGTGTGGCGCTGATGCTGATCGCGTGGCTGGCACTGGGCCGCCGCGTGGTAGCCGGCGAAACCACCGAATTCATGATGCGCGCCACCACCGGTTTCTGGCTGGCGCCGCTACTGCTCTCGGTGCCGGTCTTCAGCCGCGACACCTATTCCTACCTGGCCCAGGGCGCGCTGCTGCGCGACGGTTTCGATCCTTATGCCGTTGGTCCGGTGGCGAATCCGAATGTGTTGCTGGACAACGTAAGCCCGATTTGGACGATCACCACCGCTCCGTATGGTCCGGTGTTCATCCTGATAGCCAAGCTCGTCACGGTGGTGGCCGGGAATCACGTGATCCTCGGCACCATGCTGCTGCGGTTGTGCATGCTGCCGGGCCTGGCGCTGCTGATCTGGGCCGCTCCCCGACTGGCTCACCACATCGGCACCAGCGGCGCGACCGCGTTGTGGATTTGTGTGCTGAACCCGCTGGTGCTGATCCATCTGATGGGCGGGGTGCACAACGAGATGCTGATGGTGGGTTTGATGACCGCCGGTGTCGCGCTGACCTTCGCCCGCCGCCACGCCCTGGGCATCACCCTGGTCACGATCGCGGTGGCGGTCAAAGCCACCGCGGCACTGTCGTTGCCGTTTCTGGTCTGGGTGTGGATGCGGCACCTGCGCGACCAACGCGGCTACCGCCCACTGCGGGCCTTCGCGACGGCCACCGCGATGGGCCTGGTGATCTTCGTCGCGGTGTTCGCCATCTTGTCCGCGGTGGCCGGCGTCGGCCTGGGCTGGCTGACCGCGCTGGCCGGCTCGGTGAAGATCATCAACTGGCTGACCGTGCCGACGGCCGCTGCGAATGTGATCCATTGGGCCGTCAACGGTTTCGTCCCGGTCAACTTCTATGCCACGCTGCGCGTCACCCGCTTCATCGGCATCGTGATCATCGCGGTGTCCCTGCCGCTGCTGTGGTGGCGCTACCGTCGCGACGACCGGGGCGCGCTGACCGGGATGGCGTGGTCGATGCTGATCGTGGTGCTGTTCGTGCCGGCCGCCCTGCCGTGGTACTACTCCTGGCCGCTGGCGGTGGCTTCCCCGCTGGCGCAGTCGCGACGGTGGATCGCGGTCATCGGCGGGCTCTCGACCTGGGCCATGGTGATCTTCAAACCCGACGGGTCGCACGGCATGTATTCCTGGACGCACTTCGGGCTGGCCACGGCGGCCGCGCTGATTGCCTGGCGGGCGCTGTACCGCGCCCCGGAAGCGCCCGCTGAACAGGCCGAAGAGCCGCTGGCCGTGTAGTAGGCCGCTCAGTACGCCATGGCCTGGGCCCGGCGCAGCACCTCGCGGGCCTGATGGGCGTGCAACGCGTCGACGGGACGAGCGTTGCTGAGCGCATCCCGGCTGCCGTCGCGCGTCACCGTCAGCGACGCATCGGGGGTGAACAGCCAGCGGACGATCTCGGTCTCGTGATAGCCGCCGTCGTGCAGGATCGTCAGCAACCCCGGCAGGCTTTTGACCACCTCGCCGGAATTTGTGAAGAAGACCTGCGGTATCACCACGCCCCCGGCGCGTCGCACCGCAAGCAGGTGACCTTCTCGCAGCTGCTGCTGCACCTTGCTCACCGGCACGCCGAGCAACTCGGCGACCCGGGGCAGGTCGTAGGTTGGCTCGTCGGGATCCAGAACATCGTCGCCGGCCGGAATGCTGCCCACGGCGCAAGTGTAGGCGGTGGTAGCCGGTGCGGAGGTGCCTTGAGCGGATGTTCTCCTCGCCAACCGCCGGCCCGCACCTACGATGGCCCCGTGACCAGACCCGCGACGGGCGACCCGTTGGACGGCGCGTTGCTGGAGGGCCGCTACCTGGTCGAGGGCAAGATCGCCAGCGGCGGCACCTCGACGGTCTACCGCGGCATCGATGTCCGGCTGGACCGTCCGGTCGCACTGAAGGTGATGGATTCGCGGTATGCCGGCGACAGCCAGTTCCTGCACCGGTTTCAGCTCGAGGCACGCACGGTAGCCCGGCTGAAGAACCCGGGACTGGTCGCCGTCTATGACCAGGGCCTGGACGCGCGGCACCCGTTTCTGGTGATGGAGCTGATCGAGGGCGGCACCCTGCGCGAGTTGCTGGCCGAACGCGGCCCGATGCCACCCCATGCGGTGGTGGCGGTGCTGCGGCCGGTGCTGGGCGGGCTGGCCGCCGCGCACCGCGCCGGGCTGGTGCATCGCGACGTCAAGCCCGAGAACGTGCTGATCTCCGACGAGGGCGACGTCAAAATCGCCGATTTCGGGCTGGTGCGTGCAGTCGCGGCGGCCGGCATCACCTCGACCAGCGTCATCTTGGGCACCGCGGCCTACCTGTCGCCCGAACAGGTGCGCGACGGCAATGCCGGCCCGCGCAGCGACGTCTACTCCGCCGGGATCCTCACCTACGAGCTGCTGACCGGCGGTGTGCCGTTCACCGGCGACTCCCCGCTGTCGATCGCCTACCAGCGACTGGACCACGACGTCCCGCGTCCCGGCAGCGTGATCGAAGGCGTGCCCACGCAGTTCGACGACTTCGTGGCGTGCGCGACCGCGCGCGACCCGGCCGAGCGCTACGCCGACGCGATCGAGATGCTCGCCGACGTGGAGGCGATCGCCGAGGAGTTGGACCTGCCCGACTTCCGGGTGCCGGCACCGCGCAATTCCGCCCAGCACCGCTCGGCGGCGCTGCACCACAGCCGGCGCAGTGAACAGCCGCCCCCGGCGCCGCCTGCGCCGGCTCCGATCCGGCAGCCCACCCGTCAGCTGACGCGCGGACCCGCCGACTGGTCGGAGCCGCAACCCCGCGCCGAGGCCGACGCCGAACCCGAGGACGATTACGAAAACCAGCCCGTCACAGGCGAATTCGCCGGCATCGCGTTGAGCGAATTCGCGGTGGCACGTCAAAACAGCCGCCGTATGGTGCTGATCTGGGTGGCGCTGGTGCTGGCGTTGACGGGCCTGGCCGCGACGGCCGGATGGACGCTGGGCAGCAACCTGAGCGGCCTGCTGTGACCGGAGACGCGCGACCCACGGCTACTGGATACCTTTTCAATATCGGTTGAAATGATATGGTTCGCCCGTGTCCTCACCTGGGGAAATGACGAAGCGACGCGGCCGGCGCCAAGGTGAGCCGGTGTCGCGCGACACGGTCTTACGCGCGGCAAAGCGCCAGTTCGCGATCAACGGCTATGACAGGACGACCCTGCGAGCGATTGCCGACGACGCGGGAGTCGATCCGTCGATGGTCCTCTATCTGTTCGGCTCGAAGGCGGAGTTGTTTCGCGAGTCGATGAAGTTGGTGCTGCCGTCCGATCTGCTGACAAGCGTGCTCGCCGAGAAAGACGACGACTTGGGCTACCGCGTGCTACGGGCCTACCTGAGTATCTGGGAACAGCCCGATAGCGCCGCGAGCATGGCCTCGATCGTGCAGTCGGCGACGTCCAACAGCGATGCCAACGAAGCATTTCGCGGTTTCCTGCACGACTACCTGATGACCGCGGTGTCCGGCGCCATGGGCGGTGGCGACGAGACACGGCTGCGCGCGATGCTGGCCGCGACCAACCTCGTCGGCACCGCGATGCTGCGCTACATCATGCGCGTGCCGCCGCTGTCGTCGCTCGGGGTTGACGACGTGGTCCGGTTGTTGGGGCCGGTGGTGCACCGGTTCTTAACCGCCCCCGCCGATGAGCTGGGGCTGGACCTGCCATCGCAACAGCCGGCCAAGGCGCCGCGAAAGAAGGGGAAGCCGCGCGCGGCCACCCCGGCTACTCCGCGATCGCCTCGATGATGCTGAGCGGCGACACGGTCTCGACAACCCTGTTCAGCCGGAAACCGGCCTGATCGAATAGCCGGGCGTACTCGGCCGCGGTGCGTTCGCGCGCGCCGGCGACGACCAGCATCTCGATATCCACCCACTTGCCATGGAAGTCGCGGTGGTGGTCGGGAATGACGAACTCGCAGAGCAACAGTCGCGCGCCGGTGCGGGCCGCGGCACGGACGTTCTTCAGGATGCGTACCGCGTCTTCCTCGGCCCAGTCGTGGATGACGCTCTTGAGCACGTACGCGTCGGCGCCTTCCGGCACCGAATCGAAGAACGACCCCTCCTCGATCCGGACGCGGTCGTCGACTCCGTACTTGCGGAACAACGCCGGTGCGCCCGCCACGACCTCGGGAAGGTCGAACAGCACGCCGCGCGAATTCGGAGCAGCTTGGAGAATCGCCGCCAACAGCCGGCCGTGTCCGCCGCCGACATCGACGATCGTGCCGAAGGCACTGAAGTTGTAGGCCGCGGTCAGGGGCACGATCGCGAACTCGGACAGATTGGTCATGGCCGAGTTGAAGGTCTCTGCCAGCTCCGCCTCGTCGGCCAGGTATTCGAAAATCGGTTTTCCGCGAAGCTCGGGAACCACCGGCTGCCCGGTCCGGATCGCATCGGTCAGGTGGCTCCAATGCTCCCGATGCTGCGGCGACCCGACCCACCGCGCCATCCCCGCCATCGACACGGGCGCGTCGGTGCGCAGTGTTTCCGCCAGCGGAGTGAGTGCGTAACGCCCGTCGCGGCGCTGACGGAAAATGCCGATGCCGATCAGCGCCCGCAGGAGTCTGCGCACAGCGTCGGGGTCGGCGCCGACGCGGTTTGCCAGTTCCTCGGCGGACAGCGGGCCACCGGCCAAGGCGTCCGCCACGCCAAGATCGGCCGCCGACGCGATCGACTGAGCGACCCACGCGTTCAGAATCAATTCCATCATCACCGCCGCATGCGGAGCGGAACGTTGGCGCAGCCGCGACAGATGGTGGCGGGCCCGCTCAACGACTCGGGCAACCTGGGCCGGCGGAACCTTAGACGTCACGTGACTACCTTCCCTTTCACTTCCGCCACGATGACCAATCCCGTGGCCGAGTTCTCTGGTGGGCTCGGACAGCGGCGACAGTGCCGCGATGCCGGCGCTCGGCAGGCGTCTGCACCGCGGACCGAGCGCCAACGCGCCCAAAGGTACTTGTTCACCGCAACGCCCAGACGGACCCGTCCGCGTAGCACTATGCCCGCAAACTTTTCTTATTTCAATGGCTATTGAAAAAAAGGGGCGTTTGAGCTACCGTCCTTCCAGGAAGTCAGATGAACGGAGTCGTCATGTCAGGTCTAGCCACAAAGATCGTCGTCGCGGCGGTGCTCGCGTTCACCGCCGTCGCCGCGACCGGATGCGTTCCCACCGCGGCCAGTGTTGAACCGCCACTCGGGGTTGCAGCCGGGTAATCTGCTCCGCACCGAATACCTAAGCGGCACTTCGCAATACAGGAATAACACTCCCTTGACGGCTGCCCGCCCCTACCCCGGGCGGGGTGTACACCTCAATCGATCGAGCGTTCACCTACCGGGTGTCACCCGGTAGGTGAACGCGTCTTGCTCGCGGAGCACTTCGCGTCCGGTGTGACCGTCGACAGTCGACCGAGGTATCCGTTGGCCCGCGATCTTGAGCGTGCGGCATCGGTGAGTTTGAGCAAATGATCTTGACCGACCTACCTCAACCGGCAACCGCTTGCGCCCATTCCAGCAGCCCATCCACATTGAGCTGCGGCTGAATGGCCGCGGTGCCCGCCAGGCCCGGCGCGGCGAGCCCGCCCAACGGGGCGGCCCCCACTGCGCCCGACGAGCTGGGGACGACGGGGCTGACGGAGGCGATGGTGACCGTGCCGAACGCGTTGGTGATGGACGCACCCGCGGGGCCGGCGATTGCGGTGGCGGTGTTCGCGAAGGTCTGGATGGCGGTCTGCTCCACGCCGACACCGGGGAGGGTGGCGGAGCCGTTGATCAGGGTGACCAGAACCTCCTGAAAAGACCCGGGAGTCAGGACGACTGGGTCGGCTCCGGCACTGAAGTCAACGCCCGCGGGGACCAGAACGCCGTCCGCGGAGCAGTCGATGATCGTGTGAATTGTGCTGCCGGGGTTCATAATTACCGAGCCGTAGGTGATGAGGTTGGTGCCGGGGCCGGTGACTGTGATCTCGCCACTGTTGATCAACACGCCCGTGTCAGTGCCGACGTTGATCGTGCCGCCCGGCGACACGGTCACTGTCTGGCCCGGGGCGACGGGCCCGGTGGTGTCGGCCGTGGTGGAGCTCAGTGTGTGCATCGTGGCATTGCTGGTGGCCAGCTGCTGTGTGGCGTTGCCGGTCGCCTGCCCCACTGTCTGGGCCTGGGCGCCCTGGCCTGCCGGGTTGGTGGTCTGGGGCGGGTCGTCGAACGAGGTCAGGGTGCTGGCGATTTCGGAGTCGGCCGCATACCCGTACATAGCGGTGGCGTCCTGAACCCACATCTGCATGTATTGGGCTTCGGTGGCCGCGATCGCCGGGGTGTTCTGCCCGAAAAAATTGGTGGCGATCAACGCCATCAACTGCGCCCGGTTGGCCGCGATCACCGGCGGCGGCACCGTCATCGCAAACGCCGCCTCGTAAGCCGCCGCCGCCGCGCAGGCCTGCGCCGCGGTCTGCGCGGCCTGTGCCGCGGCAGTGGACAACCACTCCACATACGGCGTGGCCGCGGCGCTCATCAGCAGCGACGAGGGGCCCGACCACGCCTGGCCGGTCAATCCGGCCAGCTCGGCCGCATAGCCACTGGCGGTCGACTCCAGCTGCGCGGCCAACGCGTCCCAACCCGCCGCGGCAGCCAGCAACGGCCCCGACCCGGGGCCGGCGTACATGAGCCCGGAATTGACCTCCGGAGGTAGCAACGCGAAGTCCATGTGGTCAGGCCTCCCGAGCGCGCACGGTTATTTCAATAGTCATTGAATTTTTTTCAACGGCCATAGAATAACTGCGCTCGTGGCCGGGCGCCAGCAAAACGACGTAAACGCTGGGTGACAGCAAGGGCCGGCCGACGCGACGTCACGGTCGCGACACGAATCTTAAAGTAACCTCAGGAATCTCTTATTTTTCTTAATTTTCGTGTAGCGTATCGCTGCATGGGTTCGACAATGCTCAGCATTCACTCGCCGCACCGGCTCGGCGAACACGCGGTCGTACTGGGCGCCGGAATGGCGGGTTTACTTGCGGCGCGCGTACTTTCGGAGTTCTACGACTCGGTCAGCGTGATCGAAAGGGACAGGTTGCCGGACTACCCCTGCCACCGCAGGGGCATCCCCCAGGGCCGCCATGTGCATAACTTCCACAGCCGTGGCCTGCAGGTGCTGGACGAATTGTTTCCCGGACTATTAGAGGACCTCGCCCGAGCCGGGGCGGTAGTCGTCGACGACGGCGACCTGTCGAATTTCTATGTGCGCTTCGGGCGCTATGAGTTCAAGCGATCCGGCAGATTCGCCGATCCGGACGCGCTGGCCCTCTACCTGGCGAGCCGGCCGTTCGTGGAGTTTCATCTGCGCCGACGCGTCAAGGCCTTACCCAACGTCACGTTTCTCGACGGACACGACGTCGCCGAACTGGTCAACACCTCAGACATCGTCAATGGGGTGCGAATCATCAGACGCTACAACGGTTTTGTCACGACGCTGGACGCCGATCTGGTAGTGGACGCGATGGGCCGGGCCGCGCGCACCCCGGCGTTTCTAGAACGGCTGGGTTTCCCACGTCCCACCGAGGACCGGGAAGTGTCCAGGCTTGGCTACTCGAGCCAACACATAAGTGTCCCTGAGGGATCCATCGCCCAGCGGCTGGTGCTGTTCATTCCGGGTGACGGCAAGCCCGGTGGCCTGTTGCTGGCGTGCGAGCACGACACCTGGATGCTGGCGATCGGCCAGCACACCGACTCCGCAGAGCTGCCAACCGATTTCGCAGAGCTGCTCGAGTTGGCCACGCCCTCGCTGCCCCCGGCCATCGTCGAGGGTCTGCGCCAGGCGCACCCCATCGGGGAGGCCGTCACCTATCGCCACACCGCCGCCCTCTGGCGGCGCTACGACCAGATGCCCAGCTTCCCTTCGGGTCTGCTGGTGATCGGCGACGCGCTCTGCAGCCTCGACCCGACCCACGGTCAGGGCATGACGATTGCCGCGCTGGAAGCGCTGACCCTGCGCGAGTGCCTGAGCTCCGGCGGCAATACGGCCCTTGCGCAACGCTATTTTCGCGCCACGGCGCGCTACATCGGAGCGACCTGGGTCGCCAATCAGGCCCGGTCGCGAGTCCCTTCCCCGACTCGCGACCGAAAATCCGCCAGAACACGGCTGCGGGGCTGGCTATCCAACGCGGCACTGAACGCCGCTGCCCATGACGTCGTGCTGACCGAACGCTTCTTTCGCGTTTCGAACTTCGTCGACCCGCCGTCACGGCTGCGGGATCCCGCCCTGCTGCCCCGCATCATGTGGGGCAACGTGCGGGCGCGATTTTCCCGGAGAAAAAATCGTGCGGCCACGGCTTCGGTTGTGCCGCAACGGGAGCGAGCCGCCGCGCGAAGCTAGTCGCGCAGCATCTCGGCGACCAGGAACGCCAGCTCCAGCGACTGCTGAGTGTTCAGCCGCGGGTCGCATGCCGTTTCGTAACGGCCGCCCAGGTCGTGGTCCGAAATGTCTTGTGCCCCACCCAAACACTCGGTGACGTCCTCGCCGGTGATCTCGACGTGGATGCCGCCGGGATGGGTGCCCAGCGCGCGGTGCACCTCGAAGAAGCCCTGCACCTCGTCGACGATGCGGTCGAAGTGACGGGTCTTGTATCCGGTGGACGATTCATGGGTGTTGCCGTGCATCGGGTCGCACTGCCAGATCACCTGGTGACCGGTGGCCTGCACCTTCTCGATGATCGGCGGCAACAGGTCGCGGACCTTGTTGTTGCCCATCCGGCTGACCAGCGTGAGCCGGCCCGGCTTGTTGTGCGGGTCGAGGCGCTCGACGTACTCCATCGCCAGCTCGGGCGTCATCGTCGGGCCCAGCTTGACGCCGATCGGGTTCGCGATCACCTCCGCGAACGCGATATGCGCGCCGTCGAGCTGGCGGGTCCGCTCCCCGATCCACACCGTGTGCGCCGACAAGTCGTAGAGCTGCGGGTCGCCGTCTTCACTTTCCGACAGCCGCAGCATCGCGCGCTCGTAGTCGAGCACCAGCGCCTCGTGGCTGGCGTAGATCTCGGCGGTTTGCAGATTGCGGTCGGCCACGCCGCACGCGCTCATGAAGCTCAACGCGCGGTCGATTTCGGCCGCCAACGCCTCGTACCGGGCGCCCGCCGGCGAGGTGCGGACGAACTCCCGGTTCCAGTCGTGGACCCCGTGCAGCGAAGCCAGCCCCGACGACGTCAGCGCCCGCATCAGGTTCATCGCGGCGCTGGCGTTGGCGTAGGCACGGATCAGCCGCGACGGGTCATGCTCGCGCGCAGCGCCGTCCGGGGCGAAGCCGTTGATCATGTCGCCGCGGTAGGACTTCAGTCCCAGCGCGTCGATATCGGCCGACCGGGGCTTGGCGTACTGACCCGCGATGCGAGCCACCTTGACCACCGGCAGACTGGCGCCGTAGGTCAGCACCACCGCCATCTGCAGCAGGGTGCGCACGTTGCCGCGGATGTGCGGCTCGGTGTTGTCGACGAACGTCTCGGCGCAGTCGCCGCCCTGCAGGAGGAAGGCTTCACCCTTGGCGACCTGGGCGAGTTGGTCTTGCAGCCGCGCGACTTCGGACGGCACCGTTACGGGCGGAACGCTTTCCAGAACCGTGCGCATCGCGGCGGCCTGCTCGTCGGGCCACGACGGTTGCTGCGCGGCAGGCTTAGCCAGGGCAGCGTCCAGCCGCGTCCGCAGGTCAGCGGGCAGCGGCGGCAGCGCCGGCAGCTGGTCGATCGGTACGTCGACGGTCCAGTTCATCGGTCCATGATATCTGTGGCCAGCCAGGGCCAAGGCCATTCGTCAGTCGGGCTGGGGCTGCTTAGCAGAACGCTTTACGCGCCCACATCGTCGCCGGACACTATCAGCCGAAACCGGCGCATCTGATCGCGGGCGTCCACCAGCGCATCGTGGACGTCGCGGTGTCGCGGGGGTAGCCGCGGCGATCCCCGGTCCTCCCACAGTTGGCGCAGCTCCCGGGTGAAGCGCGGGATGGCTTTGGGCAGTCCCGGCATCGGGCCCCACAGCTGGCACAGCGCGACATGGTCGTAGGCCGCCACCCAGGCCCACAGCTCGATCGGTTCGGCGGCCTGGCCGCCGGCAATGCCGAAGAAAGCTTCCAGGTCGTGGCGAATCTGATTGCGCGAGCGCCACAGCTGCGAGGCGGGCGGTGGCAGCTTGGGCAACACGTTGGCACGCACCCAGGCCCCGGCGCGTTCGGGATTGAATTCGGTGGACACGGCGTAGTACTCGCGGCCGTCTTCGGCGACTACTCCGATCGAGACCAGCTCGATGGTGCGGCCGTCCTCGATGAATTCGGTGTCGTAGAAGTACCGCACGTGAGAAAGGCTAGCTGCCGATCAGGATGGGCTCGGTTCCCTCGGGCGGCGGTGCGGCGTGGACGTCGTGGTCGAGCTGAGCGTCGACCAGGCGTTCGTCGGGCAGCCGCGGCGTGCCGGCGATCGCGCACTGCAGCCACAGCTTGGCCCGCACGACGGGCCGGCGCCATTTGCGTTCCCGCTGCAGCGCGCGCCGCATCTTGTCCGGCGCCGTGGTGTATCGCCAGCGCGCCCACGGCGCGTGCGGACGCGACAGCCGGATCGCCCCGATGACCAGCAACACCACGATGAACATGCCGAGCAGCCCGGTCCACACCTTTCCCTTGAGCACCACCACCACCGCCAGCGGCAACGTCATCACCATCGAGGCGAGGACCGCGGCATGCCAGACGAACGAGTCGGTGCCGTGCCAGAACGGAAAGAAGAACGTCAACGGGTGCAGCCCCATGATCAGCAACCCGGCCACCGCCACGGCGGCGAACACCGCGTCCACCGAGCTGCGGCCGTCCTCTTCCCAGTAGACGTCGGACAGGTGCAGGATCAGCGCGTACTCGTCGAGCACCAATGCCGCACCGATACCGAACAATATTGCGGACAACGTGTTTTCGGGCTCCTGCCCGTTGACCGACAGCGCCACCAGCGACACTCCGGAAATCATCACCAGCACCACCCCGAACGTCACGTGGTGGATGTGCACTCCCCCGACGTGGACGTTGCGCGGTTGCCACCATCTGGCCGGGCGCCCGGCAGCGACGCGGTGCCGGATGAAGCGCACGAAAGACCGGGTGACGAAGAAGGTCAAGATGAAGGCGACCAGGCAGCAGAGCAGGGGCAGCCGGCCGCCGTGGACGATGTCGTGCGAGAACCAGTGAGCCACTCTGGGCGCGAACCAGTGGAACACCTTTGCAACCTACGCCCGCATCTCGCAGCGACGCGGGAGCCGCGCTGCGCGACATCGCGACCATCGACACCGATTACGCTGATGTACAACATGAGTAATTCGCAGGCGCCCATTGTGGGCAGCCGACCGGGGCGGGCGTTGTTGTGGGGCTTGTTGTGGCTGCTGGCCGCGGCGGCCCTGGGCTACGCGGCCTGGGGCTTGTTCGCGCACACGCCGTACCGCATCGACATCGACATCTATCAGATGGGCGGCCAGACCTGGCTGGACGGACGTCCGCTGTACCGCGGCGATGTGTTGTTCCACACACCGATCGGGCTGAATTTGCCGTTCACCTACCCGCCGCTGGCCGCGATCGTGTTCTGCCCGTTCGCCTGGTTGCACATGCCGGCGGCCAGCGTCGCGATCACGGTGTTGACCCTGGTGCTGCTGATCGTGTCGACGGTCATCGTGCTGACCCGCCTCGACGTGTGGAACACCTCGACGCTGGTGCCCGGGCCGGCCTGGCTGCGCCGCTGGTGGCTGGCCGTCGTGGTGGTGGCGCCGGCCTCGATCTGGCTGGAGCCCATCGCCTCGAACTTCGCGTTCGGCCAGATCAACGTCGTGCTGATGACGCTGGTCATCGCCGACTGCGTGCCGCGCCGCACGCCCTGGCCGCGCGGGCTGCTGCTGGGGCTGGGCATGGCGCTCAAACTCACCCCCGCGGTGTTCCTGCTGTATTTCCTGGTGCGCCGCGACTTCCGCGCCGCACTGACGGCCATGACGTCGTTCGCGATCTGGACGCTCGTCGGGTTCATCCTGGCCTGGGACGACTCCTGGGAGTACTGGACGCACACCGTGCACCACACCGACCGGATCGGCTCCGCAGCGCTGAACACCGACCAGAACATCGCGGGTGCGCTGGCCCGCATCGGGCTTTCCGAGCACCTGCGTTTCCTGCTCTGGGTGGGCCTGTGCCTGGCCGTGCTGGCCTTGACCACCTGGGCGATGCGGCGGGTGTTACAGGCCGGCGAGACGACGCTCGCGGTCATCTGCGTGGCCCTGTTCGGACTGATGGTGTCGCCGGTGTCGTGGTCACACCACTGGGTATGGGTGCTGCCGACGCTGCTGGTGACCGCGGTCCTGGGCTGGCGGCGCCGCAACATCGCGCTGGCTGTCGTGACGCTGGCCGGAGTGGCGCTGTTGTACATCGACTGGACACCGATCGAGCTGATGCCCAAGCACCATGAGGAGACCGCCAACTGGTGGCGTCAGCTGCTCGGGATGGGCTACGTGTGGTGGGCGCTGGCCGTGCTGGTGACGGTGGGGCTCACGGTCACCGCCCGGGTCGCGGCGCGGGATTCGCAGGGGCGCAGTGCTGCCGGCACCGGCCATGAGCTGCTGCGCGACGCGAACGTCGCGACCTAGCCGACCGCGGTCTCGGGGATCCGCGCGGCCTCGTCGTCCGGCCCCTGACCGTTGGAGCCGTTGCTGCGGTTCTTGACCGTCGCGGCGTAGACGTCGACGTACTCCTGACCGGACAGACCCATCAGCTCGTAGATGACCTCGTCGGCGACGGCCCGCTCGATGAACCGGTTACCGGCCAGACCCTCGAATCGGGAGAAGTCCATCGGCTTGCCGAACCGGACCGTCACCTTGCCGAAGCGCAGCATCGTGGTGCCCGGCGGGTTGACGACGTCGGTGCCGATCATCGCGACCGGAATCACCGGCACCCCGGTCTCCAGCGCCAGCCTGGCCAGCCCGGTCTTGCCCTTGTACAGCCGGCCGTCGGGCGACCGGGTGCCCTCGGGGTACATGCCCATCAACTTGCCCTCGCCCAGCAGGCGCTGGGCGGTGTGCAGTGCGGCCTGTGCAGCGTCGGCGTTGGTGCGGTCGATCGGCACCTGGCCGACGGCGGTGAAAAACCAGCGGCTGAACCAGCCCTTGATTCCGGTGCCGGTGAAATATTCGGACTTCGCCAGGAAGGTGATGCGCCGCCGCACCACCAGCGGCAAAAAGAAGCTGTCCATCACCGCGAGGTGGTTACTGGCCAGGATCGCCGGGCCCGTGCTCGGAACATATTGCAGGCCTTCGACTTTCGGCCGGCCAAGCAATTGCAACAGCGGGCCTAGGAGGATGTACTTGAATAGCCAGTACGCCATGGCCCTCCCTCTCGCCCGAAACCCGCCGGTGTTCTGCGCCAACTGTACCCATCCGCGATCCAGGGGACCACTTCCAAACCCTGAGGATCAGTCTTCGACTGTGACCGGGATGGGCTGATAGCGAGTCCGCACTTCGGCCTCGCCCGCGGTGGTGCCCTCGGCCCCGCCGGGCGGACCGTCCGGAGGCGGTGGCGGTGTTGGTCCGGACGAGCGGTCCAGGTCGTCGACGATCGCGCGGATCACCTCGAGCAGCGCGATGCTGTGATCGGCGATCACGGTCAGCAGCGGGTGCTGCTCGCCGGTCGCCAGCGCGGCCAGCGCGCACACCGGACACCAGATCTGCTGACACTTGCCGGTGCCGACGCCGTTGCCCGCGGTCAGCGCCGCGGCCATGCGCACGGCGGGATCGATTCCGTTCAGAATCGCCTCGGCCAGTTTGCGTAGTTCCGGCGCGATATCGGGGTGCGGCTTGCTCACTTAGGCCACACCTCCGGATCTGGTCGAAAACGAACTGTTAGCTCACCGCCCCGCAGATGCGCGTCGAGCACCGTGCAGCGCCGTAGTACCGACGCCAACCGAACCCGGCGCCGCAACCCGCCGGCGCTGATGATCAGGTCGTCGTCCACCCGGCCCAGGGACAGCGATCCGGGGTCGAGCTGGGGCAACGTTAGCCGCATCCGGTAGATCGACCCAAGTCCCGACCCCGACTCGAGATCCACAATAGGGCGCAACGGCCCTGGTGGGGCGGCTCCACGCCGAAGACGCGCGCTGTCGAGCAACCCACCCAGTGCCTTGGGACCGATCGGCTCACCCGCCAAGTGCGGGGTCATCACGAGCGCCACGTCACCGATCGTGGCATCGAGCTCCTCGAGTACCGCGCGCTGCTCGGAAATCCGCTCGCCGTACCAGTAGAACGCCGGGTGCTCGGGCAGGTTGCGGTATTCGTAGGACTCGTCCTCGACCAGCACCTGGTTGATGATCAGCTCCTCGACGCGTACCCCCATCAGCGACAACGAGCCCAGCGTCCGGACCGCCTCGGCGGCCACCACGCGCTCGGGCGTCAGCACCAGGTGCGCGCTGACCAGATCCCCGTCGGTGAGCAGTGCGCTGAGCCGCTCGACGCTGGAGCTGATGCGTTCGATCAGCTCCACCACCGCGGCCGAGCGCGCGTCTTCGGCGGTGATGGACAGCCGGCGATGGCGCGGCCAGGCGCGCTCGACGTAGAGCCCGAACGTGGCCGGCAGGGTCAGCATGCGCAGCGCGTCCGCGGTCGAGGCGCAGTCGACGACGACGCGATCCCATCGTCTCGACGCCGCGAGTTCGCCGACCGCGTGCAGGCCGAGCACCTCCTGGATGCCCGGCAACGCCGAAAGTTCTTCGGGGGCAATACTGCTCAGCTCGGAGTCGGGGAACCGGCGATCCAGCGCGGTGACCACCTCCTGCCAGCGGGCCTCGAGCAGGGCTAAAGTGTCCAGCGCCAACGCGTCGAGCGATCCGTTGCCCGTCTCGGCGGCTCCCCCAGTTTCCAGGCCGGCAAGCACCCGAACCGGTTCGCCGCGTCCGCTCGGCGGGACGGGGATGCCGAGCACGTCGCCCAGCGAGTGCGCCTGGTCGGTTGAGACCACCAGCACGCGCTGCCCTTCGATCGCGTCACAGACCGCGGTGGCAGCAGCGAGGGTGGATTTTCCTACCCCGCCCTTCCCAACGAAGAGGCTGATCCGGGCGCCGGTAACGGGAGGGGTGGGTGAAACGGACTCACTCAGCCTCGACTCGTTTCTTCAGATCCTTTAATGCGGTGTCGGTCAGCCTGCGCTCGGCTTTGCGCTTGAGCAACCCGATCATCGGGATAGCCAGATCGACCGAGAGTTCGTAGGTGACATCTGTTCCAGAATCCTTGGCCGCCAACCGATATGACCCTTCAAGCGAGCGCAGCAGCGAGCTGGAGACCAGGGTCCAGCTCAGCGACTTGTGGTCGGCCGGCCACTGGTAGGACATCACCATGGTGTCCTTGATGACACCGGCGTCCATCACGAAGCGGACGGTCTTCGGGTAGCCGTCGTCCCCGCGCTCCTGAACCTCGGCTTCCTTGTACTCCGAGATCCAGTCCGGGTACGAATCGATGTCGGCGATCACCTGCAACACCGTGCCGGGGTCTGCCTCGATGTGAATCGTCTGGGTCGTCTTTTCCGCCACCTGGCCGCTACCTTCTCTCCGCGAGGGGGCACCCGCCCGGTCCTGTCCGGTAGTACCCCGCCTTCGGACCGAAACGCTACTCTTCGGGCGAACCTTGACCGGAGTTAAGCTACCGGAGAAACGCCGACCGGTCGTGACCGTTCCACTGTCGCCTTGACCTCGAAAGCCATCTTCTTACCCGCCACCCGACGGCGGTGCGTCATTTTCGCCAAGTTCAGTTTGGCCAGCTGGTGGGCCGCCACGCCAGTGGGTTCGGCATGCACGAAGTAGTGCAGCACCACCCCGTCCAGCGAAGGCTCCAGCCACACCTCCATCGTGCCGGTCAGCGCCCCGGTGACCGCCCAGCGAATTCCCTTTTCGGCCCGGTCCTCGACGACCTGCAACCGCAGATCCGGCCACCACCGTTTCCAGCACGCCCGGTCGCCGATCGCGGCGCCGACCAGTGCACCGTCGGCGGCGACATACGTCTGGTCCGCGATCTGGATGCTGTGCATCGTGTCAGCTTCACATATCAATGTGCGCCACACGTCGCCGAGGGCATGCCGGCGCCGTGGGCGCCCGCGACCGCAATCAGTGACGCCGCCCAACCGACTGCTTGGTTGCTGCGCGAATACCGCGATTAGTCTGAGTTACAGCAAGCCGGCCACCAGTCACCAGACCAATCGGAGTCAAAAGAGTGCGTGAGTACAGCGTTCCTGCCCGCTTCTCCGTCGGCGAGCACGACAACATCGCGGCCATGGTCTTCGAGCACGAGCGCGACGACCCCAGCTTGGTCATCTATCAACGTCAGATCGATGGGGTGTGGACCGACGTCACGTGCGCCGAGGCCGCCCAGCAGATTCGCTCCGCGGCATTGGGCCTGATCTCGCTGGGCGTGGAACCCGGCGACCGGGTGTCGATCTTCTCGGCCACCCGCTACGAGTGGGCGATCCTCGACCTGGCCATCCTGGCGATCGGCGCCGTCACCGTCCCGATCTACGAAACCTCGTCGGCCGAGCAGGTGCGCTGGGTGCTGAAGGACTCCGAAGCCGTGGTGGCGTTCGCCGAAACCGACGCGCACGCCGCGACGGTCACCGAACTCACCGGCGAACTTCCCGCCCTGCGCCGGGTGCTGCACATCGACGGGTCGGGCCCCAAGGCACTCGAACAGCTCGTCGAGGCCGGCGCGTCGGCCGACCCCGAGGAGCTGGTCGCCCGCCAAGCGGCGTTGCGCTCGGAGCATCCCGCGACGCTGATCTACACGTCGGGAACCACCGGACGTCCCAAAGGTTGCCAGCTCACCCATTCCAACCTGCTCTACGAGACACGGGGCGCCAAGGAGTGCCTGCCTACCCTGCTGGACGAGGGGCAACGGCTGCTGATCTTCCTGCCCCTGGCCCATGTGCTGGCCCGCTCGCTGACGCTGTCCGCGTTCGCCAACAAGGTGACCGTCGGCTTCACCAGCGACATCAAGAACCTGTTGCCGATGTTCGCGGTGTTCAAGCCGACGGTCGTGGTCTCGGTGCCGCGGGTGTTCGAGAAGGTCTACAACACGGCCGAGCAGAACGCCGCCAACGACGGCAAGGGACCGATCTTCGCCCGCGCCGTGCAAACCGCGGTCGACTGGAGCGAGGCGCAGGAAAACGGCGGACCCGGGCTGCTGCTGCGCGCCAAGCACGCGCTGTTCGACCGGTTGGTCTACCACAAGCTGCGCGCCGCGCTGGGCGGCGACTGCCACGCGTCGGTGTCCGGCGGCGCGCCGCTGGGCGCCCGGCTGGGGCACTTCTACCGGGGTGTGGGCCTGACCATCCACGAGGGCTACGGCCTGACCGAGACCAGCTCGGCGATCACGGTCAACCAGGTCGGCAGGGTCAAGATCGGGACCGTCGGAACATTGTTGCCGGGCAACAGCATGCGCATCGCCGACGACGGTGAACTGTTGGTGCGCGGCGGCGTGGTGTTCAGCGGCTACTGGCGCAACGAGCAGGCCACCGCCGATGCGTTCGCCGACGGCTGGTTCAAGACCGGCGACCTCGGCGCGCTCGACGAGGACGGCTTCCTGAAGATCACCGGCCGTAAGAAGGAGATCATCGTCACCGCCGGCGGCAAGAACGTCGCGCCCGCCGTGCTGGAAGACCAACTGCGGGCGCACCCGTTGATCAGCCAGGCGATGGTGGTCGGGGACGCCAAACCCTTTGTCGGAGCACTGATCACGATCGACCCGGAGGCCTTCGACGGCTGGAAGCAGCGCAACAGCAAAGGCGAGGGCTCATCCGTCGGCGATCTGGCCACCGATCCGGATCTGGTCGCCGAGATCGACGCCGCGGTCAAACAGGCCAACCTGTCGGTGTCGCATGCCGAGTCGATCCGCAAGTTCCGCATCCTGCCGGTCGACTTCACCGAGGACACCGGCGAGCTGACCCCGACGATGAAGCTCAAGCGCAACGTGGTGGCCGAGAAGTTCGCCTCCGACATCGAGGCGCTCTACGAGAAGGACTAGCGGGCCGTCCCCCGCGAGCGGGCGGTGCCCCCAGCGCGGCCCACATCGTCGGCTCGCAGAAGGTCGGCCAGCCGGGCCGCCAGCGTGTCCCAGCGCCAGTGCGTGGTCACCCAATCGCGTCCGGCCGCGCCCATCAGCGCGGCCCGGTCCGGGTCGGCCAGCAGTTCGGTGACGGCGTCGCCGATCATGCGCACCGAGTTCCCGTCGACGACGAGTCCAGTCTTGTTGTGCTGCACGGCTTCTGGAGCTCCGCCCGAATCGCCGGCGATCACCGGGACGCCGGTCGCCGAGGCCTCCAGGAAAACGATGCCGAGGCCCTCGACGTCCATGCCCGCGCCGCGAGTGCGGCACGGCATCGCGAACACGTCGGCCAGTGCGTAGTGGGCGGGCAGTTCGGCCGAGGGCACCGCGCCGGTGAACCTCACGTGGTCGGCCACGCCGCAGCCCTGCGCCAGCTTGCGCAGCGTGTCCAGGTACGGTCCGCTGCCGACGATCACCAGGGCGGCGCCGTCGACGCGTTGCCGGATCGACGGCAGCGCCTTGATCAGCATGTCCTGGCCCTTGCGCGGGACCAGGCGGGACAGGCACACGACGGTGGGCCGCTCGCCCAGTCCGTAGCGGTTGCGCAGCTCGGTGCGCCCGGCCGGGTCCGGGCGGAACCGGTCGGTGTCGACTCCTGACGGCAGGTATTCCAGCGAGGCCGCGGGCCCGAACGCCGTCGCGAACCGGGACCGGGTGTAGCGGCTGACGAACGTCACCACGTCGGTGTCGTTGCCGATGCGACGCAGCACCGACCGCGCCACCGGAAGCATCGACCACCCCACCTCATGACCGTGCGTGCTGGCCAGCACCCGGGTTGCGCCGGCCTGCCGGGCCCGCGCCGCCAGCAGCGCCAGCGGTGCGGCCGCGCCGAACCACACGGTGTCGATGCCGTGATCGCCGATCAGCCGGCGCATCCGGGCATCGACGGCCGGCCCCGGCAGCATCAGCGTCCCCGGATGGCGCACCACCCGATAGCCGGCCGCTTCGGCGTCGAAGGCGTCCGCGCCCTTCCATTGCGGCGCGTACACCAGCACCGCGTGCGACCCGGTGTTCACCAGCCGGCCGACGAATTCGCGCAGGTAGGACTGGATGCCGCCACGCCGCGGCGGAAAGTCGTTGGTTACCAGCAGAACCCGGCTCACTTGCCTTAGGCTAGCCGACCATCCATTGCTGCCAGCGCGCGAGCAGGCCTGCCGGGTCGATATCCAGTACGTCGCGGCCGGCGGTGTACGGGTCGGCGCGGGTGACGCCGCAGACGGCGAGATAGTAGGCGCGCAGCTTCGGCGTCCCGAAGGTATCGGCGACGAAGCGGGCGAACCACCAGGCGCGGTCGTAGGCCAGCGAGCGCTGCGGTCCCGGGGTGTCCAGGTCGAAGTCCGACGGTAACGACACGGGCCGCGAGCGCTGTCCGGCGGGGACCGGGCCACTGGGCCGGGCAATGAAATCGGCGACGCCTTCGGCCAGCCATCGCGGCGCGTCGAGCGCGGTGTCGGCGCGTGACGCATAGTGAAAAAGCTCGTGGGTCAACACAATTCGCAACGCCGAGTCGCTCATGGTCGCAGCACCCGGGGCGAACACGATGCGCTGGCCGACGACCACCCGATGCGCGGGATCGACGCGATCGGCGACGGTGATCGCGGCGATGTCCGCCCACTGCTCCGGCGTGCCACCACCGGCGGCGGCACGGAACTGATCGTCGGAGCCGGCGACCACCACCGAGATGTCGCGCGACCAGTCGACTCCCCAGAATGCCTCGACCTTGTCGATCGCGGTGTGCACCTGCGCCGCGATACGGGCCAGCAGGCGGTCGGCGGCCGCACCGCCCAGGCCGATCAGGCGGACCTGGCGGTCACCGACGATCAGCGGCGCCCGCCCGGCGATCGGTTGGCTGCGCGCGGGCGCCACCAGCTGTGCGGGTCTTATCCGGCCATCGCGGGCATCTAGCCCTGCGGCGGCCACCACGATCTCAACGACAAAGACCCAGGCCAGCAGGATCGGCAGCCATCGGCGCCACCGACGGAATTGCCTGGACTGAAAACGGTCAGTAACGGCGGGCGTCGTGAATCGGGCCCGCGGCATTCATCGGCACCACCCGCACCGGCACGCCGTAGGTGGACGAGTGAATCACCATGCCGTCGCCGACGTAGATGCCGCTGTGTGACGCGTCGGAATAGAAGGTCACCACGTCGCCGGGCTGCAGGTCCGACAACGCCACCGGCTGGCCGCCATTGGCCTGCGCCTGGCTCGAGTGCGGCAACGAGACACCGGCCTGCTGGAAGGCCCACATGACCAGCCCGGAGCAGTCGAACCCGCCAGGTGCGGCGCCACCCCACGAGTACGGCGTTCCCACCTGGGTCAGCGCCGCCTGAACGACGTTGGCGCGATCACCGCCGGGGCCACCCGGACCGCCGGGAGCCATTCCGGGAATGCCGGGCATCATCCCAGCCGGCTGCGGAACCTCGCCGGGCGGCAGCGCGCCGGGTGCCGGCGGTGCACCGGGCGGCAACGCCTCCGGCGCGGGCGCACCCGGAAGCGGCGCGCCGGCCGGCATCGGCCCGGGGTCGGCCAGCGCGGTGCGCTGCTCCGGCGACAGGGATACGTACTGCGATTTGACGACCGCGATCTGAACCTGCAGCTGGCTCTGCTTGGACTGCAGGCTGGCCCGCACCGCGGCGGCCTGCTCGGCCGCGCTCTTGGCCTCAGCGGCGGACTTGGCCGATGCCTGCTCCGCCTTGGCGGCTTGCTCACTGGCCACCCGGAAACTTGCCATCTGCGTGGACATTTGGGTCGCCATCACGCGCTGCACGGCCAGCTTGTCGATCAAGCCCTGCGGCGATTGCGCGGTCAGCATCGCCTCCATGCCGTCGACGCGGCCGCCCATATAGGTCGCGGCGGCCAGCTTGTTGACGGCGGTTTGGAAGGTGGCCAGCCGAGCCCGCGCCCCATCGACGGCGGCCTGGTCGTCCGAGTGCTTCTTGTCGGCGGCCTGCTGTGCGGCGAGCTTCTCGTTGAGATCGAGCTGCGCGCTGTGCATGGCCTCGGTGGTCTGCTCCGCCTGCCGGGATAGCTCGGTGAGCTTTGCCAGGGCGTCGTCGGCCGGGTCGGCCGCCACATTGGCGGCACAGACACCCGATAAGACCGTGAGGCCTGCCAGCGTCCCGATGACTGACCGCGTGATGACACGCGAGATCGAATGCGCGGAGCCGAAACTCAAAGTATTGCTTCCTTAAACTGCCATCGACGTTCGAGGTCGAGCTGGGTTTAGGTCTCAAACAGGTTACGAAACGATATCGGCGTTTGTCCAAACCAGATCGTTAAGAAAATGGAAAGATTTATGACATAAGTATGTGAACGAGGCCGGGTGAGCGCGGCGGTCCTGGGGTTTTGACACTCGAGGCCGTTAGGCGACACCGGACCCGCGATTTCGATGAATCGGCACCAAACGCAACCGCGGTGCCATCCCCACCTCCGCGAGCACCTCGAGTGCGGCCCGCTCGTCCTCCATCAAAGTTTCCGGTACCCCGAGTAGCACGCTGACCACACAGTCCCGGCATCCCGGGCCGCGCGCCGCGCAGTCGTCGCAGTCGATCACCACCGGTGCACCCGGTCCTGAGGTGGCGACACCTTTGCTCTCGGTTGGTCTGCTGTGGGCCATCGGAATCGGTCCTCTCATCCGGCTTGTCGTGCTCGGCCCGAACGCTAACCGCGGGCACCGACATCTTTTGGCGCGCGCGACCCCGGCGGCGCAACGCCGCGAATGTCGGCGCTGTTGCCTAACGTCACGCCCATGGGTGTGACTGGTGGGACTCAACTGAGTTTTGCCGACTTGGGCACGGATCGGGAATCCGGTGGCGACCCGAGCTGGACGGCCACCGACGAAACCCCGTTGCGCGAGACCACCTTCGTCGTCGTCGACCTGGAGACGACCGGCGGACGCAGCCGCGCGAAGGACGGAGCGGCTGCCGACGCCATCACCGAGATCGGGGCGGTCAAAGTCCGCGGCGGCGTCGTGCTCGGCGAGTTCGGCACCCTGGTGGACCCGCAGCGCAGTATCCCGCCGCAGATCGTGCAGCTCACCGGCATCACGACGGCGATGGTGTGCGACGCCCCGACCATCGACGCCGTGCTGCCGATGTTCCTGGAGTTCGCCGGGGACGCGGTGCTGGTCGCCCACAACGCGGGGTTCGACATCGGGTTTCTGCGGGCCGCCGCGCAGCGCTGCGAAATCGCTTGGCCGCGACCGCAAGTGCTGTGCACGGTGCGGCTGGCACGCCGCGTGCTGAGCCGCGAGGAGGCCCCCAGCGTGCGACTGGGCGCCCTGGCGCGGCTGTTCGCCGTCGCCACCCAACCCACCCACCGCGCGCTGGACGACGCCCGCGCCACCGTCGACGTGCTGCACGCGCTGATCGAGCGGGTGGGCAACCAGGGTGTGCACACCTACGCCGATCTGCGCGCGTATCTGCCGAACGTGACACCGACCCAGCGCCGCAAGCGCGTGCTCGCCGACCACCTGCCGCACCGGCCCGGCGTGTACCTGTTCCGCGGCCCGTCGGGCGAGGTGCTCTACGTGGGCACCGCCGTCGACCTGCGGCGCCGGGTCAGCCAATACTTCACCGGCGCCGACCCCCGCGGCCGGATGAAGGAGATGGTGACGCTGGCCGGCGCCGTCGACTATGTCGAGTGTGCCCATGCCCTGGAGGCCGGAGTCCGGGAGCTGCGGATGCTGGCCGCGCACGCGCCGCCGTACAACCGCCGCTCGAGGTTCCCGCAGCGGTGGTGGTGGGTGACGCTGAGCGACGAGGCGTTCCCCCGGCTGTCGGTGGTACGGGCCCCGCGACATGATCGCGCCATCGGGCCGTTTCGGTCCCGCACCGACGCCGCCGACACCGCGCGGCTGCTGGCGCGGTTCACCGGGATCCGGACCTGCACAACGCGACTCGGCCGTTCAGCCCGCCACGGTCCGGCCTGCCCCCAGGTCGAGGTGTCGCCCTGTCCGGCCGCGCGCGACCTGAGCGCGACGCAGTACGCCGCGGCCACGCAGCGCGCTGCGGCCCTGATCGACGGCACGGACGACCGCGCGCTGGGCGCCGCCGTCGAACAGGTCGGCGTGCTGGCCAGCCATCACCACTTCGAGAGCGCCGCGCGACTGCGCGACCGCACCGCCACGACCGTCGAGGTGCTGTGGCGGGGGCAGCGGCTGCGGGCACTGGCCGCGCTGCCCGAGCTGATCGCCGCGGCCCCGGACGGCGGCGGGGGCTATCACCTCGCCGTGATCCGCTACGGGCAGCTCGCCTCGGCGGGCACCGCCCGGCGTGGGGTGCCGCCGATGCCGGTAGTCGACGCCATTGTGGCCGGGGCACAAACGATTTTGCCGACCGCTGCCCCGCTGGGGGGTGCGCTGGTGGAAGAGACCGCGCTGATCGCGCGCTGGCTGGTCGCCCCGGGAGTGCGCATCGTGCGGGTCGCCGACGACATCGGCTGGGCCTCGCCGCTGCGATCGGCCGGCGCCTGGTCGGGGTGGGCCGCGACGGCCCGCTCGGCGCGGCTGGCCTCGCAACAGGTCGCGCGAGAGCTGGACTCAGGCCTGCTGGCTGAACCGCACCCAACGCGCGAGCAACTCTTCGGCGGCCCCGGAGTCGATGGCCCTGCCGGCACGCTCCAGCCCGTCCTCCCACGCCGGCAACCATTCAGCGCGGCTGGATAGGCCCGCGTGCGCGACGATCGCGCCGGCGGCGTTGAGCACGACGGCGTCGCGGACCGCGCCCTTGGCGCCGCCCAGCACGGCGCGCACCTCCGCGGCGTTGGCGTACGCGTCGCCGCCCAGCAGCTGGCCGAGATCGGCACGAGCGAACCCGAATCCCGCCGGATCGAACGTCAGCTTGTCCACCGTGCCGGCCTGCACGCGCCAGATCGTGCTGGTGGTGGTCGTGGTCAATTCGTCCAGGCCGTCGTCGCCGTGCACGACCAGCACGCTGGCGCGGCGAGCGGCGAACACCCCGGCCATCACCTCGGCGAGGTTGGCGAACGCGCAGCCGATCAGACCTGCCCGCGGCAACGCCGGGTTGGTAAGCGGCCCAAGGAGATTGAAGACCGTCGGTATCCCGATCTCGCGGCGCACCGCGGACGCGTGCCGGTAGGACGGATGGAACGTGGGCGCGAAGCAGAACCCGATCCCGACCTCGGCGAGACTGCGCGCAACCTGATCGGGCCCCAGGTCGATGCGCACGCCGAGCGCTTCGAGCGTGTCGGCGCCACCAGACAGCGACGACGCCGCGCGGTTGCCGTGTTTGACCACCGGCACCCCGGCGGCGGCGACCACGATCGCGGCCATCGTGGACAGGTTGACGGTGTTGACGCCGTCACCGCCGGTACCGACGATGTCGACGGCGTCACCGCGGATCGCTTCGGCCGGGATGCGCAGCGCGTGACTGAGCATCACGTCGGCCAGCTCGCTGACCTCGGCGGCGGTGGGCACCTTCATCTTCATCGCGACCGCGAAGGCGGCGATCTGGGCCGGGCGCGCATTGCCGGTCATGATCTGGTCCATCGCCCACGCGGCCTGACCGCGGGCCAGCTGCTGCCCGTCGGTCAACCGGCCCAGCAGCTGCGGCCAGGACGGCGTAACCCCGGAAGCCGTCGCGGAAAACGCCCGGGGCGATCCAGCCTCAGATGATGCAGCCACGCGCCGATGGTCCCACGTGGACCAACCGACACCCAACCGTCGTTTCCCGGCCCGGAAAAGTTCCACAAAAGCGACGCGCGGAGGCGAATTTCCGCCCCGGGTAGAGTTCAACAACTACAAAGCGTCATACTTGCGGATGTGACGAGTGCTGTAGGGACCTCGGGGACCGCGATCACGTCGCGAGTTCATTCGCTGAATCGGCCCAACATGGTCAGTGTCGGCACCATAGTGTGGCTGTCCAGCGAGCTCATGTTCTTTGCTGGCCTGTTCGCGTTCTATTTCACGGCGCGGGCGCAGGCGGGCGGGAACTGGCCGCCGCCGCCCACGGAGCTGAATCTGTACCAGGCCGTGCCGGTGACGTTGGTGTTGATCGCGTCGTCGTTCACCTGTCAGATGGGCGTGTTCGCCGCCGAGCGCGGCGACGTGTTCGGGCTGCGCCGGTGGTACGTGATCACCTTCCTGATGGGACTGTTCTTCGTCCTCGGGCAGGCCTACGAGTACTACCACCTGGCCACCCACGGGACGACCATCCACGGCAGCGCCTACGGCAGCGTCTTCTATCTGGCCACCGGCTTCCACGGCCTGCACGTGACCGGCGGGCTCATCGCCTTCATATTCCTGCTGGCCCGCACCGGGATGAGTAAGTTCACCCCGGCGCAGGCGACGGCCAGCATCGTCGTCTCCTACTACTGGCATTTCGTCGACATCGTGTGGATCGCGCTGTTCACCGTGATCTATTTCATCCGATGAGCCGACGGCTCCGAATACAGGGAAATAGACAGGAGTGCTCGGTTGAAGAACCTGGGGTTCATCCGATCCCGCGGCCGTAAGCCGCAGAGTCAGCCACGCAAAAAAGCCCTGCAGGAGCAGAGCCGGCGGCGTCTCCGCCGTCGGCTGTCCGGCGGGCTGCTGCTGATGATCGCGCTGACCATCTCCGGCGGGCTGGCCGCGGTGCTGACCCCCACCCCACAGGTCGCGGTGGCCGACGAGTCGAATTCGGCGCTGCTGCGCAACGGCAAGCAGCTGTTCGACACCTCCTGTGTGTCCTGTCACGGCGCCAACCTGCAGGGCGTGCCGGACCACGGGCCGAGCCTGATCGGCGTCGGCGAGGCGGCGGTGTACTTCCAGGTGTCCAGCGGCCGCATGCCGGCCATGCGCGGCGAGGCCCAGGCCCCGCGTAAAGCGCCGATCTTCGACGAGGCCCAAATCGACGCGCTCGGGGCCTACGTCCAGGCCAACGGTGGCGGGCCCACCGTGGTGCGCAATCCCGACGGCAGCATCGCGATGCACTCGCTGCGCGGCGAGGACCTGGGCCGCGGTGGCGATCTGTTCCGTCTCAACTGCGCCTCGTGCCACAACTTCACCGGTAAGGGCGGCGCGCTGTCGTCGGGCAAGTTCGCACCCGACCTGGGCGAGGCCAACGAGCAGCAGATCCTGACGGCGATGCTGACCGGCCCGCAGAACATGCCGAAGTTCGCCGACCGCCAGCTTTCCTTCGAAGCCAAGAAGGACATCATCGGCTACGTCAAGAACGTCACCGAGGAGCGGTCGCCGGGTGGCTACGGCCTGGGCGGGTTCGGGCCGGCACCCGAGGGCATGGCGATCTGGATCATCGGGATGGTCGCGGCCATCGCGTTGGCATTGTGGATTGGGGCACGGGCATGAGCTCGGAAAGCACCGGCGTCGGTAAAGAACCGGACCAGGCCGCACTGGCGGCGATGTCCAACCAGGAACTGCTCGAGCTGGGCGGCAAGATCGACGGCGTCGAGACCGTCTTCAAGGAGCCGCGCTGGCCGGTCGAGGGCACCAAGGCCGAGAAGCGTGCCGAGCGCGGCGTGGCCCTGTGGCTTTTGCTGGGCGGCGGATTCGGGTTGGCACTCCTGCTGATCTTCTTGTTCTGGCCGTGGGAGTACAAGGGCGACGGGCAGGCGGGCAACTTCCTCTACTCGCTGGCCACGCCGCTGTACGGCTTCACGTTCGGGATGTCGGTCCTGTCGATCGCCATCGGCGCGATCCTGTACCAGAAACGCTTTATCCCGGAAGAGATTTCGATTCAGGACCGCCATGACGGCGTCTCGCGTGACATCGACCGCAAGACGGTCGTCGCGAACCTGACGGATGCCTACGAGACGTCGACGATCGGGCGCCGCAAGCTGATCGGAGCGTCGTTCGGGCTGGGCATGGGCGCGTTCGGCCTCGGCACCCTGGTGGCGTTTGCCGGCGGCTTGATCAAGAACCCGTGGAAGCCGGTCGTGCCCACCGCCGACGGCATGAAAGCGGTGCTGTGGACCTCGGGCTGGACCCCGCGCTACCACGGCGAGACGATCTTCCTGGCGCGCGCCACCGGTGCCACCGAGGGTGCCCCGTTCGTGAAGATGCGCCCCGAGGACATGGACGCCGGCGGCATGGAGACCGTGTTCCCGTGGCGGGAGTCCGACGGCGACGGCACCACGGTGGAATCGCACGAAAAGCTGATCGGCATCAAGATGGGGGTCCGTAATCCCGTGATGCTCATCCGAATTCGGCCCACCGACATGCCACGGGTGGTCAAGCGTCAGAACCAGGAAAGCTTCAACTTCGGCGAGTTCTTCGCGTTCACCAAGGTCTGCTCGCACCTGGGCTGCCCGTCGTCGCTGTACGAGCAGCAGTCCTACCGAATCCTGTGCCCCTGCCACCAATCGCAGTTCGACGCCCTGCATTTCGCCAAGCCGATCTTCGGCCCGGCGGCCCGTGCGTTGGCGCAACTGCCGATCACCATTGACTCAAACGGGTATCTGGTTGCCAACGGCGACTTCATCGAGCCCGTCGGTCCTGCGTTCTGGGAGAGGACGACAACATGAGTCCGAAACTGAGTCCCCCGAAGATCGGTGATGTCCTGGCCCGCCAGGGCGAGGACATCGACAGCCGGTATCACCCGTCGGCCGCGGTCCGCCGGCAGCTCAACAAGGTCTTCCCGACGCACTGGTCGTTCCTGCTCGGTGAGATCGCGATGTACAGCTTCTTCGTGCTGCTGATCACCGGCGTGTACCTGACGCTGTTCTTCGACCCGTCGATGGTCGACGTCACCTACAACGGCGTGTACCAGCCGCTGCGCGGCGTCGAGATGTCGCGGGCCTACCAGTCGGCGCTCGACATCTCCTTCGAGGTCCGCGGTGGCCTGTTCGTCCGCCAGATCCACCACTGGGCCGCGCTGATGTTCTCGGCGTCGATCATGGTGCACCTGGCGCGCATCTTCTTCACCGGCGCCTTCCGCCGGCCCCGCGAGGCCAACTGGGTGATCGGCTCGCTGCTGCTGATCCTGTCGATGTTCGAGGGCTACTTCGGCTACTCACTGCCCGACGACCTGCTCTCCGGCATCGGTCTGCGGGCCGCGCTCTCGTCGATCACGCTGGGCATGCCGGTGATCGGAACCTGGCTGCACTGGGCACTTTTCGGCGGTGACTTCCCCGGCACCATCCTGATCCCCCGGATGTATGCCCTGCACATCCTGCTGATCCCGGGCATCATCCTGGCACTGATCGGGCTGCACCTGGCCATGGTGTGGTTCCAGAAGCACACCCAGTTCCCCGGTCCGGGACGCACCGAGCACAACGTCGTCGGCGTGCGCGTCATGCCGGTGTTCGCGGTCAAGTCCGGCGCGTTCTTCGCGGCCATCGTCGGCGTGCTGGGCCTGATGGGCGGCCTGCTGCAGATCAACCCGATCTGGAACCTGGGACCCTACAAGCCATCTCAGGTGTCGGCCGGCTCGCAGCCCGACTTCTACATGATGTGGACCGAAGGCCTGGCGCGTATCTGGCCGCCGTGGGAGTTCTACTTCTGGCACCACACCATTCCGGCCGTGGTCTGGGTGGCCCTGATCATGGGTGGCGTTTTCATCCTGCTGATCATCTACCCGTTCCTGGAGAAGCGGTTCAGCGGCGACAAGGCCCACCACAACCTGCTGCAGCGGCCGCGCGACGTGCCGGTGCGGACCTCGATCGGCGCGATGGCGATCGCGTTCTACATGCTGCTGACGCTGTGCGCGATGAACGACATCATCGCGTTCACGTTCCACATCTCGCTGAACGCGACGACGTGGATCGGGCGTATCGGCATGGTGATCCTGCCGCCGCTCGTCTTCTTCATCAGCTACCGCTGGTGCATTGGGCTGCAGCGCAGCGACCGGGCGCTGCTTGAGCACGGCGTCGAGACCGGCATCATCAAGCGGTTGCCGCACGGTGCCTACATCGAGCTGCATCAGCCGCTCGGCCCGGTTGACGACCACGGCCACCCGATTCCGCTGGAATACGCGGGCGCGGCGATTCCCAACAAGATGAACAAGCTGGGCTCGGCCGGTACGCCGGGCAGCGGCAGCTTCTTGTTCGCCGACCCGGCGTCCGAGGATGCGGCGCTGCGCGAGGCGGCCCACGCCTCGGAGCAACGCGCGCTGACCGCGCTGCGCGAACGCCAGGAAACCAACGGATCGACCAACGGCGAGCACTAGCCGCCGGCTGTGGCTAGCTTCAGCCGGCGGTGCGCTGCTGTTGGGCGGCGCGCAGGATCGACCCTGCGGTCACAAAGGCGGGCTTCTCCCGGTCAGCGGCACAAACCGGCAGGTCAGCGGCGCAGCGTAATACCATCAGCGCGAGTGCGCTGTAGGTCGCATACGGGACGATCAGCAGGTTGGCGCGCCGGTCGCCGGCCTCGATGGTCATGACGTGGTGATGCTTCTGGTCCCAGCCCGGCCAATTGAAGTCGGGTGGTCGTTGCAGTGGTTGCCAGTTGACTTTGATCGTCGTGATGTCTCCCAGCATCGGAGTCAGCAGGGCAACCAGGCCGGGCAATTCAATGCTGATGCGGTCGGCGCGCGGCCACCACGCGCCGTCGATGGCGCGGCCGAGCTCCCGCGCCAGCGACAACCGGATGGGTTTCGCTGCGCCTCGACCGGCGAAGGGACGGCTCATCGCCGATGTCCCCTTGCGCTGCGCAGTGTCATAGACTTCACGGGCGATCCCTTCACCGTCGACACTGCCCCCAAAGTCGGGGGCGGCGGAGCGGGGCGCCGATGCGGTTGTACCACCGCTGACAACGAGGCCAACTCGCGCTTGACGCTACGCCACAGCTCGGCAATTCCGGAATGTGACGGTGTGACGCGGCCCAGAAGTGGGGATGGCTCTCTGATGGCAATTCAAGACTGGAATGACGCACCCGAGATTCATCCGTCGCAGATTCGAGTGGGTGACGTCATCGGGACGATTCGCCCCACCGGTCAGCGCTACACCGTCAAAATGATCGGCTCACCACACACAGGCCCGCGACAGTGGACGTTTTTCTGCCGGGACGACGGGGGCCTGCAGCACACCAGCACGTTCCGCGAGGACGAGTTGGTCCGCAGGTACACCAAAGCCTCGTGACAACCGACCGACTAGGTTGCAGCGACTTCGCGGCGTAACTGGCGAACGTAGAGCCATTCGACCGCCGGCATCGCCGCGGTGACGGCGGCGGCCAGCCCATAGCCGACCCAGGACGGGCCATCGTGTCCGACGGCCATCGAGTAGGTCGCCGCGGCGACGGCAATCAGCGCGATGCCCATCGTCGCGGTCAAGACGACGGTGCCGCGCAACCAGATTCGGTCCACCGCCTCGCCGGACCACTCCCCGTCCGCGCCGGCGGCCGGGGCGCGCTGCGGGCGCACCCGTTCGACCACGGGGCGCGTGGTGGACGGCCGGGTCGGCGGCCGCCCCTGCAGGGCCGTCGACCGTACGATCGGCGGTTCCGCCTTGGTCATCCGGCGGGCCCGCAACAGCACCGGGATGGCGCCGGCGATGATCAACGCCGACACGATGATGACGGTGTACAGCACCCACGGCGTGCTGTGCGAATTCCGCGCCGCGCTGTGCAGGCCGCCGCCGAGATCGGCCAGCGCGACGGCAGCGGCCACGCTGACCCCCAGCAACAGCAGCCAGATCGCGGCGCACGTACCCAGCAGGAGGCGATCGATGACATCCGGCGGAACGGTGTCAGGCCCGCGACGATACGCGGAGTATCTGCTGACCATCAGCAGCTCGTCTGGGGTTGGTCAGCATTGTTCGACGACAGCACCGTCCCGTCACTGGTGGTGATCGAGCAATTAAGCCGGCTGACCCGGAAGAGGCTGGACGCCTGCACGGAGCCGACGTCGGACTGCGAGATCGGTGTGACCGTCATCGACCACGGGATGTAGACGTTGTGCTGGGTGCGTGAGCGGCCCGAGGCGTCGACGTAGGTCACCGAGATGATGTCGCCCGGCGCCTTGGTCCCGGTCACCGAGTAGGTGACCTGCCGCGGGCCGGCCGGTGTCGTCGTCGGCGGAGGCGTCGGAGGCGGGGCCGCGGTGGCCGACGTGGTGGCCGGCGGGGGTGCGGTGGACGGCGCGGGCGGCGGCGGAGGCGGTGGGGGCGGTGGGGTCACCGTCACTGTCTGGGTCTCCGTAGCTGTCGGTGGCGGTGGCGGCGGCGGTTCGGTGGTGGTCGGTGGCGGTGGCGGCTTGGTCGTGGTGATTTCGTCCTGCACGGGAGGCGTCGACGACGTGGTGGTGCCCGGATTGGCCAGTTGGCTGGTATCGGTGCGCGCGAACAGCAGCGACACCGACACCACCAGAGCGATCGCGGCCACGATGGCGGCGACACCGACCACCCACGGCCAGCGTGGGGCGCCGCCGTGGTCTTCGTCGTCGTCGGCCGTGTCGTCGTAATTCTCGTAGTCGTAGAGCCTCAGATCGGCCGGCAGATACGGGCCGCTGATGAAATGCTCGGACTCCGGTGCGGAGTAGGCACGCGAATATGCGTCCGTCTCGCCAGTCTGCTCCGCGGCCGGTATTGCGCCGCTGTCGCCGAATGGCTCGAGTTCGTGACGGCCGTGCAATTCGTCGTCGTGCTCGTCTAATTCGTCGTCGGGCTCGCCGCCGGAATTCGGTTCGTGGGTGAGCTCACTGGCCGAATCGGATTCGTCGGGTTCCCATCCCGGGGGTTTCGGCCCGCTCATGTCTGCCTGCCCTGTCCAACTGCGTCACCTGCGCACGCGGCTTCAGGGGTACCTCGTGTCGCACGCGCTCGGGAGATTCTCATGTGCCTGCGCAAACCCTACCGAACCGGGCAGCGCAAAGAAGTCTTGGCAAACGGGCGACAGCTCAACTGATGCCCAGATTGTTACCTTTGAGACGCAAATCAGTGCTTCTCGGGGCCCACGTAGTACTCAAAGACCAATCCGGCGGCCGAAGCAAGGATGAACACCACGCCGGCGACGATCAGCCAGGGCAGCCACAGCGCGATACCGACCGCGGCGACCGAGCCCGACAATGCGAGCATCAGCGGCCACCAGCTGTGTGGGGCGAAGAATCCCAATTCGCCTGCACCGTCGCTGATTTCAGCACCCTCGTAGTCCTCGGGCCGGGTGTCGAGGCGACGGGCCACGAACCGGAAGAAGGTGGCCGTGATCAACGCCAAACCGCCGGTCAGCGCCAGCGCGGTGGTACCCGCCCACTCCTCGCCGCCGGTGGCGTACAGCGCCGTCAGCACCCCGTAGAGCACCGCGCAAAAGACGAAGAACGCGGCGATGAATTCGAACAGCCTCGCTTCGATATGCATTGGGTGTCCTAACCGACTGGTTGCGTCTGTTCGCCGCGGCGAGTGTCGAACGGATGAGTGGTCACCGCGACCGGAGACTGGGCGATCGCCTGCAACGCTTGAGCGTTCGTCTTTCCTTCGCTGCGTTGCTGCAAATAAGCCTTGAAGTCATTGGGCTCAACGACGCGGACCTCGAAGTTCATCATCGAGTGATAGGTGCCGCACATCTCCGCGCAGTGGCCGACGAATGCCCCGGTCTTTTGGATCTCTTCGACCTGGAACACGTTGATCGAGTTGTTCTGCTTGGGGTAGGCCATCACGTCGCGCTTGAACAGGAATTCCGGCACCCAGAAAGCGTGGATGACGTCGGCTGAATTCAGTACGAATTCGATGCGCTTGCCGGCCGGCAGCACCAATACCGGAATCTCGGTGGGCGTTCCCAGCGTCTCGATCTTGTCGAAGTTCAGGTAGGACCGGTCTTCGGTGTTGATCCCGCGCACCGGGCCGACGCGCTCTTCGCCGTGCTCGTCCTTGCCCTCGGGCTTGGAGACCATCGCCTTCTTGCGGGCCTCGTCGGCGCCGTCGTAGTTCAGCGTGCCGTCCTTGAAGTTGATGCTCTGGTAGCCGAACTTCCAGTTCCACTGGAAGGCCGTGACGTCGATCACAACCTCGGGGTTCTTGTCCAGGTGCAGCATCTTCTCCTGCACCACGACGGTGAAGTAGAAGAGCACCGAGATGATCAGGAACGGCGTCACCGTGAGCACCAGCTCCAGCGGCATGTTGTAGCCGAACTGCCGCGGCAGCTCGGTGTCGGTGGCCTTCTTCCGGTGAAACGCCGACGACCAGAAGATCAGGCCCCACACGATGACCCCGACAACCAGCGAAGCGATTACCGCGCCGATCCACAGCTCTCGGTTGAGGTGGGCCTGCGGGGTGATGCCCTCGGGCCAGCCCATGGCAAACACCGTCTGCCAGCTGCAACCACTCAGGGTGACCGCCAGCACTCCCAGCGTTCCGGCCAGCGCCAGCGGTCGAAATATGCGATGCGACAAACGCTGCGAACGGAACTGCCCGCCGGGTGTCACGTTGGCGCCTCCTGCTCGAACGTCGAATACTACGCAGCGTAGACCACGCCGCTGCGCCCGGCGACTAAACCCCGGCCGGTCGGGCGCCGCGTCGTCGCGACCGGCCCGGTGCGGCGCCCACAAGCGTCGTCGAAGTACGGCATATTGGTGGCCGTGTGTGGACTGCTGGCATTCGTCGCGGACCCGGCCGGCCCGGCCGACCGGGCAGGCGGCGCCGGCGCTACCGGAACCGATGACGCGATTACCCGCGCGCTTCGGCTGATGCGGCACCGCGGGCCGGACGAGCCCGGTGGCTTGTTTGATCCCGGCGATGACGGGTCGGTGGTTTTCGGCTTCAATCGCCTCTCGTTTATCGACATCGCGCATTCGCATCAGCCATTGCGCTGGGGACCGCCCGAGGCGCCCGACCGCTACGTACTGGTGTTCAACGGCGAGATCTACAACTACCTCGAACTGCGCGACGAATTGGCCGCCCAGTGCGGCGCCACCTTCGCCACCGACGGTGACGGCGAGGCCATCGTCGCCGGCTACCACCATTGGGGCACCGGCGTGCTGACCCGGCTGCGCGGCATGTTCGCCTTCGCGCTGTGGGACACCGTCAACCGCGAATTGTTCTGCGCCCGCGACCCTTTCGGCATCAAACCGCTGTTCATGGCGACCGGCACCGGCGGCACGGCGGTGGCCAGCGAGAAAAAATGCCTGCTGGATCTCGTCGAGCTGGTCGGGTTCGACACCGCGATCGACGAGCGCGCGGTCCAGCACTACACCGTCCTGCAGTACGTGCCGGAGCCCGAGACGCTGCACCGCGGGGTGCGCCGGCTCGAATCGGGTTGCTACGCGCGCATCCGGCCCGGATCGCCGCCGCAGGTCACCCGCTACTTCGCGCCGAGGTTCGCCGCGGTGCCGTTGACCCGCGACACCGAGCAAGCCCGCTACGACGAGATCACCGCGGTACTCGAGGACTCGGTGGCCAAACACATGCGCGCCGACGTGACCGTCGGGGCGTTCCTGTCCGGCGGCATCGATTCCACCGCGATCGCGGCACTGGCCATCCGGCACAACCCGCGGCTGATCACGTTCACCACCGGATTCGAGCGCGAGGGCTTCTCCGAGATCGACGTCGCGGTGGCCTCGGCCGAGGCCATCGGCGCCCGCCACATCGCCAAGGTGGTCAGCGCCGGCGAGTTCGTCGCCGCCCTACCCGAGATCGTCTGGTACCTCGACGAACCGGTTGCCGACCCGGCGCTGGTGCCGCTGTTCTTCGTCGCGCGTGAGGCCCGCAAGCACGTCAAGGTGGTGCTCTCCGGCGAGGGCGCCGACGAGCTGTTCGGCGGCTACACGATATATCGAGAACCGTTGTCGCTGAAGCCTTTTGACTATCTTCCCCGGCCGCTGCGGCGATCGGTGGGCAAGATGAGCAAGCCGCTGCCCGACGGTATGCGCGGCAAGAGCCTGCTGCATCGCGGTTCGCTGACGCTCGAGGAGCGCTACTACGGCAACGCCCGCAGCTTCTCGGATGCGCAACTGCGCGACGTGTTGACCGGGTTCCGCCACGAGTGGACGCATACCGACGTGACGGCCTCGGTGTACGCCGAATCGGCGGGCTGGGACCCGGTGGCTCGCATGCAGCATCTCGACCTGTTCACCTGGCTGCGCGGCGACATTCTGGTCAAGGCCGACAAGATGACGATGGCCAACTCGCTGGAACTGCGGGTGCCGTTCCTGGACCCGGAGGTGTTCGCCGTCGCGTCGCGGCTACCCGTCGAGGCGAAGATCACCCGAACGACCACCAAGTACGCGCTGCGGCGCGCGCTGGAGCCCATCGTCCCCGCGCACGTGCTGCACCGGCCCAAGCTCGGGTTTCCGGTGCCCATCCGGCATTGGCTGCGTGCCGGCGAACTGCTGGAGTGGGCCTACGCGACGGTGGACGCGTCGCAGGCCGGGCATCTGGTCGACATTGCCGCCGTGCGCCGGATGCTCGACGAACACCGCAGCGGCGTCGCTGATCACAGCCGCCGCCTGTGGACGGTGCTGATCTTCATGCTGTGGCACGCGATCTTCGTCGAGGGCACCGTGGTGCCCCAGATCAGCGAGCCGGTGTACCCGGTTCAGCTGTAGCGGATCGTCGAGTGTGAAACCTGGGC
Organism: Mycobacterium sp. 050272; assembly: GCF_039023525.1. Lineage (NCBI taxonomy): Bacteria > Bacillati > Actinomycetota > Actinomycetes > Mycobacteriales > Mycobacteriaceae > Mycobacterium > Mycobacterium sp. 050272. Next base: position 104,810 of record NZ_JBCHKV010000016.1, on the reverse strand, counting down.
TTGGCGTGTGACGCCACGGCGCTGAGTTCCGGCGTGTCGGCGCCCTGCGCGCACACCCGGCGCCGCGGGTTCACCCTCGACGGCCGGTAGCACTAAGCCAGCACGGCGGCGATCTCGGCGGCCGCCTTGTCGCCGTAGGCATCCGCCAGCCGCGTCTTGGCTTCCGCGTCGTCCCATTTCCAGTTCTGGGTGCCGGTCGTTTCCAGCACCAGCACGGCGACCAGCGAACCCAGCTGAGCCGAACGCTCGATGCTCAGACCGGCGCTGCGCCCGGTGAGGAAGCCGGCCCGGAAGGCGTCGCCGACGCCGGTGGGGTCGGTCTGGCTCTTCTCCGGCACCACGCCGACGTGGGTGGTGGTGCCGTCGCGGTCGACGATGTCCACGCCCTTGGCCCCCAGCGTGGTCACCCGCAGGCCGACCTTTTCCAGCACATCGCTTTCCGACCAGCCGGTCTTGTTGAGCAGCAGCTCCCACTCGTAGTCGTTGGTGAACAGGTAGGCCGCCCCGTCGATCAGCTTGTTGATCTCCTCGCCGGACAGGCGAGGCAACTGCTGGGACGGGTCGGCGGCGAAGTCCAGGCCGAGCTTGCGGCATTCCTCGGTGTGCACCACCATCGCGTCGGGGTCGTTGGCCCCGATGATGACCAGATCCGGCTTGCCGACCGCCGACACGACGTCGGAGAGCTTGATGTGGCGGGCCTCCGACATCGCGCCCGGGTAGAACGACGCGATCTGGGCCATGTCCTCGTCGGTGGTGCAGGTGAACCGGGCGGTGTGCGCGGTCTTGGAGATCAGCACGTTCTCGCAGTTGACCCCGTGGCGTTCCAGCCATTCGCGGTATTCGCCGAAGTCCTCGCCGGCCGCACCGACCAGCGCGACGTCACCGCCGAGCACGCCGATGGCGAAGGCGATGTTGCCCGCCACACCACCACGGTGAATCACCAGGTCGTCGACCAGGAAGCTGAGCGAAACCTTCTGCAGATGCTCGGCCAGCAGATGCTCGGAGAACCGGCCGGGAAAACGCATCAGGTTGTCGGTCGCAATCGAACCGGTTACCGCGATCGTCACGAAATATCCACCCTTCATTGGTAAGCGCGTCCAGCCTACCTACGCGTTTCGACGGCCAACCAGACAGCGCCAGCGTCCACGTCCGGCGCACGGGGGTGCGCTAGCCTCCCTAGGGAACTCACTGAAGTCGCCGGGACCGAATACTCGGGCGGTACCCGCTCGTGGTCGGTGTCTACCAACGTAGGAGAACCACAATGGGCGGTCCGCATTCGCCGAACCATGCTGTCGGCGGCGACGGACCGGTGCCCTACACCGAGCCCGTCGACTTCCCGCACGACCCTCCGGTGGGCGAAACCGCCTACGCACCCAGGCCGGGCAACGAGCGTGCACCGGGCGGCTACCCCGGCCCAACACCGCCGCCGCCGGGCTACCCGAAGCGGCGCTCAACGCGACGGCTGGTCATCGGGGTGCTGGCGGCCGTCGCACTGGTCGCGGCCATGACGGCGGCGATCGTGTATGGCGTCCGAACCAACGGGGCCAACACCGGTGCCGCCTTCTCCGAAGCCTCTGCCAAGACGGCGATCCAGGGCTACCTGGACGCGCTGGAGAACCGCAACACCGACGAGGTCGCCCGCAACGCGCTGTGCGGCCTCTACGACGGCGTCCGCGACCGCCGGTCCGACCAGGCCCTGGCCAAGCTGAGCAGCGACGCGTTTCGCAAGCAGTTCTCGCAGGTCCGACTGACCTCGATCGACAAGATCGTGTACCTGTCGCAGTACCAGGCACAGGCGCTGTTCACGATGCAGGTATCGCCTGCCACCGGCGGCCCGCTGCGCGGCCAGGTTCAGGGGGTCGCACAGCTGCTGTTCCAGCGCGGCGACATCCTGGTGTGCTCGTACGTGCTGCGTACCGGCGGTTCGTACTAGGCCGGCGTTGTGGACGCCGCGCTCAGTTGAAGGAATCCCCGCAGGCGCAAGAACCCGTGGCGTTCGGGTTGTCGATGGTGAAGCCCTGCTTCTCGATGGTGTCCACGAAGTCGATCGAGGCGCCTTCCACATACGGAGCGCTCATCCGGTCGACCGTCAGCGTCACGCCACCGAAGTCGGCGGTCAGGTCGCCGTCCAGCGAACGGTCGTCGAAGAACAGGTTGTAGCGCAGGCCAGCGCAGCCGCCCGGCTGAACTGCGATACGCAGCGCCAGGTCGTCGCGTCCCTCTTGGTCCAGCAGGGACTTCGCCTTGGTGGCGGCGGCCTCGGTCAGGATGACGCCATGGGTCTGAGTAACGGACCCAGCGGTCGACTCGTTTTGCACCGTCATTACTTCTCCTACATGCCTGTCGTTGGGTAGGTGCCCGGGCACCCGAACCACTCGGTGAGAACCCAATGCCTCAACGGTACCTCGCGGGGCCGCTATTCCCGAGTCGCGCCGCCACCTGTGACGCTAATCCCATCAGCTGGTTTGCGGCGTCGGCCAGCGCCAATCCCACCGAGCCGGCGTAATCGGACATGGACAGCGCGGACATGATGCCCGCCGAGCGCACGGACGTTTTATCCAGGCCGACCTGCCCGGCCAGCACGATCACCGGAATTCCCAAGGGGCCGGCCGCCGCCGCGATCGAGCCTACGACCTTCCCGTGCAGCGACTGCTCGTCGAACTTGCCCTCCCCGGTGATGATCAGCTCGGCGATCTGAAGGGCGTCGTCCAGGTAGGTGTGCTCGGCGATGATCGCCGCCCCGGACTCGCAGCGGCCCCCGAGCGCGAGCAAACCCGCGCCGATACCCCCGGCGGCGGCGGCGCCGGGCTCAGAGCTCACGTCGCGTCCGGCCGCCGCTTCCAACTGCAGCGCCCACGCCTCGAGGCGGACTTCCAGCGCCGCGACGGTTGCCGTGTCGGCGCCCTTCTGCGGCCCGAACACCCGGGCCGCGCCCCACGGCCCCACCAGCGGGTATTCCGTGTCCGAGGCGGCGATCAGCTCGACACCGGCCAGTTGGTGCCGGGCCACCTCCAGGCCGCCCAGCTCGGCGATCATGCCCTGCCCCCCGTCGCTGCACGCGCTGCCGCCCAGTCCCACCACGATGCGCCTGGCCCCGGCGCGCAGCGCCTCGGCGATCAGCTGCCCGACTCCCCTGCTGTGTGCCGCCAGCGCCGTCTCGGGGTCGGCCGGACGGCCAAGTAGTGCCAGACCGCAGGCCTGCGCAATTTCCAGGTAGGCGCTCGCCGTCTCCGGATCCCAGACCCACTCGGCTTCGACCGTCGTATCCAAGGGCCCGGCGACCTCGACGCGCCGCTTCTCCCCTAGCCGGCTGGCCAGCACCTCGATGAAACCGGGACCGCCGTCGGACTGTGGGGCAACGATGAACTGGTCGCCCGGGCGGGACCGCGTCCAACCGGTCGCGATAGCGGCGGCAGCTTCGAGCGCCGAAAGACTGTCGCCGTAGCAATCCGGGGCCACCAACACCCGCATAGCCGGCAATTGCAAACGACCCGGAGAAAGACCAGTGGCAACATCGTCCGAGGCCATCGAGCCGTTGTCCATCACCCGTAGCCATTCATCACTGTTAAGGGTAGGTCCAACTAACGTACGGCCGCAGAGCTATCGCGATGCCTGACGAGCCCATTCACCGAACCGGGCGGGTCGCGAAGTAACCTGGCGGTTGTGAAGTTGTTGGGCCGTAAGAAAACCCATGAAGAGGTCGGCGAAGACGATCTCGTGACACCGGTTGCCTCCGATGCCGCCCTGGAGGCGGCATCGCGCGCATCACGCACCACCGGCCCCAAGGGCCGGCCGACCCCCAAGCGCGAAGCTGCCCGGCGCAGCGCGAAGAAGGGCCCCGTCGCCCCGGCGCCCAAGACCGCCGCCGAAGCGCGAGCTCGCCGCAAATCGCTGGCCGGCCCGAAACTCAGCCGCGAGGAGCGCAAGGCCGAGCGCACCGCCGGCCGGGCCCGGATGACCGACCGGCGGGAACGCATGATGGCCGGCGAAGAGGCCTATCTGCTGCCACGCGACCAGGGTCCGATCCGCCGCTATGTGCGCGACGTGGTGGATGCCCGGCGCAACGTGCTCGGCCTGTTCATGCCGGCGACGCTGGGTCTGCTGTTCATCATGTTCGGTGCTCCGCAGCTGCAGCTTTACATCTCCCCCGCGATGCTGGTGATCACCGCGATCATGGCCATCGAGGGCCTGATCCTGGGCCGCAAAGTCAGCAGGCTGGTCGACGCGAAGTTCCCGAGCAACACCGAAAGCCGTTGGAAACTCGGCATTTACGCCGCGGGCCGGGCTTCCCAGATGCGCCGCATGCGGGCGCCGCGGCCTCAGGTCAAGCGCGGCAGCCGTGTCGACTAGCCGTTGCCGGAAAGCCTCCTGACCCCAGTGCGCACCCTGGTGCTCGGCGGGATCAGGTCGGGCAAATCCGAGTGGGCCGAGCAAGCCATCGCCGCGTCGGTGCCGCCCGGGCAACCGGTCCGCTACCTGGCCGCCGGACAAACCGACGACACCGATCCGGACTGGGTTGATCGGATCGCGAGGCACCGCGGGCGGCGGCCCGCGCACTGGTCGACGGTCGAAACCCAGGACATCACCACCGAATTGCGGCAGTCCCCGGCCATCCCGGCCCTGGTCGACGACCTCGGCAGCTGGCTGACCGGGACCCTGGATCGCCACCAAGCCTGGGAGCACGGCTCGGTCGACGGCGCGATCGACGAGATGCTGGACGCTGTCGCTGCGTTCGAATCCGCGCTGGTGCTGGTCAGTCCCGAGGTCGGGTTGACCGTGGTGCCCGCCACCGCCTCCGGCCGCCGCTTCGCCGACGAACTGGGCTCACTCAACCAGCGCGCCGCGGCACTGTGCGATCAGGTGGTGCTGGTGGTGGCCGGTCAACCGTTGTCGATCAAACCGTCAGGGACATGATGGAATTCGCCCCGATCTGCGCCCCCGACGCGGCCGCGGCCGCGGCCGCCCGTGCCCGGCAGGACGCCCTGACCAAGCCGCGCGGTGCGCTGGGCCGTCTCGAGGACCTGTCCGTGTGGATCGCGTCGTGCCAAGGGCATTGCCCGCCAACGCAATTCGCGCGCGCTCGGGTGGTGGTCTTCGCCGGCGATCACGGGGTCGCTCAATCCGGGGTGTCGGCTTACCCGCCGGAGGTGACCGCACAGATGGTCGCCAACATCGATGCCGGTGGCGCCGCGATCAACACGCTGGCCGCGATCGCGGACGCGACGGTGCGGGTGGCCGATGTGGCGGTGGACGCCGAGCCGCTCTCGGAGCAGATCGGCGCACACAAGGTGCGGCGCTGCAGCGGCGACATCGCCGTGCAGGACGCGCTGAGCGACGAGGAGACCGCCAGCGCGATCGCAGCGGGCCAGCGCATCGCCGACGAAGAGGTCGACGCCGGCGCCGACCTGCTCATCGCCGGTGACATGGGCATCGGAAACACCACCGCGGCAGCCGTTCTGGTGGCGGCGCTGACCAACGCCGAGCCGGTTGCGGTGGTCGGCTTCGGCTCCGGCATCGACGACGCCGGCTGGGCCCGCAAGACGGCCGCGGTCCGCGACGCGCTGTACCGGACCCGGCCGGTGCTGCCCGACCCGGTTGCCTTGCTGCGCTGCTGCGGCGGTGCGGACCTGGCCGCGATGGCCGGCTTCTGCGCACAAGCGGCCGTGCGGCGCACCCCGCTGCTGCTCGACGGCATGGCGGTGACGGCCGCCGCGCTGGTCGCCGAACGCCTGGCACCGGGCGCCCGGCAGTGGTGGCAGGCCGGCCACCGATCCACCGAGCCGGGTCATGCGCTGGCGCTGACCGCGCTGGGCCTGGACCCGATCCTGGACCTGCGCATGCGCCTGGGCGAGGGCAGCGGCGCGACGCTGGCCCTGCCGGTGCTGCGTGCCGCGGTGGCCACGCTGTCGTCGATGGCCACGTTCTCCGAAGCCGGAGTTTCCAGCCGGCCCGACGATGCTGCACCGTCTCCGTGATTCGTTCGCTGGCAACGGCTTTCGCGTTCGCAACGGTACTACCCGGGCGAGGAGGCGCGATGGGCCGCGGCGCCATGACCGCGCTGCCGGTGGTCGGTGCGGCCCTGGGCGCACTGGCCGCGGGCATCGTCTGGGGCGGCTCGCTGGCCTTCGGTGCGTCCAGCCCGCTGCCGGGATTGCTTGCGGTGGCGGCACTTCTGCTCGCGACCCGCGGACTGCACATCGACGGCGTCGCCGATACCGCCGACGGGCTGGGCTGCTACGGGCCGCCGGCACGCGCCCTGGCGGTGATGCGCGAGGGATCGGCCGGACCCTTCGGCGTCGCGGCAGTCGTGCTGGTGATCCTGTTGCAGGGCTTGGCATTTTCGGCACTCGGCGCGACCTGGCGGCACGGGCTTGCCGCGATCGTCGTGGCGGTTGCCGCCGGCCGGGTCAGCGCCGTGCTGGCCTGCCGCCGCTCAGTGGCGGCGGCCGACGGTAGCGACCTCGGCGTCGACGTCGTCGGCACTCAGCCACTGCCGGTCGTCGCCGGCTGGATCGTGGTGCTGCTGGCGGCTTCGCTGGTGGCCGGTCCGCGACCGTGGCAGGGCCCGGCCGCGGTGGTGTTCGCGTTGTGCTGCGCCGCGGTGCTGGTCGCGCACTGCGTGCGCCGCTTCGGCGGCATCAGCGGCGACGTGCTGGGCGCCGCAATCGAACTCACCACCACGGTCAGCGCCGTGGCGCTCGCGGCACTGGTCCGGTTCTAGCCCAGCCGTGTCATCCAGCCGTGCGTGTCGACGAAGGTCCCCCGCTGAATGCGGGTCAGCGTGTTGCGCAGCGCCATCGTCACCTCGCCCGGCTGGCCGTCACCGATGCTGAACTCGCTGTCGGCGTACTTCACCCGGCCGACCGGCGTGATGACCGCCGCGGTGCCGCAGGCGAATACCTCGGTGATCTCCCCCGCGGCGGCCTTCTTCTGCCACTCGTCGATATCGATTTTGCGCTCTTCGACCGTGAAGCCAGCGTCAAGTGCCAACTGCAGCAACGAATCCCGTGTGATCCCCGGCAGCAGCGAACCGGACAGCTCCGGGGTGACCAGCCGCGAGGTGCCGCCGCTGCCCAGCACGAAGAACAGGTTCATACCGCCCATCTCTTCGACGAAGCGACGCTCGACCGCATCGAGCCAAACCACTTGGTCGCAACCGTGTTCCGCGGCTTCGGCCTGAGCCACCAGCGACGCGGCGTAGTTGCCGCCGAACTTGGCCGCACCGGTACCGCCGGGGCAGGCCCGCACGTAATCCGTTGACACCCAGACGTCGACGGGGTTGATGCCGTTTTTGAAGTACGCGCCGGCGGGCGAACCGATCAGCAGGTAGCGGTAGTGCTTGGCCGGTCGCACACCCAGCCCCGGCTCGGTCGCGAAGACGAACGGCCGCAGATACAGCGCCTCTTCGCCGCCCGCCTTGGGCACCCAGGCGTTGTCGACAGCGATGAGCTGGCGCAGGGATTCGAGGAAAAGCTCGTCGGGCAGCTCGGGAATCGCGATGCGCCGCGCCGACGCGCGCATCCGGGCGGCGTTGGCGTCCGGGCGAAATGACACGACCGAGCCGTCGGCCCAGCGATATGCCTTGAGTCCCTCGAACACTTCCTGCGCGTAGTGCAGCACGATCGCGGACGGGTCCAGCTGGATTGGGCCGTACGGGATCACCCGCGCGTTGTGCCAGCCCTGGCCCTCGTCGTAATCGACCGAAACCATGTGGTCGGTGAAGAACTTGCCGAATCCGGGGTCGGCCAGGATGGAGTCACGTTCTGCGCCACTAGCGGGATTGGACGCGTGTTGAACGGTGAACTCGAGAAGGCCGCTCGTCATGCGCCGATTGTATATGCGCGTACCAATAGGTTTTTCCCGTATGAAGCCGCGGTGGCTAGCGCGTTTTCAGCTCGACGAACGGTGGGCGCACCACTTCGCACTGCGCCGCACGACCGCGCACGTCGACGGTGACCTGCTGACCGTCTTCGACCCCGGCGTCGGTGTCGATCAACGCCAGCGCGATGCCGGCCTGCAGCGTCGGAGAAAACGTCCCGGATGTGGTGAGCCCGACCGGGTTTTCCCCGGCCAGCACCGTCAGCCCGGGTCGCAACACCCCCCGGCCCAGCATCTTCAGACCCCGCAGCAGCCGCGCCGGCCCCGCCGACTTCTCGGCCAGCAGCGCATCGCGGCCGAAGAACGCGTCCTTCTTCCAGCCGATCGCCCAGCCGCAGCGGGCCTGCAGCGGCGAGATGTCCAGCGACAACTCGTGGCCGTGCAACGGATAACCCATCTCGGTGCGCAGGGTGTCGCGGGCGCCCAGACCGGCCGGTTCGCCGCCCGCGTTCGACACCGCCGTCACCAGCGCGTCGAACACCACACCCGCGGCGTCCCAGGGCGGCAGCAGTTCGTAGCCGTGTTCGCCGGTGTAGCCGGTGCGGCAGACCCGCACCGGCACGCCCGAGAAGGAGGCGTCGGCGTAGGCCATGTAGTCCATATCGGTCGGCAGTCCCAGCTCGGCGAGCACGTCGGAGGAGCGCGGGCCCTGCACCGCCAGCACCGCGTAGGAGCGATGCTCGTTGGTGATCGTCAGACCCGCCGGTGCGGCCGTCTGCAGCGCCTCGACCACCGCGGCCGTATTGGCGGCATTGGGCACCAGAAATATCTCGTCGTCGTCGACGTAGTACGCGATCAGGTCGTCGATGACGCCACCAGATTCGGTGCAGCACAACGTGTATTGCGCCTTGCCCGGTTCGATGCGGCCCAGGTCGTTGGTCAGCGCGGAGTTGACGAACTGGGCGGCACCCGCACCGCGAACCAGCGCCTTGCCCAGATGGCTGACGTCGAACAGGCCGACGGCATTTCGCGTCGCGTTGTGCTCGCTGACGGTGCCCGCGTACGACACCGGCATCAGCCAGCCGCCGAATTCGGCAAAACTGGCGCCCAACTCACGATGACGATCTTCCAGCGGTCCCTTGAGTGCCTGCGTCGCATCGCTCACGACGATCCACCCTAATCGTGGGAGTACCTGGCAGACTGCTGTAGGTGTCCGATTCCCTGGATTTCGAGGCGCTGGAGGCCGCCGGGGTAGCGAATGCGCGCGAGCGGGCCGACTTGATCAAATACCTGGACGACCTTGGCTTCACGGTCGAAGAAATGGCGGAAGCCGAACTCCGCGGCCGGTTGTTCGGCTTGGCCGGTGACGTTTTGTCGTGGTCGGGGCGACCGATTTACACGGTGCAGACCGCGGCCGAGCAACTCGGGATATCAGCCGAAGACGTCGCACGCGCCTGGGCTTTACTCGGCCTGACCGTCGCCGGTCCCGATATTCCGGTGCTCAGCCAGGCCGACGTCGACGCCCTGGCGACCTGGCTGGCGATCAGGGCGGTCGTCGGCCAGGAGGGGGCCTTCGGCCTGTTGCGGGTGCTGGGTGCTGCCATGGCCCGGTTGGCAGAAGCCGAGTCGACGATGATTCGCGCCGGGACGCCGGATATCCAGATGACCCACACCCGTGACGAGCTCGCCACCGCACAGGCGTACCGCTCCGTCGCCGAATTCGTCCCCCGGCTCGGCGCCCTGATCGACGTGGTGCACCGTCACCATCTGACCAGCGCTCGAACCCACTTCGAAGGCGTTTTGCGCGACACGTCGGCCGCCGTGGTGTGTGGTGTCGGTTTTGCGGATCTGTCCGGCTTCACCGCACTGACTCAGGCGCTGACGCCGGCGCAGCTGTCACATCTGCTCAACGAGTTTGCCGGCACCGTCTCGGATGTGGTGCATGCCGACGGTGGCCGGGTGGTGAAGTTCATCGGCGACGAGGTGATGTGGGTGAGTTCGGCGCCCGAGCAGTTGCTGCGGGCGGCGGTTCATCTGGTGGAGCACCCCAAAGCCCGTGACGAAGGATTGCAGGTCCGCGCCGGCCTCGCGTACGGCACCGTCGTCGCCATCAACGGTGACTATTTCGGCAACCCGGTCAACCTGGCCGCCCGACTCGTGGCGGCAGCGGCCCCAGAACAGATCCTGGCCACCTCCGAGCTGCGCGACAAGTTGCCCGACGTGCCCGCGGTCGCGTGTGGACCGTTGACGCTCAAGGGATTTGACGACCCGGTACCCGCGTTCGACCTGAGTGCGGGGACGCTGCCGAGCTAGACACCACCCCAGTTGACTAGGGTGTTTACGCGTGAGTACCGAACCGGGATACCAGGCTCCTTCTGTCACTGTGGCCACGTCGCTGTCTAAACGCGGTGCGGGTTCGTCGGTATTGGTCTTGCCGGTCGTTTCGACCGGTGACGAAGACCGGCCGGGCGCGACCGTAGCCGCCGCCGAACCCTTCCTGTCCGAGGAAGCCGTCGCCGAGATCCTGGCCGGCCTGCAGGCACTGGACGCCACCGGCGCCAGCGAGCAGGTGCACCGTCTGGTGGTGTCGTCGCTTCCGGTAGCCAGCGTGCTCACCGTCGGCCTCGGGAAGCCGCAATCCGAATGGCCCGCCGAAACCGTCCGGCGCGCCGCCGGGGTGGCCGGCCGCTCGCTGGGCAAGGCCGAGTCGGTGATCACCACGCTGGCCGAGCTGCCCGGCCAGGACGTGGCCTCCGCCGCGGTCGAGGGACTGATCCTGGGCAGCTACCGGTTCACCGACTTCCGCAGCGCGAAGACCGCGCCCAAAGACAAAGGGCTGAGCAAGATCACGGTGCTGGCCACGGCGAAAGACGCCAAGAAGCAGGTCGCCCACGGTGCAGCCGTCGCGGCCGCGGTCGCCACCGCGCGCGATTTCGTCAACACCCCGCCCAGTCACCTGTTTCCCGCCGAATTCGCCAAACGCGCAAAGGCTTTGGGCGAGTCCGTCGGCCTCGAGGTGGAGGTACTCGACGACAAGGCGCTGCAAAAGGGTGGCTACGGCGGCATTGTCGGGGTGGGGCAGGGCTCGTCGCGGCCCCCGCGGCTGGTGCGCCTGATCCACCGCGGCTCGAAGCTGGCTAAGAAGCCCAAGCAAGCCAGGAAGGTGGCGCTGGTCGGCAAGGGCGTCACGTTCGACACCGGCGGCATTTCGATCAAGCCTGCCGCCTCGATGCATCACATGACCTCGGACATGGGCGGTGCCGCCGCGGTGATCGCGACCGTCGCGCTGGCCGCGCAGCTCGAACTGCCGATCGACGTGATCGCCACCGTACCGATGGCCGAGAACATGCCTTCGGCGACCGCGCAGCGGCCCGGCGACGTCCTCACCCAGTACGGCGGAATCACCGTCGAGGTGCAGAACACCGACGCCGAGGGCCGGCTCATCCTGGCCGACGCCATCGTGCGCGCGTGTGAGGACTATCCGGACTATTTGATCGAGACATCCACGCTGACCGGTGCGCAGACGGTGGCACTAGGAGCCCGCATCCCCGGAGTGATGGGCAGCGACGAGTTCCGCGACCGGGTAGCCGCGATCTCGCAGCGGGTGGGCGAGAACGGCTGGCCGATGCCGCTGCCTGACGAGCTCAAGGACGACCTGAAGTCTCAGGTCGCCGACCTGTCCAACATCAGCGGGCAGCGCTTCGCCGGCATGCTGGTGGCCGGGGTGTTCCTGCGCGAGTTCGTCGCCGACGGGGTGAGCTGGGCGCACATCGATGTGGCGGGGCCGGCCTTCAACACCGGCAGCCCCTGGGGCTACTCCCCTAAGGGTTCCACCGGGGTGCCGACCCGCACGATGTTCGCGGTGCTCGAAGACATCTGCGAAAAGGGCTAGTGAACGGCTAGCGGGTCAGCCGGTCGAGGAAGGCCTTGCCGAGCCGACGGCGCGGCCAGCCAGTCAACCCATCGCCCGCGAGCGCGGCGCGGGCCGCGTTGCGTCCGCAGGCACCGTGCACCGAGCCGCCCGGCGTCGCCGACGCGCTGCCCAGATAAAGCCGCTCGACCGGCGTTTCGGCCCGGCCCATTCCGGGCGCCGGACGAAAGATCAGCATCTGATGCAATTGCGCGGTCCCGCCATTGAGCGCCCCGAGGTGCAAGTTGGCGTCGCTGGCCTCCAAGTCGGACGGACGTTGCACGAAGCGGTCGATCACCGCCGCGCCGAAGCCGGGCGCATGCTCTTCGATGACCCGGTCCATCGATGCCGCCAGCCGCTGCGCCGAAGCGTCGTCAGCCACATTCCGCGGCAAATGTGTGTAGGCCCAGACACTTTCGGTGCCCGCCGGTGATCTGCTGGGGTCTGCCGTGGTGGTCTGGCCCAACAACATGTAGGGATGATCGGGCACCACGCGGGTATTCAGGTCTGCCATCCAGCGGATCAGGCCGTCCCCGTCGGCGCCCAAGTGGACAGTGCCGACCAAGCCCAGGCTTTTCGCTCGCCACGGAATCGGTTTCGCCAGCGCGTAGTTGACCTTCACCACCGGCGGGTCCCAGCTGTAGTGCGCGAGGTCGCGGCGCAGCGCAGCGGGAACCGCGTCGGGCGGCAGCATGTCGCAGAACAATCTGGGTGCGGTCACGTCGGCCACCACCGCGCGGCGCACGTGCACAGTTCGTCCCTGCGCGGTGCTCACGCCGACCGCCCGTCCGGCCCGCACGTGGATGCGAGACACATTCTGATCGCACTCGATTCGCGCACCGGCCGAGCACGCGCGCGCGACCAGCGCCGCCGTCAATTGCCCGGAGCCGCCCACCGGAACCGGCCAACCGTGATCCTGGGCCAGCATCGTCATCAGAAAGCCCATCGCGCCGCTGACCGGCGCGTCCGGTGGAACATCGGCATGCATCGCGTTGCCCAACAACAACCTTCGCGGCGCCTCACCGTCGAACAGCTGGCTCGCCATGGCATTGGCCGGCTGCACCAGCAGCCGCGCGACCCGGACCGCTTCGGGCGTGCCGAGCCTGCGCAGCAGGCCCAGCAGCGGCCGCACCGGCGGGAACGGCGCCAGCATCGCATCCAGCAGCGGCGCCTTGATCTTGTGCCACAACTCCACGAGACGCCACCAGTTGTCACCGTCGGCGGGGGATCGCCGCGCGAATTCCGCTGCCGTCCGGGCGGCGTCAGGGTAGACGATGGGCGGGTCATCGTCGGCGCCGTCACGCGGGTGGCCGACCACTGCCGGCGCGCGCGACCACCGCAGCCCGTGATCTTCGAGCCGCAGCGACTGCATGGCCGGTGAGACCACCGTCATCGGGTAGAACGAGCTGAACAGATCGGTGACATAGCCCGGAGTCAGCTCGGCGCTGCGTACCGCGCCACCCGGCTCGGGTTGGGCCTCGAGCACCAGAACGTCCCAGCCGGCGTCGGCCAGCATCGACGCGGCGACCAGGCCGTGGTGTCCGGCTCCGATGACGACCGCGTCTGCCGTGTCTGCGGCCACGGGCTACTTGACCTGGCTCGGCTCAAGGCGTTCGGCCAGCGCCGCCAGCCGCAGCAGGCACTCGCGGTTGCGCGGGTAGACGGCCGCGAGCGCCAGTCGGTCGGGGATGATCTTCATCGGACCCGTCGCGGGCACCTCGATCATGTCGATTCGGCATCCATCGCCAATGTCGTTGAGCCGCAGCGTAATCCGGGCAGCGCCAAGGACACCCAGGTGTGCACGAAGTATCAGTTCCTCGCCCGGAGTGCAGCTTTCGACGACGGTTTTGTCGTTGATCACCAACGGCCACACGCCCACCGAGTGCCGGATCGCCGAGCCAGGCTGCGGCCAGTCCGAGTCGACGGCGCGGGTGCGGCTGTTGCCGACCACCCATTGGGTGTAGGTCCATCCGTTGGCCATCGCGTCCCAGACCTGCTGGCGGGAAGCGCGCACCTCCCGGCTGGTGGCCATCTGTTCCTTCGACGTCATGTGAAGTCCTTCGTATCGGGGTCTCGGCTCGGGTACCCCGGCAGCTGCGGCCCAAGCGCGGCAACCACGTCCGCGCTGCCGCCGGCGGACAGTTCAGGCGTTTAGCCACCTCTGTCGATGGATAACCTCCCTGCGATCAGTACTCGAACGGGAGGCGAATCATGACGGTGCGTCGGTTGATCCTTGCTGTGGCCGCCGTGCTGCTACTGGCCGGCGTGATCGGGCTGCTGGTGCCGGTCTCGGTGTCCGACGGAAATGGCGGTTCTTTGGGGTGCGGGAACGCTGTTGTCGCGGATCTCACCGCGGCGCGTAACGCCAACGACAAGAGCGTGGCCAACATCCCGATCGTCAACCAGGTGGTGCCGCACACCGACTACGTGGCGCGCTGCGAGTCGGAGCTGGGTGCCCGTCGGACCTGGACCATCCCCTTGACGATCGTCGGGCTCGTCGCGATAGCGGGTGCACTGCTGGTGCGCCGTGAAGGGGCGCCGGCGGCCTGAGCCGAGCGATCCGCGCGGGTCAGATCACCCGCAACCGCGCGGTGCTGCGCAGTGCTTGCGGCAGCAGCCGCGAAACCCCGTACAGCGCATAGGCTTCCGGCGCCACCGGGCGAATCGGCTTGTTCTTGCGGACCGACGTCAAAATCGCGTCGGCGACCTTTTCGGGCCCGTAGCGGCGCAGCGCGAACATCTTGCCCAGCTGACCCCGTCGGCCGTCGACATGTTCGTCGTGCTTGCCGGCGGGCGCATCGAAGCGGGTGGTGTTGATGATGTTCGTGTTGATCAGACCCGGGCAGATCGTGGTCAGACCGACGTTGGCGGCGTCGAGTTCGGCGCGCAGGCAATCGGAGAACATGTACGTCGCGGCTTTGGACGTGCAGTAGGCGTTCAGCGACTGTAGGGGGGCGTAGGCGGCCATCGACGACACGTTGACGATGTGCCCGCCGGTGCCGCGCTCGACCAACCGCCGCCCGAACGCCCGGCTGCCGTTCACCACGCCGCCGAGGTTGACATCGAGCACCCGGTCGAACTGTTCGGCGGGGGTGTCCAGGAACTGGCCGGCCTGTCCGATACCCGCGTTGTTGACCACGACGTCGGGCACCCCATGGTCGGCGCAGACCCGCTCGGCGAACGCCTCGACCGCGTCGGTGTCGGACACGTCCAGGACGTAGGCGTGCGCGACACCGCCGCGTGCGGCGATCGCGGCCGCGGTCTCCTTGACGGCGGCTTCGTCGATGTCGCTGACGATCAGCTCTGCGCCCTCGCGGGCGAAGGCGTATGCGGTCGCGCGCCCGATTCCACTGCCGGCGCCGGTGACCGACACCAGCGTGTCGCCGAAGACCCGGCGGGGACGGCCGACTTGCGCACGCAGCAGCGCACGGCTGGGCGCCTTGCCGTCGGTCAGGTCCGCGAACTCGTGCACGGCGGCAGCCATCACCTGCGGGTGCGACATCGGCGAGAAGTGCCCGGCCCGGATGTCGCGCCGCCACAGCCGCGGCACCCACCGAGCGGTCTCGTCGTAGCCGTACGGCCGGACGTATTGGTCGCGGGTGTTGACGATCAGCTGCACCGGCACGTCGACGACACCGATGGGCTGGCCGCGCACGGCGAACGAACGAAAGTAGTTGGCGGGATAGGTTTTAACCGAGCTGGCCGCATCCGCGGCCATGTTCGGGGAGTGATGAATCTGCTCAGCGGGAATGTTATCGACCACCATCCGCCGCAGCGCGCGCACCGAGAAGGCCGCCCGAATCAACAGCGGCGCCAGCACCGGGACCGAGAAGAAAAGCATGTAGGTCAGCCGCAGCGCCTGACTGACCGAGCGGGCGAACCGACGCGGGCGCCACGGTTGGCGCAGGCCGCTGAAGATGTATTCCACGAGTTGCTCGTGGCTCGGGCCGGATACCGACGTGAACGACGCCACCCGGTCAGCGGCGCCCGGCCGTT
Organism: Mycobacterium sp. 050272; assembly: GCF_039023525.1. Classification (NCBI taxonomy): domain Bacteria; kingdom Bacillati; phylum Actinomycetota; class Actinomycetes; order Mycobacteriales; family Mycobacteriaceae; genus Mycobacterium; species Mycobacterium sp. 050272. The sequence continues at coordinate 89,086 of NZ_JBCHKV010000016.1, read as the reverse complement.
TCAGGTACTCCCAGATACCCACCGAACCCCAGTCGTGAGCCAGTACGTGCACCGGCGCGCTCGGGCACAGTTCATTTGTCACCGCCGCGAAGTCGTCGGCGAAGTGCGCCATCGTGTACGACGAGACCTTCTTGGGCGACCCCGACAGCCCGACGCCGCGGTTGTCGTAGCGCAGCACCCGGAACCGCTGGGTCAGCAGCGGTACGACGCCGTCCCACAGCACGTGCGAATCGGGCCACCCGTGCACCAGTACGACCGTGGGACCGTCGGGGTTGCCTTCCTCGTGGACCGCGATGCGGACACCGTCCGCGCTGTCGACGAACTGCTGTATTGCCGGCATTGAACTTCCGCCTCCCCGCGATCTAGCGTGACCGCCCCCTGACAATTCGGCCCACCGCAGCAAGCGGGTCAGCCCTGGTTGTGTGCCGACGCGGAGGCAATGACAGGATAGTTTCGACGTCAACTTGCAGACACCGCGGTGTGGTAAGTCAGATGTTGACCTGCGCAGACCCACGAGCGATCGAGGAGTCAAAAGACATGGCCTTCTCCGTCCAAATGCCGGCACTCGGTGAGAGCGTCACCGAGGGGACGGTCACCCGCTGGCTCAAGCAGGAAGGCGACACGGTCGAGCTCGACGAACCGCTTGTCGAGGTGTCGACCGACAAGGTCGATACCGAAATTCCCTCGCCGGCCGCGGGTGTGCTGACCAAGATCGTCGCCCAGGAGGACGACACCGTCGAGGTCGGCGGCGAGCTCGCCGTCATCGGCGACGCCTCGGAGAACGGCGCCTCCGCCACGCCCAGCCAACCGGCAGCCGAGCCGGAACCGGAACCCGAGGCCCAGCCGGAGTCGCAGGCCCAGCCGGAGCCCGAGCCCGAACCTGCCGCGCAGGCCGCACCCGCCCCGCAGGCCGCGAGTTCGAGCAACGGCAGCGCGACCCCGGTCCTGATGCCCGAGCTCGGCGAGTCGGTCACCGAAGGCACCGTGACGCGCTGGCTCAAGAAGGTCGGCGATTCGGTCCAGGTCGACGAGGCGCTGGTGGAGGTCTCCACCGACAAGGTCGACACCGAGATCCCGTCCCCGGTGGCCGGAGTCCTGGTCAGCATCACCGCAGACGAGGACGACACCGTCGCCGTCGGCGGCGAGCTGGCCCGGATCGGCAGTGGCTCGGCCGCGGCCGCCACCCCGCCTGCGGCCCCCAAGCCGGAGCCCAAGCCCGAACCGGCGCCGGCGCCCAAGGCCGAGGCCCCGCCGGCCCCCAAGCCCACTCCCGCGCCGGAGGCCCCACCCGCGCCGAAGCCGCAACCCACGCCCGAGTCGGCCCCAGCCCCCAAGGCCGCACCGTCCGAGCTGACCGAGCCCCAGGGCGACGGCAGTCCGTACGTGACGCCGCTGGTGCGCAAGCTGGCCAGCGAAAACAACATCGACCTTGCCTCGGTGAAGGGCACCGGCGTCGGTGGCCGCATCCGCAAACAGGACGTGCTGGCCGCCGCGCAGCGCAAGCAAGAGGCCGCAAAGGCCCCCGCTGCTTCGGCCGCTCAGGCTCCCGCCGCACCGGCGGCCAAGGCTTCGCCGGCGCCGGCACCGGCGCTGGCCCATCTGCGCGGTACCACGCAGAAGGCCAACCGGATCCGTCAGATCACGGCCAAGAAGACCCGGGAATCCCTGCAGGCCACCGCGCAGCTCACCCAGACCCATGAGGTCGACATGACCAAGATCGTGGGACTGCGCGCGAAGGCGAAGACGTCGTTCGCCGAGCGTGAGGGCGTGAATCTGACCTACCTGCCGTTCATCGCCAAGGCGGTGATCGACGCGCTGAAGATTCACCCCAACATCAACGCCAGCTACAACGAGGACTCCAAGGAGATCACCTACTACGACGCCGAGCACCTGGGTTTCGCCGTCGACACCGAGCAGGGCCTGCTCTCCCCCGTGGTCCACAACGCCGGCGACCTGTCGCTGGCCGGGCTGGCCCGCGCGATCGCCGACATCGCCGAGCGCGCCCGCACGGGCAACCTGAAACCGGATGAGCTGTCCGGCGGCACCTTCACCATTACCAACATCGGCAGCCAGGGCGCGTTGTTCGACACCCCGATCCTGGTTCCGCCCCAGGCCGCCATGCTGGGCACCGGCGCGATCGTCAAGCGCCCGAGGGTAGTGGTCGACGAGAGCGGTAACGAATCGATCGGCGTGCGCTCGATCTGCTACCTGCCGCTAACCTACGACCATCGGCTGATCGACGGGGCCGATGCCGGACGATTCCTCACCACGGTCAAGCACCGGCTTGAAGAGGGAGCGTTCGAGGCCGACTTAGGTCTTTAGAAAGGCTTGAGCACATTGGCCAAGCCCGTCGTCGCGATTGCGGGTTCCTCCGGCCTGATCGGTTCCGCCTTGGCTGCGGCCCTACGCGCCGCCGACCATCGGGTGTTGCGCATCGTGCGCCGGACGCCGGCGAATCCCGATGAGCTGCACTGGAATCCGGAAAGCGGCCAGTTCGATCCCGACACGCTCGCCGAGGTCGACGCCGTCGTCAACCTGTGTGGTGTCAATGTCGGCAAGCGCCGGTGGTCGGGGGCGTTCAAGCAGAGCCTGCGCGACAGCCGCATCGCCCCGACGGAGGTGTTGGCCACCGCGGTCGCCGACGCCGGCGTCGAGACCCTGATCAACGCCAGTGCCGTGGGCTACTACGGCAACACCAAAGACCGCGTAGTCGACGAAAACGACCGCGCGGGAACGGGTTTCCTGGCCCGGCTCTGCGAAGACTGGGAGGCCGCGACACTGCCGGCCCAATACGGCGGTGCCCGGGTGGTGCTGGCCCGCACCGGCCTGGTGATGGCCGCGGCGGGCGGCGCGTTACGCCGGATGCGTCCGCTGTTCTCGGTCGGCCTGGGCGCCCGGCTGGGCAGCGGCCGTCAGTACATGTCGTGGATCAGCCTGGAGGACGAAGTGCGGGCGCTGCTGTTCGCGATCGGGCACCCTTCGCTGTCCGGGCCGGTGAACATGACCGGGCCCGCACCCGTCACCAACGCCGAGTTCACCACCGCCTTCGGCAGCGCGGTGAACCGTCCGACCCCGATGATGCTGCCGGCCGTCGCGGTGCGAGCCGCGCTCGGCGAGTTCGCCGACGAGGGGCTGTTGACCGGTCAGCGTGCCATCCCGTCGGCTCTCGAACGCGCCGGATTTCAGTTCCACCACAACACCATTGGCGAGGCGCTGGCCTATGCCACCGCGCGGCGAGACCAGGACTAGCGCCCTACGCGACGTCTGGATCGCCTCCCTGGTGGTGTAACAGTTTCTGCGGGTGGTGGTAGGTGTTGGTGCGGGGTTGGCCGCGTTCTAGGTGCGGCGGCGGTATCCATTCGGTGTCGCCGTTCGCCCGTTTTCGGGTGGTCCAGCCACGAGGCTGCAGCAGGCGGTGGTGGGTGCCGCAGGCCAGGGTGAGGTCGTCGATGTCGGTGTCGTGGCATTGGGCGTAGTCGGTGATGTGGTGGACTTCGCAGTAGTAGCCGGGGGTCGTGCATCCGGGCGCTGAGCAGCCACGGTCCTTGGCGTACAGCACAATTCGCTGCCCCGGTGAGGCGAGCCGTTTGCTGTGATACAGCGCCACCGGCTTGCCCTTGTCGAACACGGTCAGGTAGTGATGGGCGTGGCGGGCCAGGCGGATCACGTCGCTGATCGGCAATCGGGTGCCGCCGCCAGTCGTTCCCCGGCCGGCCGCGGCCTCGAGTTCGGCCAGGGTGGTGGACACGATGATGGTGGCGGGTAGCCCGTTGTGCTGGCCCAGTTCTCCGGAGGCCAGGACCGCGCGCAGGGCGGCATTGAGGCCGTCGTGATTTCGTTGCGCGGTGGAGCGGGGATCGTGATCGATCGCGTCTTGGCTGGGCGTGCCGTCGACACACGGAGAGTCATCGGTGGGGTTGCACATGCCCGGTGCGGCGAGCTTCGCCAACACCGCCTCGAGCGTGGCCCGTGCTTCCGGGGTGAGCCAGCCGGCCAGGGCCGACATGCCGTCGGCCCCTTGCTTGCCCAGGGTTATTCCGCGGCGGCGGGCCCGGTCGTCGTCGGTGAAACTGCCGTCCGGGTTCAAGCAATCGGTTAGGTGCTCGGCGAAGCCGAGGAGCTGATCGGGCCGATACTGGGTGGCCAGGCGGGCGAGGTCGGCTTCGGCGTGGGTGCGGGTCTCGATGTCGATCCAGCCCGGCAGCTGGTGGTAGAAGCGGCGAATCACCGCGACATGTTCGGTCCCCAGCTTTCCGGCTCGTTGGGCGGTGGCGGCCAGCACCGGCGCCAGCGGCTCGCCCGTCAGTGCGCGCCGCTCACCCAGGTCGGCGGCGTCGCGCACCCGCCTCCCGGCTTCGGCGCGGCTGATCAAGGTCCAGTCCGCGATGGCATGGGAGAGTTTGCCGCCCAACTCCGCCGGGGTGGCTTCCTGCTGGAGCTGGTTGATCAGCGGGTGTTCACCGGCGGACAGGCGTCGGCGCATGTTTTCGTAGCGTTGCAGTCTCGTCAGGCGTTCGCGGGTGTCCAGCATGTCCGAGTCCAACCCGAGCACCATCTCGAGGGCCGCGTCCAAGGCATCAAACGCCGCGTCCTCGTCGATGGCCACTGCTGAACTCATACCCCGAAACTATCGGCACCCACCGACAAAAAACCCGGCAATGTGACTACAGAAACACAAGTGGCACAAGAGATTTGACGAGTGTGCACTCACGGCGATTGTCGCTGCGAGGCGGGCACAACAGCGCTTGGTCCGAACACCGCGCCAAGTTGCGTCCCGCCGGCATGACACTGGATCCGCGAGAATTTCACCCGGGGCGTAACCTCGCCAACGTGACAAGCTCCATCCGGTCCAGTGCGGCACCCATCAACGTCCGTCAACTGGGAACGGTCGAATACCGCACCGCCTGGCAACTACAGCGCGACCTGGCCGACACCAGGGTCGCCGGCGGTGCCGACACCCTGCTGCTGCTGGAGCACCCCGCGGTCTACACCGCCGGGCGGCGCACCGAGCCGCACGAACGACCGGCGGACGGCACTCCCGTCGTCGACACCGACCGTGGCGGCAAGATCACCTGGCACGGGCCGGGGCAGTTGGTCGGCTACCCGGTGATCGGTCTGGCCGAGCCCCTGGATGTGGTGAATTACGTTCGGCGCCTTGAGGAATCGCTGATCAAGGCGTGTCGCGATCTGGAGCTGGATGCGGGCCGGGTCGACGGCCGCTCCGGCGTCTGGCTGCCCGGCCAGCCCGCGCGCAAGATCGCCGCGATCGGCGTGCGGGTGTCCCGGGCGACCGCCCTGCACGGATTCGCGCTCAACTGCGACTGCGACCTGAACGCGTTCGGGGCCATCGTGCCCTGCGGCATCACCGACGCCGGGGTGACGTCATTGTCCGCCGAACTCGGCCGCACCGTCACCGTCGACCAGGTCCGCGCGGCCGTCGCCGCGGCGGTGTGCGACGCCCTGGACGGGGTCTTACCGGTGGGGGCACCGGACGCCGCCCGCGTAGCATCAGCAATGTGACTGTCGCTCCGGAAGGCCGCAAACTGCTGCGGCTTGAGGTGCGCAACGCGCAGACCCCGATCGAGCGCAAGCCGCCCTGGATCAAGACGCGGGCCCGGATGGGACCGGAGTACACCGAGCTCAAAAGCCTGGTCAAACGCGAAGGGCTGCACACCGTCTGTGAAGAGGCCGGCTGCCCCAACATCTTCGAATGCTGGGAGGACCGGGAAGCCACCTTCCTGATCGGCGGCGACCAGTGCACCCGCCGCTGCGACTTCTGTCAGATCGACACCGGCAAACCCGCCGAGCTGGACCGCGACGAGCCCAGGCGCGTCGCCGAAAGCGTGCGGACGATGGGGTTGCGCTATGCCACCGTCACCGGCGTCGCCCGCGACGACCTGCCCGACGGCGGGGCGTGGCTGTACGCCGAAACCGTGCGCGCCATCAAGGAGCTCAACCCGTCGACCGGCGTCGAGCTGTTGGTCCCCGACTTCAACGGCGAGCCCGGCCGCTTGGCGGAGGTGTTCGCGGCGCGCCCAGAAGTGTTGGCGCACAACGTCGAAACGGTCCCGCGTATCTTCAAGCGGATTCGGCCGGCGTTCACCTACCAGCGCAGCCTGGGCGTGCTCACCGCAGCACGCGAGGACGGACTGGTCACCAAGAGCAACCTGATCCTCGGCCTCGGCGAGACGTCCGACGAGGTGCGCACCGCGCTGGCCGATCTGCACGACGCCGGCTGCGACATCGTCACCATCACCCAGTACCTGCGCCCGTCGGCGCGCCACCACCCGGTCCAGCGCTGGGTGAAGCCCGAGGAGTTCGACGAGTTCGCGCAGTACGCCGAGGGGCTGGGCTTCGCCGGGGTGCTGGCCGGGCCGCTGGTGCGATCGTCGTATCGGGCCGGGCGGCTCTACGAGCAGGTGGTACGTAGCCGCGCCTCCGACATCCTGGGGTAACTCGACGCCGCCGGTAACCCGCCGCCTCGTATCCTTGGTGATTATGGCTAAACCCCGCACTACCGCCGAGAACAAGGCCGCCCGGGCAGCGGCGGCCGCCGAACGCAAGGCCGCGGCCAAAGAGCGCCGCGGCCAGCTGTGGCAGGCGTTCAACGTGCAGCGCAAGCAGGACAAGCGCCTGCTCCCCTACATGATCGGCGCCTTCGTCCTGATCGTGGCCGTCTCGACGACGGTCGGTGTGCTGGTCGGCGGGTTCACCATGTTCACCCTGATCCCGCTCGGCGTGGTGCTAGGCGCGCTGGTGGCGTTCATCATCTTCGGGCGCCGGGCCCAGAAATCGATCTACCGCCAGGCGGAGGGGCAAACCGGCGCGGCAGCCTGGGTGCTGGACAACCTGCGCGGCAAGTGGCGGGTCACGCCCGGGGTGGCCGCGACCGGCCACTTCGACGCGGTGCACCGGGTGATCGGCCGGCCGGGCGTCATCTTGGTCGGCGAGGGTGCGACGAGCCGCGTCAAACCGCTTCTGGCCCAAGAGAAGAAGCGCACCGCACGACTGGTCGGCGACGTCCCGATCTACGACATCGTCGTCGGCAACGGCGAGGGCGAAGTTGCGCTGTCCAAGCTGGAGCGTCACCTGACCAAGCTGCCGGCCAACATCAGCGTCAAGCAGATGGACACCCTGGAGTCGCGGCTGACTGCGCTCGGGTCGCGCGCCGGGGCCGCCGTGATGCCGAAGGGGCCACTGCCCAACGCCGGCAAGATGCGGGGCGTACAGCGCACGGTGCGCCGCAAGTAGGCGCGGCTAACGCCGGACGACGGCGGTGTTGGTCACCCGGTCCTGAATGCCCCGCCCGTCCCAGTCGGTGAACAACGCCGGGACCACCAAGGCGACCAGCAGCCCGCGCGCCGCCACGCGGCCCACGCCCAGGCGTCCGTCCAGCGCGGTCACCCGAAGGCCGAGCGCGAGCTGACCCGGGGTGAATCCGTACAGCCGCACGGCCACCACACCGAGCAGAAACCAGATCACCAGCACCGCCGTCGACAACATCCGTTCGGAGAACATGCCGAATGCCATCGCCAGCGCTGCCAGACCGTATGCGATCAGCCAGTCGACCATCAATGCGGCGAGCCGGCGTCCCATCGACGCCAGTGAGCCCGGGCCGCTCTTCGGCAAGCCGAGGGTCTCGCCGGGGTACGCCGGGCGCGACTCCGGCATCATCGCACCTTCGTCGCGTCGGAGCCGGCCGCCGACGGCAGGGACGGGTTGCTGCGCCCGCGCGGCCGACCAGATACGATTTTGCGGTCCATGGGCCTCACAATAGAACCCGCCGTTGCTCCACTCCGATCTGTGGGACGCGTGGTCACGTAACCTCCGCGCAACACGGGGTTGATGGGCGGGCAACATCATCTTCATAGCGTCAGGCCGCGGATTACCAAGCAAAGGAGCAATCAGTGACCGAAAAGACGCAGGATGACGTCTTCAAACTCGCCAAGGACGAAAACGTCGAATTTGTCGACGTCCGGTTCTGTGACCTGCCCGGCATCATGCAGCACTTCACGATTCCGATTTCGTTCTTCGACGAGAGCATCTTCGAAGACGGCTTGGCCTTCGATGGCTCGTCGATTCGCGGCTTCCAGTCGATCCACGAGTCGGACATGTTGCTCCTGCCCGACCCCGCGACCGCACAGATCGACCTGTTCACCGAACACAAGACGCTGAACCTCAACTTCTTCGTGCACGACCCCTTCACCCTGGAGGCGTACTCGCGCGACCCGCGCAACGTCGCCCGCAAGGCGGAGAACTACCTGATCAGCACCGGCGTCGCCGACACGGCCTACTTCGGCGCCGAGGCCGAGTTCTACATCTTCGACTCGGTGAGCTTCGACTCGCGCACCAACGGCTCGTTCTACGAAGTCGACGCGATCTCCGGCTGGTGGAACACCGGCTCGCCTACCGAAGAAGACGGCAGCCCCAACCGCGGCTACAAGGTGCGCCCCAAGGGTGGGTACTTCCCCGTGGCCCCCGTCGACCACTACGTCGATCTGCGCGCCCAGATGCTGTCGAACCTGATCAAGGCGGGCTTCAGCCTGGAGAAGGGCCACCACGAGGTGGGCACCGGCGGTCAGGCCGAGATCAACTACAAGTTCAACACCCTGTTGCACGCGGCCGACGACATGCAGTTGTACAAGTACATCGTCAAGAACACCGCGTGGCAGAACGGCAAGACCGTCACCTTCATGCCCAAGCCGCTGTTCGGCGACAACGGCTCCGGCATGCACACCCACCAGTCGTTGTGGAAGGACGGCAGCCCGCTGATGTACGACGAGACCGGCTACGCCGGGCTGTCGGACACGGCGCGCCACTACATCGGCGGACTGCTGCACCACGCGCCGTCGCTGCTGGCATTCACCAACCCGACCGTGAACTCCTACAAGCGGCTGGTGCCCGGCTACGAAGCCCCGATCAACCTGGTGTACAGCCAGCGAAACCGGTCGGCGTGTGTGCGTATCCCGATCACCGGCAGCAACCCGAAGGCCAAGCGCCTGGAGTTCCGTTGCCCCGACTCGTCGGGCAACCCGTACCTGGCATTCGCGGCCATGCTGATGGCCGGCCTGGACGGCATCAAGAACAAGATCGAGCCGCAGGCGCCGGTCGACAAGGACCTCTACGAGTTGCCGCCCGAAGAGGCCGCCAACATCCCGCAGGCGCCCACCCAGCTGTCCGCGGTGATCGACCGGCTGGAAGAGGACCACGAATACCTCACCGAGGGAGGCGTTTTCACGCCCGACCTGATCGAGACGTGGATCAACTTCAAGCGCGAGAACGAGATTCTGCCGGTCCAGATCCGGCCGCACCCCTACGAGTTCGCGCTGTACTACGACGTCTAAGTCGGCTTAACGAACAACACCCGCGTGGCAATCGCCGCGCGGGTGTTGTCGTCGATGCGGGTCAATTCCTGCCACGGCGGCCGGGACCGGCGCCGGGACCGGGACCACCGCCGCCCGGGCCGGGACCATTGCCGGCACCGGGACCGGAGCCCAACCGCCCCTGGCCGGGACCAGGGCCGGCGCTGGGGCCAGCGGCGGGACCGGGCCCGTCACCGGCGAGGGGGCCCGAGCCGGGGCCATTGCCCGCGAGCGGACCGGAGCCATCGGGAGCCTGCCGCGACGGGGCCGGGGCCGCCGGTTGAGGCGAGGCCTCGGCCGCCTCGGCCGGCGGCGGAGCACCCTTCGGAGTCTGAGTCGCGGGCGCGGCCTGCTGCTGTGTCGCCTGCTGCTGTTGCGGTTGCCCCTGCGGCTGCTGTGCTTGCGTCGTCGCCTGCTGCTGAGTGGCCTGCTGTTGCTGTTGCTGCTGAGTACTTTTCGGCGCCGGCTCGGCAGGCACCGGCGACGGCGTGGCCCCGGCCGACGCCGGCGGCTGCTTCGATGTCGCCGCAGGCGCGGGGGTGGGGTTCGGATCCTTCGACGGGTCGGCCCCGGCGATCGGGTCGGTCGCCACCATGATCGCACCAGCCGCCAATGCCGTGCAGGCCGCGAACGCGAGACCGTTGATGAGTGTGCGGCTCATGTGGCAATCCTTCGCTGTGCTGTCCGAGGCGCGGCAGCAAAGTCGGATGCTTACCGTCGCTTGCGCGAAAAACTAGCTCGCACAACAAAACCAGGTAGCGACATGGCGGAGTTTTCGGCCGCTGGTAATCCCCCGTTCGCCGACGTCGGGAGTGGATCCCGCCGGTGGACCGCCGGCCTACTCGTATCCGGGGCGCCCGAGCGTCACAGCGAGTTGCCGGAGCAACGCGGTCCGGAACCGGTCGGCCGAGGGGCTGGGAAACCGCAGCACCCGCGGAATCATGGCGCCGACGATCGTGGCGAACAGCAGATCGACGACGTCCTCCACCGCGATCGCCGGCGTGAAGACGCCGGCGTCACGGCCCTCGATCACGGTGCGCAGAAACGGTGCCCGGTAACGGGCCCAGCCCTCTTCTCCGTAGTCCCGCAATTCCCCGTCGCGGATGCCCGAGCGCCAGAACTCGATCAGCATCTGGTGGTTGCGCAGCGGCGTATTGAGGTTGCGGTCGATCATCGCGACCAGGCGGTTCCACGGGTCTTTCTCGGCGTCGGCCACGGCCTCGAGCGCGGCCACCTCGACTTCGGTCGCATGTCGCATCGCCTCGATCAGCATGTCCTCGCGTGAGCCGAAGTAGTTCTGCAGCGTGCTGATCGCCGTACCGCTGGCCCGTGCGACATCGGCAAAACGGGCATTTTCATAGCCCCGCTCCGCCAGCACCCCGGCGGCGGCTTCGACGGCCGCGTTTCGGCGTGCACCCCCGGCCCGGCGTGTTCGACGTTCGACAGCCATTTCTGTATGGTACGGAAATACCGGGCCCGGACAAGCCAGCCGTCTCGGCGCGCCCTAGGCGGCGGAACGCGGCGGGATGTTGTGGTTGAGCCGGAATCTGTTGTACGGGTCGTAGCGTTGTTTGACCGTCTGCAATTTGTCATACACCTCGGGCTCGTAGACTCGCCTGATACGGCCCCCGGATATGTCGGCCGGTCCGACGAAGCTTGGATTGGTCATCTCGTGCAGCCAAGGACGCAGTGCCGCAAGGAGTTCACGGCCCGAGTCACGGTAGGACGCGACGTCTTGTCCCGGCGGCACGACGGTAAGACCGAACATCGCATACGCGGCGTCGCGGGCACCCACCGCATTGGGGAATGGTGCTGGTCTGCTGAAAGCTCCTTGCAAATGCCGGATATCGACGATGTTGATCGTGCTGCCGGATTCGGGCCCGACCGTGTCGACGATGGCTTTGACGGTCTCGCCGGTCAGTTCTCGAAGCAGTCCGAAGTGCTCGACCGCGGGCGCGGGATCGGTTGGGTCGTTGCTGATGGTGGCGAACTGGGTGTACGGGATGTCGGCCACGGTGTCCGCCAGCGTGGGCGCCGCCGCGCGCAGCGGGTCGATCAGCTTCGAGCCAGTCTGGGCTTCGCCGACATACGACACCCGCACCGCTACGGTCAAGTGCCCCTGCATGAATGGCGGTAGGCTGGGCAACGGGGGCAGGTTCAGCACCGCGAATGATGTCGTCAACTCGTCGGGCGCGGACGCGGTGAGTTCTCGGTAGGCCTGCAGTACTTGCCGGATGTGCTCGCCGGAGTAGAACAGTGCGCCGGCATACAACCGTGTCACCGGGAAGAGCGCGAATTCCATCGCCACCACCACGCCGAAGTTGCTCTTGCCGCCGAGTAACGCACCGAACAAATCGGGTTCGGATTCTGCTGATACACAACGCAATCGGCCATCCGCGGTCACCACGTCGATGGCACTGACATGATCGGCGGCCCAGCCGTACTTACGGCCCATCGTCGAGCTTGCCCCGCCGCTGAGTGTGTAGCCGACGACGCCGACGCCGGGTGAGGAACCTGGCAGTCCAGCCAGCCCGTGCAGCGCGGCAGCGTCGACCAGCTGACCGAAGCGAACTCCGGCATCTACTCGTGCACAATGCTTTTCGGGATCGATGACGATGTCGGACATCCGTCCCGTGGTGATCATCAACGTATCGTCAGATGCGGCCACGGTCGGCCCGTGGCCGGTGTTGAGAACGGCGATGTTCAGGCCATGCCGCGCCGCGAACATCACCGCCTCAGATACGTCCGCGGTGTTGCTGGCGGCGACGGCGAGCGCGGGTCGGTGCCGCACCGCCGTATTGAACACCGCCACCTCGTCGTCGTAGTTCAAATCGTCAGCGGTGAAGACCGGTCCCCGCAGCGCGTTCCGAAGTTCCGCGACACTGTCCCGCCACGACGTCATCGCAGCCCCTTTCGCTCGCACTATCGGTATCCCAATACGGTATCACGATACCGATATTTGGCGAGCCGAGCGCGGTGGGCGAGGTGTGGTGTTCTTACCGTCCCCGAATTGAGCCGCGTCTGGCGCTCAGAATCCGGAGTCTCCTCCGCCGCCAGAGTCGAATCCGCCGCCGCCTGAATCGAATCCGCCGCCTGAATCGAATCCGCCGCCGAAATCAACGCTGCCACCGGAGTCGTAACCCCCGCTGTCACTACCACCGGCAAAGCTGACGTCGCCACCCCCGGAATACGAATCGCCCGAGCTTTGATAGCTTCCGTCAAACCCGACGTTTCCCTGCTGACTGTCGTAGTCAATGTTCTGGCCACCGCTGTAGCCGCTATCCGTCCATGTTGAGTCGCGACCCGCCTCGAAGCCTCGCTCGTAGCTGCCGCCCCAACGGTCGTCCAGGAGCGCATCCATCAACAGGACATCGGTGATCCCCCACCCCCAGCCCGGTCCCCAGAACGGGTATGGATAAAAGCCCGGATAGAAAAACATCCCGTTGTAATAACCGCCGCCGTAGTAGTGCGAGTATCCCGGTTGCGGCGAGGTGCTGTAGTTGTTGTTGGCGATCGTCACGCTCTGACCGGTTTCCGGGTTGGTCGTCCGCACGCTCGCCTGCCTGCGGTCCGCCATCGCGACTGAATTCACGGCGTTCACATCGGGTTTGGCGTCCGGGTACAGCTTCTGGTAGGCCCTGGCCACCGTCGCCTGCACGACCCGCAGGTGCGCCCGCGCGGCGGAGTAGTCACCCGACTGGTAGGCGTGACGCGCTTCGTACAGGCTGGAGTTAGCCTTCGTCGCCTCGGCACTTACATCGACATCGCCGTCGGTGACCAGCGCATTGTTGATATCGGTGACGCCGGATTCGGCGTTGATCAACTCTTGCTTTATTTCGTCTTGCGCCTCGGCGTCCCTGCGGCGCTTACTGTTTCGGCTCACGGCGAATACGATCAGACCCACCAACGCCAGCACGACGCCGATGACGATCAACATCGTCCACAGCCACGTCCAGCTGGTGTGCTTCTGACTCGACACGGGAGACGTGTTGACGTGTGAACCGGATGCCACATTGACGTCGGCCAGCCTCCCGATGAACTCACTGGTCGCACCGAAGGGATCATTGTGGTGATCTCTGGCCGACTGACTCAGCAGTGGATCGACGTTGTCGGCAACGGGCTTCGGCACGTTATAGGCGCGCACGTGGTAACCCTTGGCGTCGATGACCAGGATGACGCCGCTGAATTCGGGATTGCGACCCAGGATGACGTCGTGGATGGCGTCCGGTGTGGTCACCCCGGTCTGGTCGGGCGCAACGGCCGCAACCCACAGCGGTGGCGCACTGCTCCAGGCCCAACGGGTGGTCAGGATCTGCTGGTTGAGCTGGTCGGCGTTCTGCAGCGGCGGCCTGCCCGCCGAGTCCGCCACCACGTGCGTGTGCGCGTCGAAGCGCGCCACCACTTGATCCGTGTAGGTGTCGGCCATGGCGGACGGCGCGCACAGCAAGCAGCTGCAGGCCGCGGCAACCACGCCGATGGTCATCGCAACGACCGCCGCGACGTACCTCTGATGTCTCACGTCCTCCCTTTCAGAGCTCAGATCTCTAACGTGCCGGCCTGACACCCAAGATTCCGCGCGATGCGCCTGCGGGCTGCCCGTCGGCCATGTCGACAAGCTCGAGCCAACTTCCGGGAGCGATGTAGTGGCGCTTGACGTCCTCACGATGCATGTCGATGACCAACACGCCCGCATCCGTGACTTCGTAGTTGTCGAATGCGCCGTAGTCGCGCGGTTCGCCGTTGCTGAACACCACCGTGAAAGGCATGCGTTCGAGTATGGCCGCGACCGAACTCACCGTCTAGCCGTCGAGCGCGAGATCCTTGCGGAAGCGCTGCAGGCCGTCGATCTTGTCGTCGAGCGTCGCCTCGGGTCCGGAGTAGAACATCCACGGCATCGTGATGATGCCGGTAATACCGGCGTCCGCGACGCGTTGGTAGTCAGCGGTGGTGAAGGCGTCGGTCAGCGGCGTGAGAATGGTGAAATCTTGCATACTCAAACCGTTTTGGGCGCGCAGTTCACGCAGCTTGCCGACCGCCTCGATCGCATGCTCGGTCTTGATCAGGTCGCCGATCCAACCGTCGTTGCGCGCCGCTCGGCGCAATGCGGCATCGCTGAGCCCGCCGACGTAGACCGGTATCGGCGGCGGAGTCGGTTGCATCTCCAGGCGCGGCGTCTGGTAGAACTCGCCGTCAAACTCCGTCCAGCCCGGCGACCACAGCGCGCGCATCAATTCGATCATCTCGTCAGTGCGCTTGCCGCGGCGGTCGAATTGTTCGCCCATCAGCGCGAATTCCTCACGGCACCAGCCGACTCCGATGCCGAGCTCAAGGCGTCCCGACGCCAAGACAGCCGCGGTGCCAATGGCTTTGGCCGCCGAGTACGGATTGCGCATCGCGGGGATGTAGACCGTGGTGACGAACCGCAGCCGAGTGGTGACCTGGGCCAGCGCGCCGGCCAGCACCCAGGGGTCGAGCCAATCCGTAAACGGCTGCCAGCGCCGTTGCCCGTCTTTGGTGTACGGGTATGGCGTCTCGAGGGTCTCCAGGTTCACCACATGATCGGGTATACCGATGCCGTCGTAGCCGAGTTCGTCGGCAGCCTTGGCGATCTCGACGATCTCCCGGGTGTTCAAAAACGCACTGCTGACGTAGAACTTCATTGGCCGTCCCGCGCCCACGCCGGTTCGATGAAGACGCCCTCGGCCTGCACGGTCACCCCTTCCGCATCCGAAATAGTGCCCTTCGCAAAGACTTTGACGCCCTGGGCGTGGTCGATCCACGCATCGCAACGCAACGGGCCCAACGGGGTGCCGCGCAGGTACTTCACGCTGATGGTTCCGGTGAAGCGCGCCTTGGACAATCCGTCGCTGGCCGCCTCGCCGAGCATGTGGTCGAGCACCAGTGCACTGACGCCGCCGTGCACCAAACCGGGCGGGCCCTCGTAGGCGGTTCCCAGCACGAACTCGCTGTGGCAGCGTCCGTCTCCGTCGTGTTGGACGACCACCGGCGGCGCGATCGGATTGCACGCACCGACGACGGCGTTGCCCAACGGCAGCGGACGGCCATCCACCCGAAAGTTGACGCCGACCGGCCGGGTCCGTTCGCGCAGCAACCGGGTGACGGCCTCGATCTCGTTGCGCGCCTTGGCGACGACGTCTTCATCGGCCTCGGTCCGGATGGTGGCGTCGATGAGTTCGCGAACCGCGTCGGCCAACGGCGCGTACAGACCCGTCACCCGGTCAGCCTCTGCGGTGCTGAGCACCTCGAACATTGCCTCGAACGCGCCGGCTCCTTGACTCAACTCCCGAACACCTTGCGCACCACCGCTTTTGCACGTCGCGTCACCCGCAGATAGTTGTCCAAGAACTCACTTCCATCATCGTTGTGCCAGCCCGCCGCGACCGCGACCGCATTGAGCTGACGTCCGGGCCCCGGTAGTTGGTCGGTCGGCTTGCCCCGCACCAGCACCAGGGCGTTGCGCGCCCGGGTGGCGGTCAGCCAGGCCAGCCGCAGCAGCTCCACCTCGTCGGCGGGAACCAGTCCCGTCTCGGCGATGACGTCGAGCGATTCCAGCGTCGAGGTGTTGTGCAGCGCCGGGATCTCGTGCGCGTGCTGCAGTTGCAGCAGCTGCACCGTCCATTCGATGTCGGCCAGTCCCCCGCGGCCCAGCTTGGTGTGGGTCTTGGGGTCGGCGCCGCGCGGCAATCGTTCCGACTCGACACGGGCCTTGATCCGGCGAATCTCGTGCACCGCCTCGGCGGACACACCGTCGGGTGGATAGCGGGTCTTGTCGGCCATCAGCAGGAAGCGCTGGCCCAGATCAGGGTCGCCAGCCACCGCGTGCGCACGCAGCAGCGCCTGGATCTCCCACGGCTGGGCCCACTGGTCGTAGTAGGCGGTATAGGAACCCAGGGTCCGGACCAGCGCGCCGCTGCGACCCTCGGGTCGCAGATTGGCGTCGACTTCCAGTGGCGGGTCGACACTGGGTGTCCCGAGCAGCGTGCGAACCTGCTCGGCGATCGGCGTCGCCCACTTGACCGCCGCGGAATCTTCGACGCCGCTGGTCGGTTCGCACACGAACATCACATCGGCGTCGGAGCCGTAGCCCAGTTCGGCGCCGCCCAGCCTGCCCATGCCGATCACCGAAATCGTCGCCGGCGCCTTGCCGTCTTCGGGCAGGTTGGCCCGGGTCAGCGCGTCCAGGGCCGCCTGCAGCACGGCCACCCAGACCGACGTGAGCGCCTGGCACACGTCCCGAACCTCGAGCATGCCGAGCAGGTCCGCCGATCCGATGCGGGCCAGCTCCCGGCGTCGCAGCGTGCGCGCGGCGGCGATGGCGCGGACCGGGTCGTGGTGCCGGGCCGCAGAGGCGACCAGCGCGCGCGCCAGCGCGGCGGGCTCGGTTTCGAGCAGCTTCGGCCCCGCCGGCCCGTCGCCGTAGTCCTGAATCACCCTGGGCGCGCGCATCAATAAGTCCGGCACGTAGGTGGAAGTCCCCAGCACGTTCATCAGCCGCCTGGCCACCGCGGGCTTGTCGCGCAGCGTGGACAGGTACCAGGTTTCCGAGGCCAGCGCCTCGGACAGACGCCGGTAGGCCAGCAGTCCGGCGTCGGGATCCGGCGTATACGACATCCAGTTCAGCAGCCGGGGCAGCAGCACCGACTGCACCCGGCCGCGGCGGCCGCTTTGGTTCACCAACGCCGACATGTGTTTCAGCGCGGTCTGCGGCCCCTCGTAGCCCAGCGCGGCCAGCTGACGCTCGGCGGCCTCCGACGTCATGCCGTGTGAGATCTCCAGGCCGGGCGGCCCGATCGACTCCAGCAGCGGCTGGTAGAAGAGCTTGGCGTGCAGCTGGGACACCCGCACGTTCTGGTGCTTGAGTTCCTCGCGCAGCACCCCGGCCGCGTCGTGGCGGCCGTCCGGGCGAATGTGGGCCGCGCGCGCCAGCCAGCGCACCGCCTCCTCGTCGTCGGCCTCCGGAAGCAGGTGCGTGCGCTTGAGCCGCTGCAGCTGCAGCCGGTGTTCGAGCAGCCGCAGAAACTCATAGGAGGCGGTCAGGTTCGCGGCGTCCTCGCGGCCGACGTAGCCACCCTCGCCCAGCGCGGCCAGCGCGTCGACCGTGGAGGCCACGTGCAGGGACTCGTCGCCGCGGCCGTGCACCAACTGCAGTAGCTGCACAGCGAACTCGACATCGCGCAGTCCCCCACTGCCAAGCTTGAGCTCGCGAGCGCGGACCTCGGAAGGCACCAGCTGCTCGACGCGCCGGCGCATGGCCTGCACCTCGACCACGAAGTCCTCGCGCTCGCAGGCGATCCAGACCATCGGCATCAACTCGTCGAGGTAGCGCTTGCCCAGTTCGGCATCGCCCACGGCGGCGCGGGCTTTCAGCAGCGCCTGGAACTCCCACGTCTTCGCCCACCGCTTGTAGTAGGCGACGTGCGATTCGACGGTGCGGACCAGCTCACCGCTGCGGCCCTCCGGGCGCAGGCCGGCATCCACCTGGAAGCATGCGGTCGACGCGACCCGCATCATCTCGGTGGCTACCCGGGTGGACAGCGAGTCGGCCTGCTCGGAGACGAAAATGATGTCGACGTCGCTGACGTAGTTCAATTCGCGGGCACCGCATTTGCCCATCGCGATGACCGCCAGCCGCGGCGGGGCCTTGTCGCCGCACACGGTCGCCTCGGCGGCCCGCAGCGAGGCCGCCAGCACGGCGTCGGCGGTGTCGGACAGCTGGGCGCCGACCACGGTGAACGGCACTACCGGCTCGTCCTCGACCGTCGCCGCCAAGTCGAGTGCCGCCAGCACCAGCAGATGGTCGCGGTACAACGTGGACAACCGTGGCACTAGCGAATTCGGCACGGCCAGCGCGTCTTCGACACACCCGATGAACGCTTCGTGCAGCTCCTCGCGCGTCGGCAATTTCACCTTGCCCTGCAGCAGCTTCCACGACTTCGGGTTTGCGACCAGATGGTCACCGAGGGCCAGCGACGAGCCCAGCACCGAGAACAGCCGCCCCCGCAAACTGCGCTCATTGAGCAGTGCGGTGTTGAGCTCGTCCCAACCGGTGTCGGGGTTCTCCGAGAGCCGAACCAATGCCCGCAGCGCGGCGTCCGGATCGGGTGCACGCGACAACGACCACAACAGGTCGACGTGCGCCTTGTCGTCGTGTGCCGTCCAGCCCAGTTGTGCCAGGCGGTCACCGGCGGGTGGATCGACCAAACCGAGCCGCCCGACGCTGGGCAGCCGGGGGCGCTCGGTCGTGGGTCTGGTCACGACCAAAACGGTAGCGCAAGCTGCCGATCTCTCAGACCAACCGGCGGCCTCTGTGAGCTACAGCGACAGGTAAGTGCTCAGCTCGTAAGGCGTGACGTGGCTGCGGTAGTTCGCCCACTCCGTGCGCTTGTTGCGCAGGAAGAAGTCAAAGACGTGCTCCCCCAACGTTTCCGCGACGAGCTCGGAGGCCTCCATGGCGTGCAATGCGCTGTCGAGGCTGGTGGGCAGCTCGCGGTAGCCCATCGTGCGGCGCTCTTCGGGGGTGAGGTCCCAGACGTTGTCCTCGGCCTGCGGACCGAGCACGTAGCCCTTCTCCACGCCGCGCAGTCCGGCGGCCAGCAACACGGCGAACGCCAGATAGGGGTTGCACGCCGAGTCGGGGCTGCGGACTTCGATGCGCCGCGACGACGTCTTGTGCGGGGTGTACATCGGCACCCGCACCAGCGCGGACCGGTTGGCCGCCCCCCACGACGCCGCGGTGGGCGCCTCGCCGCCATGCACCAGGCGCTTGTAGGAGTTGACCCATTGGTTGGTAACCGCGCTGATCTCCGAGGCGTGCTCGAGGATCCCGGCGATGAACGACTTGCCCACATCCGAGAGCTGCAGCGGGTCGTCCGGGCTGTGGAAGGCGTTGACGTCGCCCTCGAACAGGCTCATGTGGGTGTGCATGGCCGAGCCGGGGTGTTCGCCGAATGGCTTGGGCATGAACGACGCCCGTGCGCCATTTTCGATCGCGACTTCTTTAATGACGTAGCGGAACGTCATCACGTTGTCGGCCATGGACAGCGCGTCGGCGAATCGCAGGTCGATCTCCTGCTGGCCGGGTGCGCCCTCGTGATGACTGAACTCCACCGAGATGCCCATGAATTCGAGCGCCTCGATGGCATGCCGGCGGAAGTTGGACGCGGAGTCGTGGATGGCCTGGTCGAAGTAGCCGGCGTTGTCGACCGGCACCGGCGGAGTTCCGTCGTTGGGGCCGGGCTTCAGCAAGAAGAATTCAATTTCGGGGTGCACGTAGCAGGAGAAGCCCAGGTCGTTGGCCTTCTGCAGCTGCCGTCGCAGCACGTGACGGGGATCGGCCCAGGACGGCGAGCCGTCCGGCATGGTGATGTCGCAGAACATCCGCGCCGAGTGGTGATGGCCGCTGGGCGAGGCCCACGGCAGCACCTGGAAAGTCGACGGGTCGGGGTTGGCCACCGTGTCGGATTCCGAGACGCGCGAAAACCCTTCGATCGAGGATCCGTCGAAGCCAATGCCTTCTTCGAAAGCGCCTTCGAGTTCGGCCGGGGCGATGGCGACCGACTTCAGGTAGCCGAGCACGTCCGTGAACCACAACCGGACGAAGCGAATGTCCCGTTCCTCCAGCGTGCGGAGGACGAATTCCTTCTGTCGATCCATACGTCGAACAGTAGGCAATTGCTGTTAATTCCGTGTTACACGGGTGCTTAGTGCTCGGCACTGTTGTTACAGCCACCAGCGCAAACACCCGCGCCGGACGCCCCGGCGGACCCCGCATCCGGGACGCCATTTCGTCGTGTCGGCGCATCGGGCGCCACAGGCCGAATTCTGATGATTCCTCAGCAGTGGCTCAGCGACGAATCCGTACCGTCGGCCGCATCGACAGCCACAGGCTCCCACGCCAAATCCGTAACCGGCTGGTGCGGTTACCGTTGTTCGTCCGAAATACGTAACCTGTTAAAGTAGTTACACGCAAGTAAGAGGCATCAGCAGGAGGTACTGAACGTGATCGCCAAACTTCTCGCCGTCACAGCTATCGGTGTCGGTGTCGCTGTGGGACAAGGCCCGAGCCAGGCACTCGTGGCGGATCCCGCGTTCAACGACCTCAGCTGCACCTGCCAGACGCCGCCGCCCGTGCCGGGCCAGACGACCGAGGACCGGATCAACCAAGGCCTGCAAGACGCGCTCAACAGGTGAGACCGCGGAGAGGCTATTGGTCGTGGCGCCGGAAACGCCACTGCTTTATCTGAATTCCGACGGCTGCGGCGAATTCGTATGAATCCGGCCTGCGCCCGGCAGTGTCGCTTGTCCGCCGCTTCGGCGCCTGTCACCTTGGCTAATCGGGGGCTAATCAAGGCGGCTACGCCCCAGCTAGAGAGGCTAGGAATGATCAGCAAAGCAGTGGCGGGTTTCGCCCTCGTTCTCGGCACCGCCGTGGGGCTGGCAGCGCCGGCTGCCGCGGACCCCGCGTTCAATCAGCTCCAATGCAGCTGCCAAGCGCCCACCCCTGACCGCAGCCCGTTTGCCGAAGAGCGCATCAACCGCGGGCTTCAGGACGCTCAGGGTCGCTGATCGGTAGATCGGCTCAGGGTTGGCAATGCAATGCCGGTGGCGGTGTGCCCGTGACGAAATAGCGCATCACGGTGCCGTCCACGCACTGGTTTCCACCGAAAACCGCGGTGTGCTGCGTCCCGTCGAAGGTGATCAGCGGCGCACCTAGCTGGCGGGCCAAGCTCACGCCCGCCTGATACGGGGTCGCCGGGTCGTGCGTAGTGGAGACCACGACGACCTTGCCGAGCGGCATCGCCGGAGCGGGGTGCGGTGCGGACGTCGCCGGGACCGGCCACAGGCCGCACAGGTCGCGCGGGGCGTTGCCGGTGAACTGCCCGTAGCTGAGGAACGGCGCGGCCTGGCGGATCTGCTGATCGGCGGCTACCCAGGTCGCGGGATCCGTCGGCGCCGGCGCATCGACACACCGGATGGCGTTGAACGCGTCCTGGTCGTTGTCGTAGTGCCCCTGCTTGTCGCGGCCCTGGTAGTCGTCGGCGAGCAGCAGCAGGTCGCCCGCGTCGCTGCCGCGCTGCAACCCGAGCAGGCCGCTGGTCAGGTACTTCCAATGCTGCGGCGTGTAAAGCGCGTTGATCGTCCCGGTGGTCGCGTCGGCATAGCTCAGGCCGCGCGGGTCCGACGTGCGTCCCGGCTTGGCCACGAGCGGGTCGATCAGTGCGTGGTAGCGGTTGACGAACTGGGTCGGATCGGTGCCCAGCGGGCATGCCGGTGAGCGCGCGCAGTCCGCGGCGTAGTCGTTGAAAGCGGTTTGGAATCCCGCGGTCTGGCTGATGTTTTCCTGGATCGGGTCGACGGTCGGGTCGATGGCACCGTCGAGCACCATCGTGCGCACGTGGTCGGCGAAATGCTCGAGGTACGTGGTACCCAGCTCGGTGCCGTAGCTGAAGCCGAGATAGTTGATCTGCTGGTCGCCCAGCGCCTGACGCACCATGTCCATGTCGCGCGCGACGGACGCGGTGCCGGTGTTGGCCAGGAAGTCTTTGCCCATCCGGCTCACGCATTCCTGCGCCAACTGCCGGTAGATCTGCTCGATGTGCGCCACGCCCGTCGGGCTGTAATCGACCATCGGTTCGGTCCGGTAGGCGTCGAACTCGGCATCGGTGCGGCAGCGCAGCGCGGGGGTGGAGTGCCCGACACCGCGCGGGTCGAACCCGACCAGATCGAAGTGCCGGGTGATGTCGCTGTTCTGCAAATCCGGCGCCATTCCGGCGACCATGTCGACAGCCGACCCGCCGGGTCCGCCCGGATTGACCAACAGCGACCCGATCCGCTGGCCCGTCGCCGGCACCCGAATCACCGCCAACTTCGCTTGTGCCCCAGTGGGATTGCTGTAATCAATCGGGACCGACACGGTGGTGCACTGTGCGGTGGGAACCTGGCTGCTGTCGTTGAGAACTTGGCTGCAACTACCCCAGTTCGCCGGCGACGCCGCGGCCGGCGGCGCCGGGTTCGGGGTCTGGCCGGCACCGGGCTCCGGCGTTGCGCCGGCGGTGGGCAGCGCCGGTTGGACGGTAACCAAGAGACCTAACGACAGCAGCACCGAGCTCAGCGATCTCAGGCGCGACATGGCTGTCAATCGTCGCAGCCTTCGGTACCTGTGACGGCGCGAATCGGTCACGCCTTGGTCTCGGGCCCGGCGCGTCGCCACGGCGAATCAGCTTTCGGGTGCCACTAGCACTTCGCGCCGCTCGGCGGGGTGGTGCCGCCGATCAGATACGCCGTCACATAGTCGTCGACGCAGCTGTCGCCCTGGAACACGACCGTGTGCTGAGTGCCGTCGAAGGTGAGCAACGAGCCGCGCAGCTGGTTGGCCAGATCGACGCCGGCCTTATACGGCGTCGCCGGATCGTGCGTGGTTGACACCACGACGGTCGGGGCGAGGCCGGGCGCCGACACCGAGTGCGGTTTGCTGGTCGGCGGCACCGGCCAGAACGCGCAGGTGCCCAGCGGTGCGTCACCGGTGAACTTGCCGTAGCTCATGAAGGGGGCGATCTCGCGGGAGCGGCGATCTTCGTCGATTACCTTGGCGCGGTCGGTGATTGGCGGCTGGTCGACGCAGTTGATGGCGACCCGCGCGTCGGTGGCGTCGGAGTAGTGCCCCTTCTGATCGCGGCGCATATACATGTCGGCCAGGGCCAGCATCGTGTCGCCGTGGTTGTCGGTCAGCTCGCGCAGACCGTCGGTCAGGTGATGCCACAGCGTCGGCGAATACAGCGCCATGATCGTGCCCACGACGGCGTCGCTGTAGCTCAACCCGCGCGGGTCCTTGGTCGGGATCGGCCTGCCGACGAGTTGATTGTTCGGGTCGACCATCGGATCGATCAGGCTGTGGTAGACGTCGACGGCCTTGGCCGGGTCGGTACCCAGCGGGCAGGCCGCCTGCTTGGCGCAGTCGGCGGCGTAGTTGTTGAACGCGTCCTGGAATCCCTTGGCCTGACGCAGATCGGCCTCGATCGGGTCGGCGTTGGGGTCGACGGCGCCATCGAGGATCATCGCCCGCACGTTGTGCGGGAACGCCTCGGCGTAGGCAGCCCCGATCCGGGTGCCGTACGAGTAGCCCAGGTAGGTCAGCTTGTCGTCGCCGAGGGCCGCGCGGATGGCGTCCAGATCCTTGGCGACGTTGACGGTCCCGACGTTGGCCAGAAAGTCCTTGCCCATCTTGTCGAGGCAGCGGCCGACGAACTGCTTGGTCTCGTCCTCCATATGCGCGACGCCGGCCGGGCTGTAGTCGACGTTCGGCTCGGTGCGCAACCGGTCGTTGTCGGCATCGGAGTTACACCAGATCGCAGGACGCGACGACCCCACGCCCCGCGGGTCGAACCCGACCAGGTCGAACCGCTCGCGGACCCGCTTGGGCAACGTCTGGACGACGCCGAGCGCGGCCTCGATGCCGGATTCACCGGGGCCGCCGGGGTTGATCACCAGCGAGCCCAGCTTGTCGCCCGTCGCCGGGAAGCGAATCATCGCCAGCGTCGCGACGTCGCCGCCCGGGTGGTCGTAGTCGACGGGCACAGCGAGCTTGCCGCACATGGCGCCGCCGGGAAGCTTCACCGATCCGCTGATGACCCGACACGGTGTCCACTCCACGGGCTGCCCCAATTTCGGGCCCGCCATCAGCGGATGTCCGGCGACAACGCGTACGCAGCCCCCCAGCAGCAGCGCCACGGCAGCGATCGCTGTCGAGACCGCAAGCATGCGCGCGAACCTGTCGCGGCGAGTCAGACTCATGCCAACACATGCTGCCAGAGAGAACCTGAGACTTTCGTGAGCGGCCGCGGCAGGTCGGCTACCAGTGGTTATTCCGGGCCGACCAGGAACTCACCGGCGCGCGCAATGGCACGATTCACACTCCCGCGACGGTGCAACCGCCCCGAAGAGATGGCAGAATGGCGCACGTCAGACGAACCCGGGGACCTGTAACGGCCACGAGGATCGACCCGACCACCATTGAGGGACAATGATGTCTGAGCAGCACGTTTACGGTGCAAGCGCGGCGGATGACGCCGCCAAGGCGCCCCGCACCAAAATTCGCACCCATCACTTACAGAAAATGAAGGCCGAAGGCCACAAGTGGGCCATGCTCACGGCCTACGACTATTCGACCGCGCGCGTTTTCGACGAGGCCGGCATCCCGGTCTTGCTGGTCGGCGACTCGGCGGCCAACGTCGTGTACGGCTACGACACCACGGTGCCCGTCTCGATCGACGAGCTGATCCCGCTGGTTCGCGGCGTTGTCCGGGGCGCCCCACACGCCCTCGTGGTCGCCGACCTGCCGTTCGGCAGCTACGAGGCCGGGCCCACCGCCGCGCTGGCCGCCGCCACCCGCTTCATGAAGGAAGGCGGCGCGCATGCCGTCAAGCTCGAGGGCGGCGAGCGGGTCGCCGAGCAGATCGCCTGCCTGACCGCGGCCGGCATCCCGGTGATGGCCCACATCGGCTTCACCCCGCAAAGCGTCAACAGCCTGGGCGGCTTCAAGGTGCAGGGCCGCGGCGACGCGGCCGAGCAGACCGTGCACGATGCGATCGCGGTGGCCGAAGCCGGCGCGTTCTCCGTCGTGATGGAAATGGTGCCCGCCGAATTGGCCACCCAGATCACCGGCAAGCTGACCATCCCGACCGTCGGGATCGGCGCCGGCCCGAACTGCGACGCGCAGGTGCTGGTTTGGCAGGACATGGCGGGCATGAGCAGCGGCAAGTCGGCACGGTTCGTCAAGCGATTCGCCAACGTCGGCGACGAATTACGCCGGGCCGCTGTTCAATACGCCGAAGAAGTGGCCGGCGGAGTTTTCCCCGCCGACGAACACTGCTTCTGAGCTACTGCATTTGGCATCGAATCTTGAAGTCGGTCAGCGGCTGCCGAATTGCTTCAAGGTCGGCGTGGGTTTGCGGGTTGGCGTCCATGTACTGCTTGATCTGATCGCCAATCTCGCTGCGCGGCTGGCCTTTTAGGCTGGTGAAGTACGCGTTGACGTCCGGGTGGGTGAACAGATACACCGACGTCGCCGCGGCAACGCCCGAGGAAACCTGGGCGAGATCGGCTGCTGTGCAGTTCGGCGGTAGCGGCCCCGGCTCCGGGTCCGCTTGAGCCGAGCCCACGGCGGCGAAAAGCATTGCACCGCTGATCGCGCCGGCGGCAATTCCGCCGACGACCGCGCGCGAAGTGGCGAGCGCGAAAAACACCATCGTTAGCTCCTCCGTCAGGTACCGATACCTACCCGCACGCAAACCATAAGCGGTTTCGGCGATTCCATGGACGAAATCCATTCAGGTGGCAAAGAGACAAAACCCCGCCGCATGGCCGCCGGGGCCGATATTCTTGCGAAATGAATCGGCGCCGCTGGATCGGGACACTGCTGGCTGTGTTGGCGATGATGCCAATTCCCGGAATCGTCGTCGCGACGGGATCCGCCGGGCGGGCCCAAGCCACGGTCTGTGTCGGTGCCGGCCGGCGGGTGTCGGTCAGCGGTTGCGCCAACGTCGCCGACGCGATCCAGCGCTACGTACCGCCACCGACGGATTACGCGCCGATGCCGGAGGACACTGCGCCGCCTCCCCCGCCCCCGTAGTCGATCGCGCGGCGGGAAGCATCCGTCCGCCCAGGCCAGCGGTCGCGGACACGCCGCAGCAACGATCGCTGCCGGCGGTGCAAGTGTGGTGTGGCACCCTATGGGTAACCAGCTACGAGCGTCGATGACCGTGTAATGCCCCGTCGGCGCGCCCCCTTTATGGAGCCGAAAAAATGCCAGAAACCTCGCGTCATCTGGAGGTCGAGCGCAAGTTCGACGTCCTCGATTCGACGGTCACACCGTCGTTCGAAGGCATCGCGACGGTGGCCCGGGTGGAGAAGTTGCCGACGCAATCGCTGGACGCGATGTACTTCGATACACAGACGCAGGACCTCGCCCGCAACAAGATCACTCTGCGTCGCCGCACCGGCGGCCACGACGCCGGCTGGCACCTGAAGTTGCCGGCCGGGCCCGACTCCCGCACCGAGATCCGCATGCCTTTGGGCTCCGCGGACGACGAGACCGTGCCCAGCGAATTGCTGGACGTGGTGCTGGCGATCGTCCGTGACCGGCCGCTGCGACCCGTTGCCCGCATCACGACTCAGCGCGAAAGCCAGGTGCTGTACGGCACCGAGGGCGCGCCGTTCGCGGAGTTCAGCAATGACCACGTCCGCGCCTGGTCGGCCAATGCGAGTGATAGCCCGGACTCGGAGCCCGTCGTCCAGGAGTGGCGGGAATGGGAACTCGAGCTCGACGAATCCCGTGGGGCGGACGACACCGAGCTGCTGAGCCGATTGAGCAACCGGCTGCTGGATGCCGGCGGCGAACCCGCGAATCATGCCTCCAAGCTGGCGCGGGTGCTCGGTACGACGTTGCCGACCAACGGGTCTGAACCGCCCGACGATCCGGTGCAGCGGGCGATCGCCGAGCAAATCAACGAGCTGGTGGTGTGGGACCGCGCGGTGCGCGCCGATGTCTTCGACTCCGTGCACCAGATGCGGGTCACCACCCGCAAAATCCGCAGCCTGCTCAAGGACGCCCAAGCGGGATTGTCCGACGACACCCATGCTTGGGTCCTCGACGAGCTGCGCGAGCTCGCCGGCGTCTTGGGCGTGGCACGCGACGCCGAGGTGCTCGCGCAGCGCTACGAGCAAGAGCTGGACCGGCTCTCACCGGAGCTGGTGCGGGGACCGGTGCGCGAACGCCTGGTCGAGGGCGCCAAGCGCCGCTATCAATCGGGGCTGCGGCGGTCGCTGATCGCGATGCGGTCGCAGCGCTACTTCCGGCTGCTCGACGCGCTCGATTCGATAGTGGCCGAAACGCCGACGACCGCGACCGGTGAGCAGCCGGCGCCGGTCACGATCGACGCCGCGTACAAGAAGGTACGCAAGGCCGCCAAGGCGGCCGCCGAAGCGGACCAGGCCGCGCAAGCGCACGAAGAGCAGCTCGCCGCGGGCGCCGACGAGGAGCCCGACGACGACGAAGAAGAACACGATCGCGACGAGGCGCTG
This sequence comes from Mycobacterium sp. 050272, assembly GCF_039023525.1. Taxonomy (NCBI): domain Bacteria; kingdom Bacillati; phylum Actinomycetota; class Actinomycetes; order Mycobacteriales; family Mycobacteriaceae; genus Mycobacterium; species Mycobacterium sp. 050272. The sequence goes on along the minus strand of NZ_JBCHKV010000016.1, from coordinate 61,625 downwards.
CACGTAATTCGTAAGCGCGCCAAGCGACTTCGCTATACGGCTGCGGCGACCGGGGCGGACGACGTCTCCAAGCAGGCCAAGGCCATCCAGTCGCTGCTCGGGGACCACCAGGACAGCGTGGTCAGCCGGGAGCACCTGGTCCAACAGGCCGACGCCGCACATGCCGCGGGCGAAGACACCTTCACCTACGGCCTGCTCTACCAGCAGGAGTCGGATCTGGCCGAGAGCTGCCGCCAGCAGCTCGACGAGGCGCTGCGCAAGCTCGACAAGTCGGTCAAGAAAGCGCGCTGACTAAGGGCGGGCGAGTTGGCCTGTAAGCCGGATTCTGTTCCCCACCGCCGCGGCGTAACCAACGGCGGCACGGCGGCGACCATCCATCTGGACACACCGTCGCCGGGTGCCTCGAGCGGCCTACCCGCAGGCTCGGGCGAGCTACCCTCAATCGCCTGCGCGGCCGCACCTTTCGGTGCGGCCTTCTTGACCTTGCTTCGGGTGGGGTTTGCCTAGCCACCCCGGTCACCCGGGATGCTGGTGCGCTCTTACCGCACCGTTTCACCCTTACCACCGCGAGGGTGGCGGTTTGTTTTCTGTGGCACTTTCCCGCGAGTCGCCTCGGATTGCTGTTAGCAATCACCCTGCTCTGTGAAGTCCGGACTTTCCTCGAACCGCCTCGCGACGGTCCGCGGCCGCCCGGCCAACTCGTCCGCACGAACACGGTACTCGCTGGGGAATCTGCTGACCAGCGGCATTTGACATGGCCGCATTTATTGCATCATTGCCTAAATAGCAATGTTGGTGTCACATTGACCGCATGACAGAAACCGACGGGTACGTCGATCAGGCGTTCGCGGGACTTGCTGACCCGCAGCCGATGTACAAGACGTTGCGCGAAACCACGCCGGTGTTCCGGTCACCGTCGGCGTGGGTTCTCAGCCGCCTGGCCGACATCGAGATGGCGCTCAAGCACACCGAGTTGTTCTCGTCGAACATGGACGCCGTCGACCTTGGCAACGTCCGGCCGATGATTCCCCTGCAAATCGACCCGCCCAATCACGCGAAATACCGCCGCATCCTCGATCCGTTGTTCACCCCGCGAGAGATGGCCCGGCGCGAACCACGCGTCAGCGAGCTGGTCAACGAGATGATCGACCGCTTCGCCGGACGGGGCGAATGCGACTTCCACGAAGAGTTCGCCGTTCCCCTGCCCTGCACCGTCTTCCTGCAATTGCTCGGCCTGCCGCTGGAGGACCTCGACCAGTTCCTGGAGTGGAAGGACGGCATCATCCGGCCGGAGGGCGACTCGGGGTTTGACCGGCGTCACGAGTCCGGTGCGCCTACGGCGCAACAGATCTATGCGTATTTCGAGCGCGCCATCGACGACCACATCGCCAACCCGCGCGACGACGTGCTGTCCTCGATGATCGCGGCGACCGTGGAAGGTAAACCGCTGACCCGCGAGGAGCTGCTCGACATTTGCATCCTGTTCCTGATCGCCGGGCTGGACACGGTGACCGACTCGCTGGACTGCTTTTTCGTCTACCTGGCGCGCCATCCCGAACACCGCCGCCAGCTCGTCGAGCAGCCCGACATCCTGCCGAGTGCCATCGAGGAGCTGCTGCGCTGGGAGACACCGGTGCCCGGCGTGGCCCGCGTCGCCGTCCAGGACACCGAGATCGGCGGGTGTCCCATCAGCAAGGGTGAGCGAGTCAGCCCGTTGCTCGGCGCCGCCAACACCGACCCCGCCGAATTCCCCGATCCGGAGTTGGTGGACTTCAGCCGCAGCCCGAACCGGCACCGCGCGTTCGGCGGCGGCCCGCACCGCTGCCTCGGATCTCACCTGGCCCGGATGGAGCTGCGGGTGGCGTTACGCGAATTCCACCGGCGCATACCGGATTACGAGGTCAAGCCCGGCACGCAGCTGACGTACACAGCCGCGCTGCGGTCGGTCGAGACACTGCCCTTGGTGTTCCCGGTGTCATGACGCGCGTCTCGGTCGATCCCGACTTGTGCACCGGGCACGGACGCTGTTACAGCCTGGCACCCGAGGTCTTCGACGCCGACGACGTCGGCCACTGTGTGGTGCTCGTCGAAGACGTCTCGGGTGAGTTGGAAGGACAGGCCGTCGTCGGCGAGAAAAACTGCCCGGAGCAAGCCATCACGTTGTCGCGCTGACTAGCTCATGTGGTCTGTTTGCCGGCAATCGCGTGGTAGGCCAGATCGGCGATCGCCGAGCAGTATTCCTCTTCGATAGCAGCGTCGGAGTACAGCGCGCGAATGTTGATGGGCGCCAACAGAACCTGGGTGGCAGCCACCGTGGTGATTCCGTCGCGTAGTTCGCCGCGCTGCCTGGCCCGGTCGATGATCTGGCGCACCACCGCGAAACGGGCCCGCCAGAACATCATTCGGGTTTCTTCGTCGTGACGTCCACGCGGCGCCATCACCAAAGCCCGCAAGAATGCCCGGCCCACGTCGTTGTTGACGCGCTTGGCGACGCTGATGGCCAAAGCTTGCAGGTCTCCGCGCAACGAGCCCGTGTCCGGCACCTCACCCCAGGTCTCGAGGTCAGCGAGCGCTGCGTCGACGATCAGCCGTTGACGATCGCCCCAGTGCTGGTAAATCGTTTCCGCGTCGATGCGATGACGCTCGGCCAGTGCCTCGATGCTGAATCGCTCGACGCCCCAGCGGGCCAACTCGTCGAGCACCGCCGGCATCACCTGCGCCCGGACGTCCGCCGGAACGGCGTCCGGCAATTCGTCGGGTGGTTGATCCGCCGACATCTACTACTCCTAGCGGCTAGAGGTAGCCGGTCTGATTCACGAGTCGCACCGAAGATGCCCCGTCCGAATAGAACTCAGCGATGCTCAAGGATGCCAGGTCGAGGTGCAATCTGTACAGGATCTCGGGTCCGGCATCCAGCGCCAGGCGCAGCAACATCTTGATCGGCGTGACGTGCGAGACGACCAGCACCGTGGCACCGGGATAGGTGGCCAGGATTCGCTCGCGCGCCTGCAGGACCCGGTCGAGCGCGGCATCGAAGCTCTCGCCGCCCGGCGGCTGCGTGCTGGTGTCGCGCAGCCAGCGGGTGTGTAAGTCCGGATCGCGTTCGGCGGCCTCGGCGAACGTCAGCCCCTCCCAGCCGCCGAAGTCGGTCTCGATCAGGTCGTCGTCCACGGCCACGTCCAGGCCCAGCGCCTTGGCCGCCACGGACGCCGTGTCGTAGGCGCGTTGCAGTGGCGAGGAGATGACCGCGGCGATTCCACCGCGCTCTGCCAGATACCGCGCCGCCGCTTGGGCCTGCCGGCGGCCCAGGTCGGTCAGTTCCGGATTGCCGCGCCCGGAATAGCGCCGCTGCACCGACAGCGCGGTCTGGCCGTGGCGCAGCAACAGCAGCCTGGTCGGGGTGCCGCGCGCTCCGGTCCAACCGGGCGGCGACGACGGTTGTGTCGCAGCGGATTTCGCGTCGGAAGCGGCTGTGGATTCGGTGGGCGCCGACGCGGAGATCGCCGACTCGGCTTCCTGCGAACACACTTCGGCCGCGGCGTCCATCGCTTCGTTGGCCAGCCGATCGGCGTGCTTGTTGCGTTCGCGCGGTATCCACGTGTAGCTGATCCGTTCGAAACGCACCGCCAGCTTTCGCGCCTCGGCGTGCAACTCGATCAGGTCGGGATGCTTGACCTTCCATCGCCCCGACATCTGCTCCACCACCAGCTTGGAATCCATGAAGACGTCAGCCTCGCTGGCACCGAGCCGCACGGCGTCTTCCAAACCGGCTATCAGCCCGCGGTATTCGGCGACATTGTTGGTCGCCCGGCCGATCGCCTGCTTGCTTTCGGCCAGCACGGTGTCGCGGTGCTCGGCGTGCACCACCGCGCCGTAGCCCGCCGGCCCGGGATTGCCGCGGGACCCGCCGTCGGCTTCGATGACGACCTTCATCGGCCGGGCGCCTTGACCCGCAACAGGATCGCGCCGCACTCCGGGCAGCGCACCACGTCGTCGTCGGCCGCCGCGGAGATGCGGGCCAGCTCGCCCCGGTCGATCTCGATCCGGCATGCGCCGCACCGATGCCCGAGCAGCGGCCCGGCGCCCGGTCCTCCCCCGGCTCGCTGCCGCTCATAGAGGGCGGACAAATCGGGGTCCAGTGCCGCGGCCAGCCGGTCCCGTTGCGACGAGTGCGCCTGGCGGGTCTCGTCGATTTCGGCCAGCGCGGCGTCGAGGCCCTGCTGCGCTCCGGCCAGCTCGGCCTGCAATGCCTCCATCGCGTCCTGCTCGGCGATCACCTGGGCCTGCAACTCCTCGCGACGTTCCATGACTTCCAGCAGCGAATCTTCCAGGCTGCTCTGCCGACGCGTCAGGGTTTCCAGTTCGTGCTGCAGGTCCGCCAGCTGCTTGGGGTCGGTGGTCCCCGACTCCAGCAACGACCGGTCGCGGTCTTCGCGCTGGCGCACCGCCGCGATCTCCGACTCGTAACGTGACACCTGAGAGTCCAAGTCCTCCAGCGCGATTCGCACCGCGCCCAGCCGGTCATTAGCGGCGTCGTGTTCGGCGCGCATCCGCTCGATGGCCTCGCGCTGCGGCAGACGTGTGGCCCGATGCGCGATCCGGGTCAGCTCCGCGTCCAGCTCGGACAGTTCCAACAGCGAACGCTGCTGTGCTACTTCGGCTTTCATCATTGATCTCCACATGTTTCGTCGCCGAGATTCCAGGGGTCGGTGCGAGTGGTGGACACGTGTACCGGCAGTTCCGCACCGAAACGGGACCGCAGCACCTCGGCAGCTTGCGCGCACCAGGGGAATTCGCTGGCCCAGTGCGCGACGTCGACCAGCGCCACGTCCGACCCACGGCAATGCTCGTCGGCGGGATGATGGCGTAGGTCGGCGGTCACATAGGCCTGTACGTCGGCGCGGGCAGCAAGGCTCAGCAGCGAATCTCCGGCGCCGCCGCACACCGCGACCCGCGACACGACCCGGTCCGGGGCACCGGCGGCCCGCACGCCCCAGGACGTCCGCGGCAACGCGGAAACGACCCGGGAGACGAAGGCGCGCAACGATTCGGGTTGGGCCAGCATGCCGATACGGCCCAACCCGGCCTCACCCGGCGCGGGCACCAGGGCGAAGATGTCGAACGCGGGCTCCTCGTAGGGGTGGGCGGCGCGCATCGCGGCCAGCACGGCCGCTCGGGCCCGCGCGGGTGCGACGACCTCGAACCGGTCCTCCTCCACCCGCTCGACGGTCCCGACGCTGCCCACCGCGGGTGTGGCGCCCTCATGCGGCAAGAACTGCCCGATACCGCTGACGCTCCAGCTGCAGTGCGAGTAGTCGCCGATGTGCCCGGCGCCGGCCTGGAACACGGCCGCCTGCACCGCTGCTGCGTTCGCGCGCGGTACATAGATCACCCACTTATCGAGATCGCCCGGCTCCGAAAGGGGTTCGAGCACGGCCTCGACGGTGAGACCAAGAGCGTGCGCCAGCGCGTCGGAGACACCGGGCGATGCCGAGTCGGCATTTGTGTGCGCGGTGAACAGCGAACGCCCGCTTCGGATCAGCCGGTGCACCAGCGCGCCCTTGGGCGTGTTGGCCGCGACCGTGTCGACCCCGCGCAACAGCAGTGGGTGATGAGCCAGCAGCAGGCCCCCCTCGGGGACTTCGTCGACGACCGCCGCTGTGGCATCGACGGCAATTGTCACCGAATCCAGCACATCGTCGGGGTCCCCGCACACCAGGCCAACCGAATCCCACGATTGAGCAAGCCGCGGCGGGTAGGCCTCGTCCAATACCTCGATGACGTCGGACAGCCGCGCGCTCACCGTTGCCTCCCACCATGCGAGACCGGCGTGGCCTCCGAGATCGCTTGGACCAGCAGCGGCCACTCTTGGCGCACCGCGACCCGCAGATAACCGTCGTCGAGGCCGACGAACGTGTCGCCACGGCGCACTGCGATCCCCTTGTCGTGCAGATCCGTTCGCATGCGAACGGCATCGGGGATGCGGAATAGGACAAACGGGGCGCGGCCGTCGACCACCTCGGCGCCCAGCGCCGTCAGAGCGGCCGCCATCTCGGTGCGCAACAGCATCAGCCGTGCGGCGTCGGCTTGCGCGTCGGCAACCACGTCGGCCGCACAGCATGCGTCGATGGCCGTCAGCTGCAGCGTCCCCACCGGCCAGTGCGCACGCCGGGAGGTCAACCGCGCCAATACCTCTGGGGCGCCCAGCGCATAGCCCACCCGCAATCCGGCCAGCGCCCAGGTCTTGGTCAGACTGCGCAGCACCAGGACGTCGGCCAACGAGTCGGCGGCCAGCGACTCCGGCTCGCCGGGAATCGAATCCGCGAACGCCTCGTCGACCACCAGGATCCGCCCGGGCCGCCGCAGCGCCAGCAGCTGCTCGCGGCGGTGCAGCACGCCGGTCGGGTTGGTCGGATTGCCCACCACGACGAGATCGGCGTCCTCGGGCACGCCGTGAGCCTGAAAGGCTGCATCGAGGCCGAACGGCGGGTCCAGGACGACGTGGTGCACCGGCACACCGGCCGCGCTCAGCGCGACGGCCGGCTCGGTGAACGAGGGCGCGATCAGCGCCGCCCGGGCCGGCCGCAGGTTGGGCAACAGTGCGAACCCTTCGGCGGCCCCGGCCAGCGGCAGCACCTCGTCGCGGGCCCGGCCGTGCCGCCGCGCGACCGCGTCTTGTGCCCGGTGCAGGTCCTCGATGCCGGGGTAGCGTGCCAGGTGGGGCAGCCGCGCGGCCAGCCGCTCGATCAGCCAGTGCGGCGGCTGGGCATGCCTGACGTTGACGGCGAAATCGAGCATGCCCGGCGCGGCAGCCTGATCACCGTGATAGCGCGCCATCGCCAGCGGGCTCGGGTCCGGACTCGCCATCCGTGAAACACTAGTGCGCCGTCCTGGGAGCCCGGCAGCAACACCGTCACACCGCGACGCCGGCCATCGAGGACAATGGTGACGTGACACGCGCAGTTTCGGCCGATGGCCAGGTCCCGCAGTTGGTGATCTTCGATCTCGACGGCACCCTGACCGATTCCGCGGCGGGCATCGTCGCCAGCTTCACCCATGCCCTCGAGCACGTCGGCGCCCAGGTGCCCGAGGGTGACCTGGTGGCCCAGATCGTCGGGCCGCCGATGGACGAAACGTTCCAGCTGATGCTCGGCGAGGACGCCGACGCGGCGTTCACGGCGTTTCGGGCCGAGTACGGCGCCCGGGGCTGGTCGAACAACAGCCTGTTCGAGGGGATCGAGCCGCTGCTGGCCGATCTGCGCGCCGCCGGGGTGCGGTTGGCCGTTGCCACCTCGAAGCTGGAACCGACGGCACGCCGGGTCCTGGCCTACTTCGCGCTCGATCACCATTTCGAGGTCATCGCCGGCGCGTGCCCGGACGGTACCCGCCGCAGCAAGGAAGAGGTGCTGGCCCACGCGCTGGCCCAGCTGCAGCCGCTGCCCGAGCGCGTGCTGATGGTCGGTGATCGCAGCCACGACGTCGACGGGGCGGCCGCCCACGGCATCGACACGGTCGTCGTCGGCTGGGGCTATGGCAAGGCCGACTTCGCCGACGGCTACGCCGTGACCGGAGTTACCCACGCGGCGACGATCGCCGACCTGCGGAGGGCGCTGGGTGTCTGAGGCTTTGCACGTCACTTTCGTATGCAGCGGCAACATCTGCCGCTCGCCGATGGCCGAGAAGATGTTCGCCGATCAGCTGCGGCAGCGCGGTCTCGCCGATGCGGTGCGGGTGACCAGCGCGGGCACCGGAAACTGGCACGTCGGCAGTGGCGCCGACGTGCGGGCGGCCAAGGTGCTGCGGGCCCACGGCTACTCCACCGCTCACCGCGCCGCGCAGGTCGACGACGACCACCTGGGCGCTGACCTGGTGGTGGCGTTGGGCCGCAACCATCTTCGGATGCTGCAGCAACTCGGTGTCGACAACGACCGGATCAGGATGCTGCGCTCGTTCGACCCGCGATCGGGCGCCCATGCCCTCGACGTCGAGGATCCCTACTACGGCGACCATGCCGACTTCGAGGAGGTGTTGGCCGTCATCGAGGCCGCACTGCCCGGGCTGCACGACTGGGTCGACGAACAGCTAGCGCAAAACGGGCACGGTTGATGCGGCGTTTTCTCGCACGGTTGGCATTCCTGCTCCGGCCCGGCTGGATAGCGCTGATCCTGGTGGTCATCGCCTTCACCTACCTGTGCTTCATGGTGCTCGCGCCGTGGCAGCTGGGCAAGAACGCCCGCACGTCGCGCGAAAACCACCAGATCGAGAACTCGCTGAACACCGCACCGGTGCCCTTGAAAACCTTGTTGCCGCACCAGGATTCGTCGGCGCCGGCCGCACAATGGCGACGCGTGACCGCGACCGGGCATTACCTGCCCGACGTCGAGGTGCTGGCCCGGTTGCGGGCCGTCGAGGGGGATCAGGCCTTCGAGGTGCTGGTCCCGTTTGTCGTCGACGACGGGCCGACCGTGCTCGTCGACCGCGGTTACGTGCGTCCCGAGCCCGGCTCGCATGTCCCGCCGATCCCCCGCCCGCCGCAGGAGAAGGTGACCATCACGGCGCGACTGCGTGACTCCGAGCCCGCGGTTACCGACAAGGAGCCGTTCTCCAGAGACGGTGTGCAGCAGGTGTATTCGATCAACACCGACCAGGTCTCGGTGCTGACCAAGGTGCCGCTGGCCGGGTCGTATCTGCAACTGGTCGAAGACCAGCCGGGTGGTCTCGGCTTGATCGGCGTGCCGCACCTCGACGCCGGACCGTTCCTGTCCTACGGCATCCAGTGGATTTCGTTCGGCATTCTGGCCCCGATCGGGCTGGCCTATTTCGCCTACTCCGAAATCCGGATCCGGCGTCAGGAAAAACAGACAAAAGCGCCCGAAACCCCGATGAGCGTCGAGGAGAAACTCGCCGACCGCTATGGCCGCCGCCGGTAACAACACGTGCGATGACGGTTTCCACCGTGCACTGATGGTGGGAAATTGGCAATCTTCCCGCCCGCGGCGCACACTCAGCGCCGCCGATGCACACTCAAGGCCGCCACACCCGCTGCGGCCGCCAGCTGCACCGCTCGCGACAACGCGACCGCGCGGCGCAGATCGGCCGCGACGGGCTGACGCCCGTCGCCCAGGGTCGGGCGGATCTGCAACTCGTGGTGATACTGCGTGGGCCCGCCCAGCCGCACGCCCAGCGCGCCCGCGAAAGCCGCCTCGACCACGCCGGCGTTGGGACTGGGATGACGAACCGCGTCGCGGTGCCAGGCCGCGGCCGCGCCCAGCGGCGACCCGCCGACCAGCGGTGCGCACGCCACTACCAGCACCGCTGTTACCCGGGCGGCCACGTAGTTGGCTGCGTCGTCCAATCGTGCTGCGGCCCAACCGAATCGGATGTACCGGGGCGAGCGGTGGCCGATCATCGCGTCCAGGGTGTTGATCGCGCGGTACATCAGCACGCCGGGCACCCCGCCCACGCTCCCCCACAGCAGCGGCGCCACCTGCGCATCGGAGGTGTTCTCAGCGACGGACTCCAGCGCCGCGCGGGTCAGCCCCGAACCGTCCAGCCGGGACGGGTCACGCCCGCACAACGACGGCAGCAGGCGCCGCGCGGCCTCGACGTCGTTGCGATCGAGCAGCTGCGCCATGTCCAGGCCGGTGCGCGCCAACGACGTTCCGCCCAAGGCGACCCAGGTCGCGGTTGCGGTCGCGGCGACCGACCACAGCGGATTCCGATTTGCGGCGGTCCGCGCCACGGCCGTGCCGATCAGCCCCACCGCGCCGACCGCGAGGCCCACGTGCACTGCACCGGCGATCTTGGCGTCGCGATAGGTGAACCGCTCCAGCCTGGCGGCCGCGTCGCCGAATGCCGCGACGGGATGGCCCCTTTTCGGGTCGCTCAGCGCGAGGTCAACCAGGTAGCCGACCAGCACGCCGGCGATCCGGGTCCGCATCGCAACCACCTCGGCAGCGTCTCACATGCGCCGTGCGGGCGCGCCGCTAGGCGACCGACACGACGATCAGGACCGCGGCCACGACGGCGGTGCCGGCCAGCACCCACCACAGCAGTAACGACGTATCGAGGTCCATGAGTCCACAGATGCCCACTTCCGGCCGGAACTAACGTCTGGTCTACTCGGGTGCATGAAGCCCGTGACCCGGGTCGCCGACCTGCTCAACGCGGCCGCGCTGCTGCTGCCCGCCGCGAACGTGATCATGCAGTTGTCCTTGCCGGGTGTCGGCTACGGCGTGCTGGAAAGCCCGGTCGACAGCGGCAACGTCTACAAGCACCCGTTCAAGCGGGCCCGCACCACCGGCACCTATCTGGCGGTGGCGACCATCGGGACGGAGTCCGACCGAGCGCTGATCCGCGACGCCGTCGACGTCGTGCACCGCCAGGTCCGGTCCACGGCGGTCAGCCCGGTGTCCTACCACGCGTTCGACCCCAAGCTGCAGCTGTGGGTGGCCGCCTGCCTGTATCGCTACTTCGTCGATCAGCGCGAGTACCTCCATGGCCCACTGGACGAGGCCAGCGCCGAGGCGGTCTATCAGGACGCCAAGCGGTTGGGCACGACGTTGCAGGTGCCCGAGCGGATGTGGCCGCCGGACCTCGTCGCGTTCGACGAGTACTGGAAGCGTTCGCTCGACGAGCTGCGCATCGACCCGCCGGTGCGCGAGCACCTGCGCGGCGTGGCCGCCATGGCGTTTCTGCCGTGGCCGATGCGAATGCTGGCCGGTCCGCTCAACCTGTTCGCGACAACGGGGTTCCTGGCCCCGGAGTTCCGGGCGATGATGCAGCTGGACTGGTCGCAGCGTCAACAGCGCCGGTTCGAGTGGCTGCTGTCGGCCTTGCGGCTGGCCGATCGGTTCATCCCGCACCGCGCGTGGCTCTTCGGCTATCAGCTCTACCTGTGGGACATGCGATTTCGGGCGCGCCGCGGCTGGCGGATCGTCTAGCTGGCGACGCCGGCACGGCGACCAGATGGAAAGGTCGCGCTCGGCTCGTAAAGTCGAGTCATGACCTTCCCCGCCCTCAACCACGTCGCGGTCACGGTGCGTGACATCGGCGTCAGCGGCCCCTGGTATCGCGATCTACTCGGGACCGATCCCATGCTCGACGAGCACACCGACGCCGGATTCCGCCATCAGGTGTGGCTGCTGCCCAACGGCACGGTGTTCGGCATCCATCAACACGACCACGAGGCGCCCGAGGAGACGTTCAGCGAACATCGCGTCGGCCTGGACCATGTCGGGTTCGGCTGCGCCAACCGCGCCGAACTCGAAGAATGGGTCACCCGGCTCGACGAGCTCGGCATCGCCCACGGCGGCATCGTCGACGCGTCCTACGGCTCGGGCCTGAGTTTCCGCGACCCCGACGGCATCGCGCTGGAGTTCTTCGCCCTGCCTGGGTGACGCAGCGGGCCCGCGCCCGCCCTGGACGGTTGAGCGCCTAGCGGACCGTCGCGAAAAACGCGCGCACGTCCTCGACGAACAACTCGGGTTGCTCGAACGCCGCGAAGTGACCGCCGCGCGGCATGTCGGTCCAGTGCGTGATGTTGTAGTTCGGCTCGCACCAGCTGCGCTGCATCTTCAGCAACTCGCCCGGGAAAGCGGCGACGCCGGTGGGCAACTCGACTCGACTGCCCGCGCCGAAGTTGCGGAAGCTCTCCCAGTACATCCGCGCCGACGACGTGGCCGCGTTGTTGACCCAGTAGACCATCACGTTGTCGAGTAACTCGTCTCGGCTGATGACATTCTCCGGATGCCCGTCGCAATCGGCCCAGGCCCAGAACTTTTCGATGATCCAGGCCAACTGACCGACCGGTGAATCGGCCAGACCGTAGCCCAGCGTCTGGGGCCGGGTGGACTGCTGCTTGGAATAGCCGGTGCCCCACTCGCGGTGCTCAGCCATCGCGGCCAGCGCGGCCTTCTCCTGCTCGGTCGGGTTGTCCAGGTTGCCCGGACGGCCGATCGGCATGTTCAGGTGAATTGCGGTGCAGTGTCCCCGGTTTCGGCCGATCTGCGTGGTGACCGCCGCCCCCCAGTCGCCGCCCTGGGCGCCGTAGTTCTGATATCCCAGCCGGACCATCAGCTGTTCCCAGGCCTGTGCGGTCTTCTGCACGCCCCACCCGGTACGGGTGGGCTTACCGGAAAAGCCGTATCCGGGCAGCGACGGGCACACCACGTGGAAAGCGTCCTCGGCACGGCCGGACGCCGGATTCGTCAGCGGCTCAATCACCTTGTGGAACTCCACAATTGAGCCCGGCCAGCCGTGCGTGATCACCAGCGGGAAGGCGTCGGCGTGCGGGGATCGCTGGTGAATGAAATGAATGTCCAGCCCCTCGATATCGGTGACGAACTGATCGAAGCGGTTGAGCGCGGCCTCGCGCGACCGCCAGTCGTATTCGTTGGCCCAGTAGTCGGCAAGCTCGCGGGTGTAGGCCAGCGGAATGCCCTGACTCCAGTCGTCCACACACTCGGCTTCCGGCCATCGAGTGCGCGCCAGGCGCGACCGCAGATCCTCGAGTACGTCATCGGGAACGTCGATTCGAAACGGCTTCACGCACTCATAGTGCCGCCGGCGATGATCCCGGCGACAGCCGCCCCGCGGCCGTCGTCTCGCGCGAAGCCCTTACAGTTCTCTTAATATTTCTGTAGCGTGTCCGCCATGAGCGACGCGATCGCTACCGGCCCGCGGCGCCACCTGCGGTCCAGCACCGACGCCGCGGCGGCATACCGCACCGTGCAGGGCCGCGTCGATGCGTTGCTGCGGGGCCGCACCGACGTATGCGAGCGCGCCGTGCCGGCCTGTCCCGGGTGGTCCGTTCGCCAGACGGTGTGCCACCTGGCCGGTACCGCCCAGGACGTGGTCGCGGGCAACCTCGCCGGTGTGGGCACCGACGAATGGACCCAAGCCCAGCTCGACCGGCTGGCCGGCCACCGCCTCGACGAGGTGCTCGACCTGTGGGCGGCGGCCACCGAGACGGTCATCCAATTCGTGACCGGCAGCCCGAAACTCGTTGCTGCCCAAGCAGTTTTCGACGCCCTTACCCATGAACACGACATCCGGGGCGCGCTCGGCGAACCCGGTTCTCGGACAGCGGATCCGGCGTTCGCGGTGGCCGTCGGATTCCTGACGACGATGATCGACCGGACCATCCGGCGCAATGCGTATCCTTGCCTGCGGTTGACGACCCCGACCACGGGAACCACACAACTCGGCGACCCCGCCTCGGCGCCCGGCCAAATCGCGGTCGAACTCAGCGATTTCGAGGCGCTGCGCGTCTTCAGCGGCCGGCGCAGCCGCCGTCAGCTGGCGAATCTGCCCTGGGTTGGCGACCCCGCGGGGCTGCAGCCGATCTTCCACACGGTCGCGGTGCGGCCGCCCGCCGACGATCTCTGCGAGTGAGTCGGTCTCAAGGTGCGACCCTGATCAACCCCGGCTCCTTCGGTGGCGAAGTCGGCGGAGGCGGTGGCGCGGGCGGCGAGGGTGGCGGCAACTGTTGCGGAGCAGGCGGCGGCGGTTCCTGGGGCGGAGGCGGCGCCACTTGTTGCGGAGGAGGCGGCGGCTCCTGCGGCGCGGGCGGCAGCTGCTGCGGAGGCGCAGGCAACTGTTGCGGAGGCGGTGGCTCTTGTGGCGGAGGCGCAGGCAAACGTTGAGGTAACGGCTGCTGTGGTCGAGGCGGTGCCGCGATCGGCGGCGGTGGTGCCTGGAGGTGCGCCAAAGGCGGTGGTTCGGGAATCGTCGGCGGGTCCGGATCGGCGATCCCTGCGGGGCGAACAATTCCGATCAGCGAGACGGGCGCGCTGCCATGAATCTGAAAACCCGCCGGGCGAATGCCGTCGGCGGCCAGCCGGGTCGGCTCATTCCATCCCGCTTTGGGACGGGTGATGAGGACCGCGAGTTTGCTCTTGTCGTATGGGCAGTAGGCCCCGACTGCTGCAATGACGAAGCGCCCCTCGGTGCGTGTGAGGGGGCCGCGGGCGATCTGGCTCTGGGACGGATCATCGCTCACGGCATTGTCAACCAGAGTGTCCACCACGCGGTTCGCCGGCGTGCCGTTATCCAGTGCCTGACAAACCTTGTGAGCCGTCTCGACGAGGCTTGGCACGCCTGACACGGCGGGGACGCCTTCATCATCGAGAAGCGCCAGAAATTGGTCGTCGTTTGGGTCTGCCGCTGCTGCACCGCCGCGCACTATTGCAACGCCGCCGAGCAACGCGATGGCGGCAATCGGGATGCCGACATAGCTGGTGATGCCAGTGAATCTGGAGGTACCGGTCAACATGAGAGGGCTTCCATTCTGCAAGAGCCCGTCCCGACGGACTTCGGACAATCACCTAGGCCGCAGGTGCGATCGCCTACGGCTGTCGTCGTTGACGGGCGCCGGATCCGTCTCTCAGGAGACATCGGTAGTAGGCGTCGTCCGGCGAAGGCGCCGGTGCTCGGTACTCTGAGCGATGTGCCGCCAGGCAAACGGAGATGACGGGCGAAGTGAACTTCGTCCATCTCAATGCATCCCAGCAGCCGCAGGACGATGCGCCTGGCAATCGCACTGCCGCTGGCCAACGACATAGCAAGATCGTACCGCCGGCGCTCGGCGTTGGCTGACTGTAAGTACGAGCTGCGAACGATGTTTTGCGGATTATGAAACATCAACTGAACGAGCGTCTTTCGAGCGGCGGATCGGCTGGTTAGGGTGCAATAACACCGGCACAGCGCGACGATCCCGCCGACTGAGACCCATCACCACGCGTCGTCGAGAGCGTCGCGATCGTCGCCCGTCGCGCGCTCGGCGTCGGTCACCTGACGATCCGCTTCCTGAATCAGCTTGCGGACCTCGTTCATCAGCTCGCGCATGTCGGCGCGCAAGGCATCGACAGCGGCGTACAGATCGGCCTTGGTAGCCGGTTGATTCGCCGCCGAAAGCGGCCCGACGCCAGGTGCCGTGTGGGCCGCACTGGCGCTCTGAGAACCGGGTACCTCGCTCACGCTCCCAGACAATGCCATACCCAGGCAAGCAGCGACAACGGAACGCCGCGTTATCCGAACGGCTACCGCGCATTCACCCGTCGTCGCGGCCTAGCCGCCCCGTCCTGCATCGGCGGCGTCCTCAAGAAGATCGGCTGCCCTCGCAACGCTTTCGGCGGGTGCGGTCGTGGTGGCCGCTAGCTCGCGGGCCCGCGCAACGCAGTCCGGCGCGAGAACCGAGCGCAGCCCCGCGATCAGCAAATCCGACGTGGTGGAACGGAATTCGCGCCCGAAGCCGACGCCCAGCCTGGTGATTGCCGCAGCCCACACCGGTTGATCGTCGCTGGCTTGCCACAGGATCAACGCCGGAACGCCGGCGCGCATGGCGGTGGCCGTGGTTCCGGCGCCGCCATGGTGGACGACCGCTCTACAGGCCGGGAAAATCGCCGCGTGATTCACCACGTCCACGAACTTCACCTGGCCAGCAGGTGCACTGCCGGGCGGGCCGCCACCGATCAACGCCCGCTCCCCCAACTGCGCACAGGCCGCGGTGATCACGGCGACCGTCTCGGCGGGATCGGGCAGCGTGATGGCGCCGCCGAAGCCGAAGTAGATCGGCGGTGTTCCCGCGGCGATCCACGACAACACCTCGTCGTCGGCGCCCGTCGGCAACTGCAGCGTCAGTGCCCCGACGAAGGGCCGCCGCTTACCCTGTAGCGACCACTCGGCGGCCAGCCCGGGAAAGCAGAACTCCTCATATGCCTGGATTTCCAAGGGTTCTCGGGCGGCCGCGGCGACGTCCGGCAAGCCCAGATCGCGACGCTGGGCGTCGTGCGCCCGCTGCGTCAGCTCTCCCATCAGGCCGCCCGGGATCGCGGGGTCGCCCGGGAAGAAATGCAATGCCGCATGCGGGATTCCGTAGTATTCCGCGACGTTGGCGGCCACTCGTTGCTCGCCCTTGCCCGTCACCAGCAGGTCGGCCCCATTCGCCAGCGTCGCGAAGCCCGTGCTCCAGTCCGCCAGGATCTGCGTGACTCGCCGTACGACGTCGTCGACCCCGCCCAGCGGCGGCGGGTTGGTGCCGAACGTGACCGCGTCGAGGCCCGTCGACTCGACGAAGCCGAGCATCCAGGGCGGCACCGCCAGGCACACATCGTGACCCCGGCCGCGCAGCTCGCGAGCGAGCGCGGCGAACGGTTCGACATCGCCGCGAGTGCCGTAACCGGCCAGCACGAATTTCACGCACCCTCTCCCTCTGCACACCCTGCGCAACCCAGTTTTGCAGGGTGCGTCCGCTAGGGCTCGAATGCCGGAAGAACTGAACCGGAATCGCGAATCTCCCAGATGCTGATTTTGCTCACGCCATCAAAGTTGATCTTGTTCAACGTTGCTCGCGAATACGTGAGGTCGATAGCCACCTGAGTCGAGGTGTTGCCGTACGGGTCGGTCATGGGGAAGGTGCCCTGAACGTTCACCGCGGAGGCGTCGGGGTAGGTTGCCCGTGCGTATCTGAGAATGTCGATGGTGTCGCGGCGCGCACCGTCTTTGATCATCGTCTCGGTGTAATTGTCGCGAATCGCGAATCGGGCCTCGACGACGTCGCCATTCGGGCCGGGAGAAATGGTGTAGGTGACGCCGTCCGGCTTCTTGGGGCCGGTCGGGGTCGGTGGCATCGCCTCGGTCAGTGTCCCCGGTCCGACCGCGGCCGGACCACTCGGCGACGCCGACTGGCCGTCATTCCTATCGCCGAAGCTCCAACTTTTGCCGACGATGATCAGGACGACGAGCGCGGCCAGTGCCGCCAGCGCCAGGGCCGCCTTTCCGGACGTGTCTTTCTGCGGCGCCGTGGCAAGCGTCTTCGGCGGCTCGGTGGAAAACGCCCACTCGCTGGTCCAGTTGCGGCCGTCGAAGTAGCGCTGCAGCCCGTGGCCTACCCCGGCGGGATCCGGGTACCACCCCGGCGTGGATTTGGGCGGGGGCGGCGCATGTTCAGACGGCATCCTGGCACCTTCGTCGTGTGGGTGCCGTTGCGGCTGTCAACCGCACTGGCCGCTCAACACCGTGCTGGCCAGGTAAGCACCTGGAATAGGCAGCAGCGGTACGGGTTTGCATATTCCCCACACTGCCACCACCGGCCGCCGCGTGGGGCGGGCTGATCGGATGGTGCGTCGACATGCCACGCCGCTCGTGTTGGACTGTTCAGCGTCGAACGTGTGTTCTAATAGTCGCTCAGTCCAGCCCGTCCGACGCGGGCAACCTCAGAAGGGAGATCACAACGATGAGCGTCGACACCATGGCAGTCGAATCGTCTGTCGAGAACGCGTCGCCGTGGAGTACACCGGCACCCGAGACGGCAATCGCCGAAGCGCCCGCCGTCAACAAGCCCAACAAAGCGCCGACCAAGAGGGCGGCCGGGAAGAAGACGAAGACCCTCGAGCTGAGCCTGACTGTCACCGGCACTGCCGACGGTGAGTGGCACGCGGAGCTGAAGCAGGGCACCACTTACCTGGTCCGCAACCTCGCTGTTGCAGCGGCCGCCGTCTCGCGGGCGGCCAAGGAACTGCACGAGGACCTCGCAACTCCGATCGACGAGGTAATCGAGGAGGCACGGTCCCAGCAAGCCGCGAAGATCGCAGCCTTGGAGGCCGAACTGGAAGCCGCCCGCAAGGCCCTCGCCGAGCTGGCCTAACAGACCGCGTTCATTAAAGCGGAAGGCTGTACCAGTTACGATCGCCCGAGACTATATGCTGCACAAGGCATCTCGATCATTGGCTCAATTTCCGCTGCGGGTGCCCTGACTCGCCTTCTTGGGGACTGACGCTCGATAGCGGCGCACCTTTTCTCGGTTGCCGCATATCGCCATGGAGCACCATCGGCGACGGTGAGCTTTGGTGCGGTCGTAGAAGATGATTGTGCATCCCTCGCATTGGCGAACCAGTCGGCGGTCGGCGCGAGCGAATAGCCGAGCACATGCTTCAACGGGCGGAACGAGAAGCTGTGCGGGGTCCGTCCATCGGCGTTGGTCGCGCAGCGAGACGCCCTGGTCGTCGGCACACAGCCGGAAGTGGCGATCATCGGCCGCCAGTAGGACATTCAGTTCGTCGATCCACTCTTTGGGGATCGATGACGAGGCGTCAGTCATCCAAGCCTCAACGACCGCCCGCAGCCGGTCGCGGGTATCTCGGGCGGCAGCAGCCGCATCGCCGAGGTCGGCAGAGGCGAACAAGTCCCGGATCGTCGCGCAATCCTGATCGTCGATCAGTCCGGACCGCGCCAGCCAGTCGAGATCCCTTGTCTGCGAGCTAGGCCCGACGACCGGCCAGGCCTGCCAGCAGCGCCGCGGTGGTGGGAAAGTCCATGCACTGATCGGTCACGGATTTGCCGTAAACCAGTTCGCCGCGGTCGGATTGGGCACCAGCCACCAGAAAGCTCTCCAGCATCAGCCCCGCGATGCCGCGTTCGCCCGCGGCGATGCGCGCAGCCACCTCGGCCGCGAGTTCGGCCTGACGGATGTGGTCTTTGCCGGAGTTGGCGTGCGAACAATCGATCATGACCCGTTCGGATAGGCCCGCTTTGCGCAGTCGAGCAACCGTGGTGAACACCGAGGCGGCATCGCAATTCGGACCGCTTGAGCCGCCCCTGAGAATCACATGGCAGTCGGGATTGCCGGCGGTTTCGACAACGGCAACGCGGCCGAAGTCGTCGGCGCCGAAGAAACTATGCGATACCGCTGCCGCTTTCACCCCGTCGATCGCGGCTTGAATGTTGCCGTCGGTGCCGTTCTTGAATCCGACCGGCATCGACAAACCCGACGCCAACTGACGGTGGATCTGCGACTCCGTGGTTCGAGCGCCGATCGCGCCCCAGGCCACCGCGTCGGCGATGTACTGCGGGCTGGTGGGCTCCAAGAACTCACATCCCACCGGAAGGCCGAGCTCGACGATGTTCAGCAGCAACGACCGGGCAGTGCGTAACCCGCGTTCCACGTCGAAACTGCCGCCCATACCAGGATCGTTGATGAGGCCCTTCCATCCGACGGTGGTGCGCGGTTTCTCGAAGTACACACGCATCACGATTTTGAGCCGGTCGGAGTGCTCGGTGGCCAAAGGCGCGAGTCGCTGTGCGTAGTCGAGCGCGGCAACGGGGTCGTGCACCGAGCACGGCCCTACCACGACCAGCAATCGAACGTCGCGGCCGGCCAGAATGTCGGCGATTTCGTCGCGATCCTGTTGGACTGCCTCAGCTCGGGCAGGCTTCAACGGCAGTTCGGCGCGAATCACGTTGGGCGCCGGGAGTTCTCGAAGCGAGATGATTCGACGGTCCGAGGTACGGACGGTTGTCATGACAAGGTTGGTAATCGACATCGTGGGGTGCGCCTTCCTGTACGGCCCTCCGGACACGCCCCTGATTCCGATGCCCGGAGACGAAAAAAGCAGCGACCTTGTGGTCACTGCTGGGCTCCGGGTATCGGTCGTGTATTTACGTCAGCCAGACGCTCCATCCACGGCCCCACCCGGAGCCACGATAAAGCGCCAATACGCGCGTACGCCGATGTTCACGCCGCCGAACATACCACGGCGCTGGACTTTGACTGGTGGGCGCGGACGGTATCGAACCGCCGACCGCTGGTGTGTAAAACCAGAGCTCTACCACTGAGCTACGCGCCCTTGGAACCAAACGGACCCGCAGCAGGTTACCTGGCGCGGGCGCTGCCACCCAAACGTTGCGGCCGCGATGCAGTAGTCCCCCGGCGAAGCGGGCGAAATATGCAGTAGTCCCGTCCCGATGGGACCGTCGTCGTTTCGGCACACGATGGTTGGCAAACATGCTGGCCAGATGGTGTGACGAGAGCGCCGGCGGCGGCACCGGTGATCGGCGCGCCGGGAAACCGTCAGGCCCGCAACGCCTTCAGCGCATCGGTCCACAAACTTTGATCACGCGCCTCGCCGGGCTCTTTCATCTCGGCGAACCGGATGACCCCGGACCGGTCGACGACGAAGGTGCCGCGATTCGGGTAGCCGGCGTGGTCGTTGAACACCCCGTAGGCCTGGCTGACCTCGCCATGCGGCCAGAAGTCCGACAGCACCGGAAACGTAAACCCGCTTTGGGCGGCCCAAACCTTGTGCGTCGGAGGCGGCCCCACCGAGATGGCCAACACCACGCTGTCGTCGTTCTCGAATTCGGGCAGGCGATCACGCAGCAAGTCCAGCTCACCCTGACAGATCCCGGTGAACGCCAACGGGAAGAACACCAGCAGCACGTTCTTGTCGCCGCGATAGTCGCTCAGGGTGACGCGCTGCTGGTTCTGGTCGCGCAGCGTGAAATCGGGGGCTGTCGTCCCGACCGGCAGCATCAGCGCTTGTGCGCCCGCGACTTCGGCTGCACCAGCCGGCTGGCGCTCCAGTCCCCCAGGTTGACCGACGACGTCGGCATCAGGCCGGCGGTCGGAGCCGCTTCGGCGATCTCGGCGGGCAGCACGTGGCCGGGCTTGCCGGTCTTGGGCGTCAGCACCCAGATCACGCCGTCCTCGGCCAGCGGGCTGATGGCGTCCATCAGAGTGTCCACCAGGTCACCGTCGCCGTCTCGCCACCACAGCAGCACGACGTCGACCACCTCGTCGGTGTCCTCGTCGAGCAGCTCGGAACCGCAGGCCTCCTCGACCGCCGCGCGGATGTCGTCATCGGTGTCCTCGTCCCAACCGAACTCCTGGACAACCTGGTCTCGTTGGACGCCCAGCTTGCGAGCGTAGTTCGAGGCGTCATCCGCCGCGACCACCGTGGGACCTCCTAACAACACAACCTGCGCGCCATGCGATTGGGGATTATCGTCGCACAGCCAGAAGCTGGTTCACACTCCGCCTCAAAACGACGCCAGGCACAGTTTCAGCGCCTTGGTCTTGGTGTCGTTGAGTTGGTCGACTCGGCGGTTGAATTCACCGGTCCCCGCGTGGGTGCCGATCGCGTTGGCGACGCCGTGCGCGGCGTCGATATACGCGTTGAACGCGTCCTTCAGCTGGGCCGATAACGCATCGTTGAAATTGTTGCTCACCGTCGAAGCGCTGTTGTTGAGCGCGTCGATGGCCGGACCCTCGAACGGGCCGGTGCCGCGGCCCCCGTTGAACGCTCCGACGTAGGCGTTCACCTTGTCGATGGCTTCCTTGCTGGTGGTGGCCAACGAGTCGCACGAGCTGCGCACCGCCTTGGTGGTCAGCGATTGCTGCCGCTGGGACTCCCGGACGCTCGACGTCGCGATCGAGGCCGATACCGACGACGAGACCGACTGCCGGTAGGCCGGAGCGACCTTCGTGTCGGGTGTGGCCGTGCCGTTGGTGACGGTGGTACACCCCACGATGCCCATCAGCGCGGTGGCGATGCAGCCAAGCGCCAGCACGCCACGCTTGGGGAACTGTCCCCCGTGCATGCGAGGGACGACTTTCCATCCGGTGAGCACGGTTTCTGACGTTACCGGGTAGCGATTGCCGCTGCCGTCAACGCACCGCGGTTTCGTGTCGCCGGGTGATGTTCGCCGGCGATCCGATTGCGGCTACCCGCCCGAGGCGCCGGTACGGCACGATAGGGAGACGAACACCCGTGCAGGAAACCGCCGACAACAGGAGCGGAAGTTGACGACCGAGTTCGCGCGCCACGACCTGGCCAAAACCCCAAGCAACGGAAGCGAACCCGATCGCGTCCGGGTGATCCGAGACGGTGTCGCGTCGTATCTACCCGACATCGATCCGGAGGAAACGTCGGAGTGGCTGGAGTCCTTCGACGAGCTGCTGGAGCGCTCAGGTCCCGCGCGGGCCCGCTACCTGATGTTGCGATTGCTGGAACGTGCGGGCGAACAGCGGGTGTCGCTGCCGGCGCTGACGTCCACCGACTACGTCAACACCATCCCGACCGAACTGGAGCCGTGGTTCCCCGGCGACGAGGACGTCGAGCGCCGCTTCCGGGCCTGGATCCGCTGGAACGCCGCCATCATGGTGCACCGCGCCCAACGTCCGGGAATCGGCGTGGGCGGCCACATTTCCACCTACGCCTCGTCGGCGGCGCTGTACGAGGTCGGGTTCAACCACTTCTTCCGTGGCAAGCAGCATCCCGGCGGCGGCGACCAGGTGTTCATCCAGGGCCACGCGTCCCCGGGCATCTACGCCCGCGCGTTCCTGGAAGGCCGGCTGAGCGCCGACCGACTCGACGGATTCCGGCAGGAGCACAGCCATCCGGGCGGCGGGCTGCCGTCCTATCCACACCCGCGGCTGATGCCCGACTTCTGGGAGTTCCCGACGGTGTCGATGGGCCTGGGCCCGATGAACGCCATCTACCAGGCCCGCTTCAACCACTACCTGCACGACCGCGGCATCAAGGACACCTCGGATCAGCATGTGTGGGCGTTTCTCGGCGACGGCGAAATGGACGAACCAGAGAGCCGCGGCCTGATCCAGGTGGCCGCCAACGAGGCGCTGGACAACCTGACGTTCGTCATCAACTGCAACCTGCAGCGCCTCGACGGCCCGGTGCGCGGCAACGGCAAGATCATTCAGGAGCTGGAGTCGTTCTTCCGCGGCGCCGGCTGGAATGTCATCAAGGTGGTCTGGGGCCGCGAGTGGGACGCCTTGCTGCACGCCGACCGCGACGGCGCGCTGGTGAACCTGATGAACACCACTCCCGACGGCGACTACCAGACCTACAAGGCCAACGACGGCGCCTACGTTCGCGATCACTTCTTCGGCCGCGATCCGCGCACCAAGGCGCTCGTCGAATCGATGACCGATTCGGAGATCTGGAATCTCAAGCGCGGTGGCCACGACTACCGCAAGGTCTATGCGGCCTACCGCGCCGCCGTCGACCACAGGGGGCAGCCGACGGTGATCCTCGCCAAGACCATCAAGGGCTACTCACTGGGCGCGCACTTCCAGGGCCGTAACGCCACGCATCAGATGAAAAAGCTTGCGATAGAAGACCTTAAGTACTTCCGCGACGCCATTCGGATTCCGATCAGTGACGCGCAACTGGAAGAAGACCCCTACCTTCCGCCCTACTACCACCCCGGACCCGACGCCCCCGAGATCCGCTACATGCTGGACCGGCGTCGCCAGCTGGGCGGCTTCCTGCCCGAGCGCCCGACAAAAGCCAAGGCGCTCAAGCTACCGAGCCGCGACATCTACGCCCCGCTGAAAAAGGGCTCGGGTCACCAGGAAGTCGCCACCACGATGGCACTGGTGCGCACCTTCAAAGAAGTGATGCGGGACAAGGAAGTTGGCCCGCGCATCGTGCCGATCATTCCCGACGAGGCCCGCACGTTCGGGATGGACTCGTGGTTCCCATCACTGAAGATCTACAACCGCCTCGGCCAGCTTTACACGGCCGTGGACGCCGAATTGATGTTGGCGTACAAGGAAAGTGAAGTCGGCCAGATCCTGCACGAGGGCATCAACGAGGCCGGCTCGACGGCGTCGTTCACCGCGGCCGGCACGTCGTACGCGACGCACAACGAGCCGATGATCCCGCTGTACATCTTCTACTCGATGTTCGGGTTCCAGCGCACCGGCGACGGCCTGTGGGCCGCGGCCGACCAGATGGCACGCGGATTTGTGTTGGGGGCCACCGCCGGTCGCACCACTCTGACCGGTGAAGGTTTGCAGCACGCCGACGGTCACTCGCTGCTGTTGGCCGCCACCAACCCGGCGGTCGTCTCGTACGACCCAGCATTCGCCTACGAGATCGCCTACATCGTCGAGAGCGGGCTGGCCCGGATGTTCGGCCCCAACCCGGAGAACATCTACTTCTACATCACCATCTACAACGAGCCCTACGTCCAGCCGCCCGAGCCGCACAACTTCGATCCCGAGGGCGTGCTGCGCGGGATCTACCGCTACCAGGCGGCCGGCCAGCGGCGCACCAACACCGCGCAGATCCTGGCCTCCGGGGTCGCGATGCCGTCGGCGGTGAAGGCCGCCGAGATGCTGGCCGCCGAGTGGGACGTCGCCGCCGACGTGTGGTCGGTGACCAGTTGGGGTGAGCTCAACCGCGACGGGCTGGCGATCCAGCAGGCGCAGCTGCGTCATCCCGACAAGCCGGCCGGCGTCCCGTACATCACCAAAGCCCTCGAAGGCGCCACCGGGCCGGTGATCGCCGTCTCGGACTGGATGCGCGGGGTGCCCGAGCAGATTCGGCCGTGGGTGCCCGGCACCTACGTGACGCTGGGCACCGACGGGTTCGGCTTCTCCGACACCCGCCCGGCGGCGCGGCGCTACTTCAACACCGACGCCGAGTCGCAGGTGGTGGCGGTGCTCGAGGCGCTGGCCCGCGACGGCGAGATCGACCCGTCGGTGCCGCTCGCGGCGGCGCGCCAGTACAAGATCGACGACGTCCAGGCCGCGCCGAAGCAGACTTCCGACCCCGGCGTCGCCTGAGGGGCGTCGCCTAGCCCGGCACCCGCCTCCCCGCCCGCCGAGCGTCACGCTGGCGTGGCGTGCGGCGTCGACCACCACGCTGGCGTGACGCTGGACGACGCGGCCGCCGCCACTCCTGACCGCCGACTGTGCGCGCAGCCGCACACTCGGCACTCAATGTGCGCGCAGCCGCGCATTGAGCCAGTCAACCCAACCATCCGCCGCGCCTTTGGCGGAAAGTTCCATAAATTCGGCGTAGGTTTTAGGGGTGAATGACAACCCGTTCGCCGGCCCCTTCGCCAAGCATCCGAGGTCCCCTCTCGAGACCTTGGACTCCGTCCCGGACTCCGTGCTGCGACGGCTCAAGCAGTACTCCGGGCGGCTGGCCACCGAGGCGGTCACGGCCATGGGCGAGCGGTTGCCGTTCTTCGCCGAGCTGGAAGCGTCGCAGCGGGCCAGCGTGGCGCTGGTGGTGCAGACCGCCGTCGTGAACTTCGTCGAGTGGATGCAGGACCCACACAGCAACGTCAGCTACACCGCGCAGGCCTTCGAACTGGTGCCCCAGGAGCTCACCCGCCGGATCGCGTTGCGCCACAGCGTGGACATGGTGCGGGTGACCATGGAGTTCTTCGAGGAAGTCGTGCCGCTGCTGGCCCGCTCCGAGGAGCAACTGACCGCCCTCACGGTGGGCATTTTGAAGTACAGCCGCGACCTGGCGTTCAGCTTCGCCTCGGCCTATGCGGACGCGGCCGAGGCGCGGGGCAGCTGGGACAGCCGGATGGAGGCCAGCGTCGTCGACGCGGTGGTGCGCGGCGACACCGGCCCCGAGCTGCTGTCCCGCGCCGCCGCGCTGAACTGGGACACCACCGCGCCGGCGACGGTCGTGGTCGGCACCCCGGCCCCCAGCCGCGACAACACCAACGGCGAGTTCGCCAGCGAGCGGGCCAGCCAAATCGTCCGCGACACCGCCGCGAAGCACGGCCGCGCGGCCCTCACCGACGTGCACGGCACCTGGCTGGTGGCCATCGTGTCGGGCCAGTTGTCCCCGACGGACAAGTTTCTGGGCGATCTGTTGAGCGCATTCGCCGAGGGCCCGGTGGTCATCGGGCCCACCGCACCGATGCTGACCGCGGCCTATCACAGCGCCAGCGAGGCGATCTCCGGGATGAACGCCGCTCCCGGCTGGGCCGGTGCGCCACGGCCCGTGCACGCCCGCGAGCTGCTGCCGGAACGTGCCCTGATGGGAGACGCTTCGGCCATCGTCGCGTTGCACACCGACGTGATGGGACCCCTGGCCGACGCCGGGCCCACTCTTATCGAAACTCTTGACGCTTACTTAGATTGCGGCGGCGCGATTGAGGCCTGCGCACGCAAGTTGTTCGTTCATCCAAACACCGTGCGCTACCGGCTCAAGCGCATCACCGACTTCACCGGGCGTGATCCCACTCAGCCACGCGATGCGTACGTGTTGCGAGTGGCCGCGACGGTAGGCCAACTCAACTACCCCACCAACCCCTCTAGTGTTGGTAACAGCGGGATAACGGCGGTTCCGCTGCCGGTCAGGGGCGGTTCTGCGGCGCTATCCGTGCGATAGTGACCCAGGCAACAGATCGCGGCACGGTATCGAATATGTAGCTTGTCGAGCGGTTTTGTGGAGTATCTACAAAAACCTAAGACGAGGTTCATAATCTGTTACACCCGCCAAAACCGTTTCCACAGTGTTCTCTTAGACACGTGATTGCATTACTCGCGCCCGGACAGGGCTCGCAGACAGAGGGAATGCTCTCGCCATGGCTGGAATTGCCGGGGGCGACCGAGCAGATGACTCTGTGGTCGAAGGCCAGCGGCTTGGACCTGGTTCGACTGGGCACCACCGCATCCAACGAAGAGATCACCGACACGTCGGTGACTCAGCCACTGGTCGTCGCGGCCACCCTGCTCGCGCACCAGGAGCTGACCAAGCGCGGCGTGCTCGCCTCCCGAAGCGGCTCAGATGACTTCATCGTGGCCGGTCACTCGGTCGGCGAGATCGCGGCCTACGCGATCGCCGGTGTGATGGGCGCCGATGACGCCGTCGCCCTGGCCGCCACCCGTGGCGCCGAGATGGCCAAGGCGTGCGCCGCCGAGCCGACCGGCATGTCCGCGGTGCTGGGCGGGGACGAGACCGAGGTCCTGGCCCGCCTCGAGCAGCTGGACCTGTTCCCCGCGAACCGCAACGCCGCCGGCCAGATCGTCGCCGCCGGTCCGCTGACCGCGCTGGAAAAGCTGGCCGAAGACCCGCCGGCCAAGGCCCGGGTGCGCGCTCTCGGCGTGGCCGGAGCGTTCCACACCAAGTACATGGCGTCCGCTATGGAGGGCTACGCCGCCGCGGCGGCCGTCATCGCGACCGCCGAGCCCACTGCCACGCTGCTGTCCAACCGCGACGGAAAGCCGGTCACTTCGGCGGCGGTGGCGATGGAAACGCTGGTCGCTCAATTGATCCAGCCGGTGCGGTGGGACCTGTGCACCGCAACGCTGGCTGAGCACGATGTCAAAGCGATTGTGGAGTTCCCGCCCGCGGGCACCCTCGCCGGCATCGCCAAGCGTGAACTTCGGGGGGTAACGGTCCGTGCCGTCAAGTCGCCCGCAGACCTGGACGCGCTGGCTGACATCTGACAACAGCCGCGGCCAGGACAACCGCATAAAATCACATCAAACCGATTGCAACACAACACATTACGAAGGGAAGTAAAGGCTGTGGCCGTTTCGCAGGAAGAAATCATCGCCGGTATCGCCGAGATCATCGAAGAGGTCACCGGTATTGAGCCCTCTGAGGTCACCCCGGAGAAGTCTTTCGTCGACGACCTGGACATCGACTCGCTGTCGATGGTTGAGATCGCCGTGCAGACCGAGGACAAGTACGGCGTGAAGATCCCGGACGAGGACCTGGCCGGTCTGCGTACCGTCGGTGACGTCGTCTCCTACATCCAGAAGCTGGAAGAAGAGAACCCCGAGGCTGCCGAGGCGCTGCGCGCCAAGATCGTGTCGGAGAACCCCGAGGCGGCTGCCAACGTCCAGTCGAGGCTGGAAGCGGACAGCAAGTGACCAAGCCTTCCACTGCTAACGGCGGTTACCCCAATGTTGTGGTAACCGCTGTCGCGGCGACGACGTCGATCGCGCCGGACATCGAGAGCACGTGGAAGGGCTTGCTTGCAGGCGAAAGCGGCATCCGCGTCCTCGAAGACGAATTCGTCGACAAATGGGATCTGCCCGTCAAGATCGGTGGGCACCTCAAGGAGCCGATCGACAACCACATGGGACGGCTGGACATGCGCCGTATGTCGTATGTCCAGCGTCTGGCCAAATATCTCAGCGGCCAGCTGTGGGAGTCGGCCGGCAACCCGGAGCTCGATCCGGACCGGTTCAGCGTCGTGGTTGGCACCGGCCTGGGCGGCGCCGAGCGGATCGTCGAGAGCTATGACCTGATGAACGAGGGCGGCCCCCGCAAGGTGTCGCCGCTCGCCGTTCAGATGATCATGCCCAACGGCGCCGCTGCCGTCGTCGGTCTGGAGCTCGGCGCACGGGCCGGGGTGATCACCCCAGTGTCGGCGTGTTCCTCGGGCTCCGAGGCAATCGCGCACGCCTGGCGCCAGATCGTCATGGGTGACGCGGAAGTCGCCGTCTGCGGCGGTGTCGAGGGACCGATCGAGGCGCTGCCCATCGCGGCGTTCTCGATGATGCGGGCCATGTCGACTCGCAACGACGAGCCCGAGCGTGCGTCGCGGCCATTCGACAAGGACCGCGACGGCTTCGTGTTCGGTGAGGCCGGGGCCCTGATGCTCATCGAGACCGAAGAGCACGCCAAGGCCCGCGGCGCCAAGCCGCTGGCCCGGCTGATGGGTGCCGGTATCACCTCGGACGCTTTCCACATGGTGGCGCCCGCGGCGGACGGCGTGCGCGCCGGTCGCGCGATGACCCGGTCGCTGGAACTGGCGGGCGTGTCCCCTAAGGAAATCGACCACGTGAACGCACACGGGACGGCGACGCCGATCGGCGACACCGCAGAGGCCAATGCCATCCGGGTTGCCGGATGCGAGCAGGCCGCCGTGTATGCGCCGAAGTCGGCGCTGGGGCACTCTATCGGCGCAGTCGGGGCGCTCGAGTCGGTGCTGACAGTGCTGACCCTGCGGGATGGCGTCATCCCGCCGACCCTCAACTACGAAACCCCCGATCCCGAGATTTCGTTGGATGTCGTCGCGGGCGAACCTCGCACCGGCGATTTCCGTTACGCGATCAACAACTCATTCGGGTTCGGCGGCCACAACGTGGCCCTCGCCTTCGGGCGTTACTGAGCACGAGAGGAACGTTCGCCACTCCCATGACAGAGCTGGTTACGGGGAAAGCTTTCCCCAACGTGGTCGTCACCGGCATCGCCGCGACGACTGCCTTGGCGCCCGACGCGGCAGAAACCTGGAAGTTGTTGCTAGACGGCCAGAGTGGAATCCGCACCCTCACCGACCCGTTCGTTGAGGAGTACAACCTGCCCGTTCGCATCGGCGGGCATCTCGTGGAGGAGTTCGACAGCCAGCTCACGCGTATCGAGCTGCGTCGCACCGGCTATCTGCAGAGAATGTCGACGATCCTGGGCCGGCGGGTGTGGGAGAACGCCGGTTCGCCGGAAGTCGACACCAACCGGTTGGCGGTGTCGATCGGCACCGGCCTCGGCTCGTCCGAGGAATTGGTGTTCAGCTACGACGACATGCGCCAGCGTGGCATGAAAGCGGTCTCCCCGTTGGGCGTGCAGAAGTACATGCCCAACGGTGCGGCCGCGGCGGTCGGACTGGAACGGCAAGCCAAAGCCGGTGTGATGACGCCGGTTTCGGCGTGCGCATCCGGTAACGAGGGCATCGCCCGGGCCTGGCAGCAGATCGTGCTCGGCGAGGCCGACATCGCGATCTGCGGTGGCGTGGAGACCCAGATCGAGGCGGTGCCGATCGCGGCGTTCGCCGCGATGCGCGTCGTGATGTCGACCACCAACGACAACCCGGCCGGCGCGTGCCGCCCGTTCGACAAGGACCGCAACGGCTTCGTGTTCGGCGAGGCCGGCGCGCTGATGGTCATCGAGACCGAGGAGCACGCGAAGGCCCGCGGCGCCAACATCCTGGCCCGCATCATGGGAGCCAGCGTGACCTCGGACGGGTTCCACATGGTGGCACCGGATCCCAACGGGGAACGTGCCGCGCACGCGATGCAGCGGGCGATCCAGCTCGCGGGCATCACCCCTGCCGAAATCGACCACATCAACGCCCATGCCACCGGCACCCAGGTCGGAGACCTCGCCGAAAGCAAGGCCATCAACCGGGCCCTCGGCGGCAACCACCCCGCGATCTACGCGCCCAAGGCGGCGCTTGGTCACTCGGTGGGTGCGGTCGGTGCGTTGGAATCGATCTTGACGGTCCTCGCGTTGCGGGAGCAGGTAATCCCGCCGACACTGAATTTGGAAAACCTCGATCCAGAAATCGATTTGGACGTGGTGGCGGGTAAGCCGCGACCGGGCAACTACCGGTACGCGATCAACAACTCGTTCGGATTCGGCGGTCACAACGTGGCGATCACGTTTGGACGGTATTAGAACCCAGCGGTATTGGACCCCGAGCTCACCGGAAACAGGAGATCTGCGATGACACTCATGGCCCCCGAGGCGGTCGGCGAGTCGCTCGACCCCCGAGACCCGTTGCTGCGTCTGAGCAACTTCTTCGACGACGGCAGCGTCGAGCTGCTGCACGAGCGTGACCGCTCGGGTGTGCTCGCCGCGGCGGGCACCGTCAACGGCGTACGCACCATCGCGTTCTGCACCGACGGCACCGTGATGGGCGGGGCTATGGGCATCGAGGGATGCCAGCACATCGTCAACGCCTACGACACCGCCATCGAGGAGCAGAGCCCGATCGTCGGCATCTGGCACTCCGGCGGCGCCCGGCTGGCCGAGGGCGTCAAGGCGCTGCACGCGGTGGGCTTGGTGTTCGAGGCCATGATCCGGGCGTCGGGCTATATCCCGCAGATCTCGGTGGTCGTCGGCTTCGCCGCCGGCGGTGCCGCTTACGGGCCGGCACTGACCGATGTCATCGTGATGGCGCCGGAAAGTCGGGTGTTCGTCACCGGCCCCGACGTAGTCCGCAGTGTGACCGGCGAAAACGTGGACATGTGCTCGCTCGGAGGCCCCGAGACCCACCACAAGAAGTCCGGAGTGTGCCACATCGTCGCCGACGACGAGCTCGACGCCTACGCGCGCGGCCGTCGGCTGGTCGGATTGTTCTGCCAGCAAGGACATTTCGACCGCACCAAGGCTGAGGCCGGTGACACCGACATTCACGCACTGCTGCCCGAATCCGCGCGACGTGCCTACGACGTGCACCCGATCGTCACCGCGATCCTGGATGACGAGACGCCGTTCGACGAGTTCCAGGCCAACTGGGCGCCGTCGATGGTGGTCGGCCTAGGCCGGTTGTCGGGACGGACGGTCGGCGTGCTGGCCAACAACCCGCTGCGGCTGGGCGGTTGCCTGAATTCCGAAAGTGCCGAGAAGGCAGCGCGTTTCGTGCGCCTGTGCGACGCGTTCGGGATTCCGCTGATCGTGGTCGTCGACGTGCCCGGCTACCTGCCGGGCGTGGACCAGGAGTGGGGCGGCGTGGTGCGCCGCGGCGCGAAGCTGCTGCACGCGTTCGGCGAGGCCACCGTTCCCCGCGTCACGCTGGTCACCCGAAAGACGTACGGCGGGGCCTACATCGCGATGAACTCCCGCTCACTGAATGCCACTAAGGTGTTCGCGTGGCCGGATGCCGAGGTCGCGGTGATGGGTGCCAAGGCCGCGGTCGGGATTCTGCACAAGCGCAAGCTGGCCGCCGCGCCGGACCACGAGCGCGAAGCGCTGCACGACGAGCTGGCCGCCGAGCACGAGCGGATCGCCGGCGGCGTCGACAGCGCCATCGAGATCGGCGTGGTCGACGAGAAGATCGATCCGGCGCACACCCGCAGCAGGCTCTGCGAGGCGCTGGCCGAAGCGCCCGCACGCCGCGGTCGCCACAAGAACATCCCGCTGTAATTCCTCAGCGGTCGCGATTCACTCGCGACACAGTATCGCCGAAAGCGCTTGGCGTAGTTCGCCTTCCGGGTCGGCGGGCAGCTTCTCGGCGCGCCAGCCGACGAAGTCGTCCGGCCGAATGAGCAACGCGCCTTGCGGCGAGAGTCCGGTCGCCGCGGCCCACTCGTCGCCGTCGATGCGATGGCCGGCGATCGACGCCGAAGCCGCGGCGGCACACCATCGCTCGTCGCCGCTGAGCACGGCGAACTCGCCGCCGATCAGATCGAGCGTCGAGACCCCGTCGCGCACCCACACGTGTGGCACCCGGGTACCCGGCTGGCCGCGCAACTGCTCCACCAAGTGGTCATCAGAGGGATCGTCGGTAACGATCGCGCTCGAGCGGTAGCGGTAGCCCACCAGCAACGCGAACATCGAACACTCTTCGTCCGGCGGCAGCAGCGGCCGGTCATCCTCGAGCTGGAGCAAGGAAATCGTTGGGCCGGAAAGCGATTGGCGGGCGGCGAACAGCCCCACCGGATGCCGTTCGGTCTGGTAGGTGTCCAGCAGCGCCGGCCCGGCCGTCCCCCGCAGCGCCGCGGCCAGTTTCCAGGCCAGATTGTGTGCGCTCTGGATCGCGGTGTTGGCTCCCCCGGCTTTGAATGGCGGCATGGTGTGCGCCGCATCTCCGACGAGCAAGACTCGCCCACAAGCGAATTGGTTAGCCACCTGCTCGTACGGCTGCCACGCCACGATCTCGATGATGTCGATGTCCATCTGCTCGCCGATCGCTTGGGTGAGCATCTCGCGGCACCGCTGCGGCGTGAACTGACCTGCCGTTTCGCCCTTGTCGGGGAAATAGGTGGTGATGAACATCCCGAGGTCGTCGTCGGCGGCAATGAAGATGCCTTGTACCTCAGCATTTTTGACCTGCACGCCGCCGCCCTCGCCGATGTGTGCGACGAGCTTGCGCCAGGGTGCCCGGAAATACATGAAAACCACGAAGATCGGCAGCGCGCCGTAACCCGAGGTCGCGATGCCCAGCGCTGCGCGGACGGGGCTGTGCACTCCGTCTGCGCCGATGAGATAGTCGGCCCGCAGCGTTTGCGTCTCCTGCGAGTCCCGGTCGCGAATGACGGCGGTGACCCCGGTTTCGTCCGGTTCAAACGACAGCAGCTCGGTGCCGTAGCGAACCTCGCTGCCGCGGCGGCGTGTTGCCGCCAGCAGCATGGGCTCCGACCTGCTCTGCGGGCAGTACTGCACGGTCGGCTCGGGACTCAACGCGTCCAGGCCGGCGAACATCGCCCCGAAGTCGATCGCGGGCTCTTCCGTCGTGCTGTTGAGGGTCGGTTTGGTCACCACGACCGGTTGGTGTTCGCCGATCGCGTGCACCTCGTCGCTCAGGCCGAGGGAGCGAAGGATCTCCAGGCTGCGGAAGCTGAGATTGCGGGCTTTGGGATAGATGAACACCTCGCCGCGCTTTTCGACCAGCAGCGACCGCACACCGTGCTGGGCGAGCAGCGCGGACGTGGCCAGCCCGGCCGCACCGGCGCCGACGATCAATACCGGGACCCTTAATATGGCAGTCACTCCAAAATGGTAGCGCATGTCATATTCGAATCCAGCTAGCTTCCGGCGACCCCCGCGAGGAACTCCGCGGCCTCGGCCACTACCCGCTCGCGATCGCGGGGCACCAGGCCGATCCGGGTTCGGCGATCGAGGATGTCGTCGACGTCGAGCGCGCACTCGTGCGTGACGGCGTATTCGAGCTCCGCGCGGGTCACATCGATGCCCTCGACGACGGGCTCGATCGGGCGCGCGCAGGTGGCGGTCGCGACGACGGCCGGCGCCTCGGCGCCGTAGCGGGCGATCAGCGAGGCGGGCAGCCCGGCCGGCGAACCCGCGACCGGTCCGGGGTTGGATGGCGCCCCGATCAGCGGCAGACGGTGAGTCCGGCAGTTGGCCGCCGCCAGCTGCCGCAGGCTCACGGCGCGGTCCAGGACGTCCTGGGCCATGAAGCGGTACTCGGTCAGCTTGCCGCCGATCACGCTGATCACCCCGGCAGGCGACTCGACGACGGCGTGTTCGCGCGACACGTCGGCGGTGCGGCCTTCGAAACCTGCACTGCCCATGTCGATCAGCGGCCGCAGGCCGGCGTACGCCCCGATCACGTCGGCGGCCCGCAGCGCGGTACCCAAGGCCGTGTTGACCGTGTCCAGCAGGAATTCGACCTCGCCAGCAGACGGCTCGGGCACATCCGGAATCGGGCCCGGCGCGGCCTCGTCGGTGAGCCCGAGGTAGACGCGGCCCAATTGCTCGGGCATCGCGAACACGAAGCGGTTGAGCTCACCCGGAATCGGAATCGTCAGCGCCGCAGTCGGATTCCCGAAAGCGCTGGCGTCGAAGACCAGATGTGTGCCACGGCTGGGCCGCAGCCGCAGGGAGCCGTCGATGTCGGCCGCCCACACCCCGGCAGCGTTGATCACCGCGCGGGCGGACACGTCGAACGACTGGCCGGTGCGCTGGTCGGTCAGCCGCGCCGACGTACCGGTGGCCTGGGATGCCGCGACGTAGGTGAGGATCCGGGCGCCGTGCTGAGCCGCGGTCCGGGCTACCGCGGTGACCAGGCGCGCGTCGTCGATCAACTGCCCGTCATAGGCCAACAGTCCACCGTCCAGGCCGTCGCGACGCACCGTGGGCGCCATCTCCACCACCCGCCGGGCGGACACCCGGCGCGAGCGAGGCAGTGTCGACGACGGCGTTCCCGCCAGCGCACGCAACGCGTCGCCGGCCAGGAATCCCGCACGCACCAGCGCACGCTTCGGGCGGCTCATCGACGGCAGCAACGGAACCAATTGCGGCATCGCGTGCACAAGATGAGGGGCGTTGTGCGTCATCAGGATTCCGCGTTCGATGGCGCTGCGGCGAGCGATGCCCACATTGCCCGTCGCCAGGTAGCGCAGACCACCGTGGACCAGCTTCGAGCTCCAGCGGCTGGTACCGAATGCCAGATCGTGCTTCTCCACGAGCGCCACCCGCAGCCCGCGCGACGCCGCGTCCAGCGCGATCCCGGCGCCGGTGATCCCGCCGCCGATCACGAGCACGTCCAACGGCGCGCCGTCGGCCAGCGCGTTCAACTCGGCGGTACGACGGGCGGCAGTCAAACGCGCGCCGTTCGAATCGGTCATGAGGACAGGTATCCGTTCAGCGAGTGAGTGAGTTCGACGGTCAGCGCCTCGGCATCGAGAATCGGCCGCACGATCCGCTCGGACTGAATTGTCGACTGCGCGATCAGCAACACCATGGTGGCCATCTGCAGCGGATCGCCCGGGCGCACGCTGCCGTGGCGCTGGGCGACCCGCAACCGGTCGGCGAGCGCGCCGATCAGCATCTGCTGGCTTTCGCCGAGCCGTTCGGTGATATAGATCGGCGCCAGGTGCGAGTGCATCACCGACATGATCAGCTCGTCACGGCGCAGCAGATTGGCCACCGAAACAATCTGGCGCACAAGCGATTCGCGGTCCTCTCCCCGCAGCGGCGCCTCCTGCATCACGCCGGTGATCCGTTGGGTCAGCAGCGCGGCCACGATAGCGGGCGTGTCCGGCCAGCGTCGGTACACGGTCGGCCGGCTCACCCCCGCGCGCCGGGCGATCTCGGCGAGGGTCACCCGGTCCACCCCGAAATCGACCACACAGCTGGCGGCCGCCGCGAGGATCCGCTCGGCCACATCCAAACCTGCATTACTGATTGACAGCATGTGTAATACTGTAACGCATGACGCCTGATGCCGGGACCGAGCAGCTCCTTCCGCCGATGAAATGGAACGCGTGGGGAGATCCCGCCAGCGCCAAACCGCTCTCGGAAGGCATTCGGTCACTGCTGAAACAGGCTGTCGGCCTGGAAGATTCGACGGGCAACGAACTCACGCCCGACCAGGTGCAGCTGCGTCCGTCCGCGTTGGCGCAGGCCGACAAAGACGCGCTCGCCGGGATCGTCGGCGCCGAATACTGCCGCACCGGCGATCGCGACCGGCTGCTGCACGCCGGCGGCAAGTCCACCCTCGATCTGCTCAAGCGCGAAGCCGCGGCGCAAGACGCGCCCGACGCCATCCTGCTGCCCGGTGACCCCGACGGCGAAGACACCGTCCTGAAAATCCTGAACTACTGCTCCGAGCACGGCATCGCCGTGGTCCCGTTCGGCGGCGGCACCAGCGTGGTCGGCGGCCTCGACCCGATCCGGGGCGACTTCACCGCCGTGATCTCGCTCGACCTGCGTCGCTTCGACCAACTCCTCGAGCTCGACGAAGTGTCCGGCCAGGCCGTACTCGGCGCGGGCCTCACCGGTCCCGAGGCCGAGCGCCTGCTCCGGGCCCGCGGCTTCTCGCTGGGACACTTCCCGCAGAGCTTCCAATTCGCCACCATCGGCGGCTTCGCCGCGACCCGCTCCTCGGGTCAGGATTCGGCCGGCTACGGCCGCTTCAATGACATGGTGCGCGGGCTGCGGGTGATCACCCCGGCCGGAACGCTGGACCTGGGCCGCGGACCGGAGTCGGCGGCCGGCCCCGACCTGCGCCAGCTGCTGATCGGGTCGGAGGGCACCTTCGGCGTGATCACCCAGGTGCGGCTGCGGGTGCATCCGGTACCGGAAGCCGTCAGCTACGAGGCCTGGTCGTTCCCCGACTTCGCGACCGGAGCGGCCGCTTTGCGGGCGGTCACCCAAAACGCGACCGGCCCCACCGTGATTCGGCTTTCCGACGAGGCCGAGACCGGAGTCAACCTGGCCACCACCGAGTCGATCGGCGAGAACCAGGTCACCGGAGGCTGCCTGGGCATCACGGTCTTCGAGGGCACCACGGAACACGTCGAGAGCCGGCACGCCGAAACCCGCGAATTGCTCGCGGAAAAGGGCGGCACGTCGTTGGGTGAGGGTCCCGCGCAGGCCTGGGAGCGAGGCCGGTTCGGCGCGCCCTACCTGCGCGACTCGCTGCTCGCCGCGGGCGCACTGTGCGAGACGCTGGAGACCGCCACCGACTGGTCCAACATCCCAGTCCTCAAGGCCGCCGTCACCGAGGCACTGACCACCGCGTTGGCCGAAACCGGCACACCGGCGCTGGTGATGTGCCACATTTCGCACGTGTACCCCACCGGCGCATCGCTGTACTTCACCGTCGTGGCCGGGCAGCGAGGCAATCCGATCGAGCAGTGGCAGGCCGCGAAAAGGGCCGCGTCGGACGCGATCATCGCCGCCGGCGGCACCATCACCCATCACCATGCGGTCGGTGCCGATCACCGGCCCTGGATGCGCGACGAGGTGGGCGAGCTCGGCGTGCGGGTGTTGCGCGCGGTCAAGGCCACCCTGGATCCGGCGGGAATCCTCAATCCCGGCAAGCTGATTCCGTGATTCGCCGCGAGATCGCCAAGGTGACCGCGCTGACCAACCCCCTCTCGGGGCATGGCACCGCCGTGCACGTCGCCGAGGTCGCGATCGCGCGACTGCACGCCCGCGGTGTCGAGGTCAACGAGATCATCGGCGACGACGCCCAAGACGCCCGCCATTTGGCCGCCGCGGCGATCGAACGCGGCACCGACGCGCTGGTGGCCACCGGTGGCGACGGCGTCATCTCCAACGCGCTGCAAGTGTTGGCGGGCACCGACATTCCGCTGGGCATCATCCCGGCGGGCACCGGCAACGACCATGCGCGCGAATTCGGCATCCCCACAAGGGATCCCGAGGCCGCCGCGGACATCGTCGCGGACGGCTGGACCCAGACGATCGACCTGGGCCGCATCCGGGACGGCAACGGCCAAGACAAGTGGTTCGGCACGGTGGCGGCCGCCGGGTTCGATTCCCTGGTCACCGATCGCGCCAACCGGATGAGCTGGCCGCACGGGCGGCTGCGCTACTACGTCGCGATGCTCGCCGAGCTGACCCAACTGCGGATGTTGCCGTTCCGCCTGGTGCTCGACGGCACCGAGGAGATCGACACCCACATCACGCTGGCGGCGTTCGGCAATACCCGAAGCTACGGTGGCGGTCTGCTGATCTGCCCGGACGCGGACTACACCGACGGCCTGCTCGACATCACGATGGCGCACACCGCATCCCGCACGAAATTCGTCCGGCTCTTCCCCACCGTGTTGAAGGGAACCCACGTGCGACTCGACGAGGTCACCACGGCACGCGCCAAGACGATCCACGTCGAATGCCCCGGCATCAACGTCTACGCCGACGGCGACTACGCGTGCCCATTGCCCGCGGAACTGTCCGCGGTGCCCGGCGCGCTGCGGATCCTGCGCCCCAAGATGTAACAACTCGTGCGACAAACGCGACATCAGGGCATACCTGCGCCGCCGGAGCGCTGCCCTGGGAGGAACGATGTCGCGACATCGCACAACGGCGCTTGTCGCCCTGGCTCTGTCAGTGGGCGGCGCGCTGGCAACGGCCCCCACGACATTCGCGGCTGACCCGCTATGGAACGGGCAGTACATCCTGACGCTGTCCGCCAACGCGAAGGCCGGCACCAGCATCGCGGCCCGTCAACCCGAATACGCCCACCGGGCCAGCGTCTCGATCACCTCGAAATGCGCGGCGGGTGTCTGCACCGCTACGGTGAACGACCCGCCGCCGCCCAAGAACGAGTTCATGCCGCAGACAGTCGAATTCACCTGGAATGGATCGCAATGGGTACGCGAGATGACCTGGAAATGGGACTGCCTGTTGCCCGACGGCACTATCGAATACGACCCGGCGAAATCGATTACGGCCTACACCCCCGGGCCGAACGGAGTGCTCACCGGCGTCTTCCACACCGACATCACCAGCGGAGCGTGTCAGGGCAATGTCGATATGCCGGTGACCGCGGCGCCGGCGAACCCGCCGACCGTCCCGGCCACCGTGTGATGGTCGTGACCCGCGGCGCCCGGCTGCGCCGACCGTCCCGCCGGTTGTTTAGCCGACGCCCCGGTTGAGCCAGGTGACTTCGCCGGCATCGCCGCCGTCGCGGTAGACCTCGAGCGCGTCGTCCCACGCGGTGCCCAGCACCGAGTCCAGCTCGGCGGCCAGCGTGTCGGCGCCCTGCGCCATCATCGACCGCAGCCGCATCTCGCCGACCATGATGTCGCCGTTGGCGCTCATCGCCCCGCTCCACAAGCCCAGTTGCGGCGTGTGGCAGAAGCGGTGGCCGTCGACACCCGGGCTCGGGTCCTCGGTGACCTCGAACCGCAGCACTGACCAGGACCGCAGCGCGTTGGCCAACCGGGCACCGGTACCCACCGGACCGACCCAGTTGGTGACAGCACGCAGCTGTCCCGGCATCGCCGGCTGCGGTGTCCAGACCAGGTTGGCCTTGGACTGCAGGGTCGACGACAACGCCCACTCAACATGCGGGCATACCGCCGCGGGCGAGGCATGGATGTACACCACACCTGCCGTCACGTCGGCGAATTGATTCGACGCACGCATTTACCTGCTCCTTCGGTTCCACGAGGGACGTCTTCCCCAACGACCTGGCGGACCCGACAAGCAGATGTTTTGTTTCGTGCGTGTCTATTGTGCCCTGTGATACCCGTGTTGCGCTAGTGCTCGATGCCTATTTGATGTATTGCACGAGCACCGCGTCGGCGAGGGCCGGCCACAAGTCCAGCGCCCAGTCGCCGAAATCGCGGTTCGTGCATGCCACCAGGGCCAGCTCCGCGTCGGGATCTGCCCAGATGAAACCGCCTGCTTGGCCGAAATGGCCGTAGGTTCGCGCCGAATTGCGCGCCCCCGTCCAGTGCGGCGACTTGCCGTCCCGGATCTCGAAACCCAGGCCCCAGTCGTTGGGCCGCTGCACGCCGTAGCCGGGCAACACCCCGTCCAGGCCCGGGAACTGCACGGTCGTCGCCTCGGCGTGCATCTCGGCCGACACGGTCGACGGGCGCAACAGGTCGACGGCGAACGCCGCGAGGTCCGCGACCGTCGAGGTCGCCCCGTAGCCGGCTTCCGCCGCGCCGCCGTCCAGCCGGGTGGCGCGCATGTTCAGCGGCTCGCACACCGCCTCGATGAGGTAGCGGCCGAACTCGATGCCCGACTCGCGTTCCACGGTCTCGGCCAGCACGGCGAAGCCGTAGTTGGAGTACATGCGCCGAGTGCCCGGCTTGGCCAGCACCCGACCGTCCAGCATCGCCAGCCCCGACGCGTGCGCCAGCAGGTGCCGGACCGTCGACCCGGGCGGGCCCGCCGGCGTGTCCAGCTCGACGACGCCCTCCTCGATCGCGACCTGCACGGCGCGGGCCACCAGCGGCTTGGTGACCGACGCCAGCGTGAACACCCGCTCGGTGTCACCGTGCGTGGCCAGCACCCCGCCGGGTCCGATCACCGCGGCGGCGGCAGCCGACACCGGCCAGTCATCGAGCGCGTCGAGAGCAGCCATCAGATCGGGCGGGTCACTTCGTCGCGATGTAGTAGTTGTTGATCGGGTCGGAGTCGACCTCGAGCACCCGGACGTCGTCGAACCCGGCGTCGACGAGCATCGAGGTGGCCAGCTGCGCGCCCCAGGCCGTCCCGAGTCCGGCGCCGCCCAGCGCCAGCGACACCGTCATGCAGTGCATCAGCGAGACGGTATAGAGGTAGGTGCTCATTGGGACGTCGACGTTCTCCTCGAGTCGGCTGGATGCCTTGATGTCGGCCATCAAGAACACACCGCCGGGCCGCAGCGCGCGTTGAATGTTCTCCAGCACCCGGGCCGGCTGCGCCTGATCGTGGATCGCGTCGAAGACGGTGATCACGTCGTAGGCCTCCGTCTTGTCCAGATCGGCCAGGTTGTGGGCCTCGAAGCTCGCATTGGTCAGGCCGAGGCCGGCCGCCTCGGCGGTGCCCGTCGCGATGGCCTGCTCGGAGAAATCGATACCGGTGAACCGGCTCGCCGGAAACGCCTTCGCCATCACGTTGATCGCGTGACCGCTGCCGCACCCGAAATCGGCGACGTCGGCGCCGGAGCGCAGCCGGTCCGGCAGGCCGTCGACCAACGGCAGCACCACATCGACCAGCGCGTGGTCGAACACCGCCGCGCTCTGCTCGGCCATCAGCGCGTGGAACCGTGGAAACTCGCTATACGGCAGCCCCCCGCCGGCGTGGAAGCAGCCGATAATTTTCTGCTCGACT
The DNA here is from genome assembly GCF_039023525.1 of Mycobacterium sp. 050272. Classification (NCBI taxonomy): domain Bacteria; kingdom Bacillati; phylum Actinomycetota; class Actinomycetes; order Mycobacteriales; family Mycobacteriaceae; genus Mycobacterium; species Mycobacterium sp. 050272. The sequence continues at coordinate 21,078 of NZ_JBCHKV010000016.1, read as the reverse complement.
TCGCCGAGTTGCGGAAGAAACATGGCCACCACAGCCAAATTGTCCGGCCCGGCGGCACGGGTCAGCACCGCCGCGCGATGGGCCGGCAGCGTGTAAGTGGCGTCATCCGGGTCGTAGTCGACGACATGCCCGGTCGTCATGCCGCCCAACCACTCCCGCACGTAACGCTCGTTGAGGCCCGCGGCGTCCGCGATCTGCGTGCAGGTGGCCGGACCGAGTCCGGCCATCGTGTCCAGCAGCCCGGTCTGGTGTCCGATACTCAGCAGGATCGCAAGGCTCGCGCTGTCGATGGTCGAGACCATTCGTCCCGCGAAATCTTCGACAGTCTCCTGACTTTGGCGCTGGACGCCGTCCGAACTCTTGTCGAGTGTCGTCACGCTCTGCAGACGCTACACCCGGTTGTCGGTCCCTGGAACGGCGCTTGTCGATGGGTGGACACCGGGCTGCCGAGTGTATGGCCCTCACAGTAGGTTGTAGCCCATGAGTCAGACAGTGCGCGGAGTGATTTCACGCAAAAAGGGCCAACCCGTCGAATTGGTGGACATCGTCGTGCCGGACCCCGGCCCGGGCGAGGCCCTGGTCGACGTGATCGCCTGCGGGGTCTGCCATACCGACCTGACTTACCGGGAGGGCGGCATCAACGACGAGTACCCGTTCCTGCTCGGTCACGAGGCAGCGGGCACGGTCGAAGCCGTCGGGCCGGGGGTGACGTCGGTGGCGCCGGGCGACTTCGTGATCCTGAACTGGCGCGCGGTCTGCGGCCAGTGCCGCGCCTGCAAGCGCGGCAAGCCGCACCTGTGCTTCGACACGTTCAACGCCACCCAGAAGATGACGCTGACCGACGGCACCGAGCTGACGCCCGCGCTGGGCATTGGGGCGTTCGCCGACAAGACGCTGGTGGCCGCCGGCCAATGCACCAAGGTCAATCCCGAGGCCGACCCGGCAGTCGCCGGGCTGCTGGGTTGCGGCGTGATGGCCGGGATCGGCGCAGCGATCAACACCGGCGCAGTCAGCCGCGACGACACCGTGGCGGTGATCGGCTGCGGCGGTGTGGGCGACGCGGCGGTGGCCGGCGCGGCACTGGTCGGCGCGAAGAAGATCATCGCGGTCGACACCGATAACACGAAGCTGGACTGGGCCCGCACGTTCGGCGCCACCCACACCGTCAATGCCCGCGAATTCGACGTCGTCGACACCATCGCGGACCTCACCGACGGCTTCGGCGTCGACGTCATCATCGACGCGGTCGGTCGGCCCGAGACCTGGAAGCAGGCCTTCTACGCCCGCGACCTGGCCGGAACCGTGGTGTTGGTCGGCGTGCCGACGCCGGACATGAAGCTGGAGATGCCGCTGGTCGACTTCTTCTCCCGCGGCGGATCGTTGAAGTCCTCGTGGTACGGCGACTGCCTGCCCGAACGCGACTTCCCCACCCTGATCGACCTGTATCTGCAGGGCCGGCTCCCCCTCGAGAAGTTTGTCTCCGAACGAATTGGGCTAGACGGCATCGAGGAGGCGTTCGAGAAGATGCACGACGGCAAGGTATTGCGTTCGGTGGTGATGCTCTGATGGTTCAAATCGACCGCGTGGTGACCCACGGTACCTTCGAACTCGACGGTGGCAGTTGGGAAGTCGACAACAACATCTGGGTCATCGGCGACAACTCCAATGTCGTGGTGTTCGACGCGGCCCACGACGCGGCGCCCATCGTCGAAGCCGTCGGCGGACGTCACGTGGTGGCGGTCGTGTGCACCCACGGCCACAACGACCACGTCACGGTGGCGCCCGAACTCGGCAAGACACTGGACGCCCCGGTGCTGCTGCACCCCGCCGACGAAGTGCTGTGGCGAATGACCCACCCGGACAGCGACTTTCGCGCCGTGTCCGACGGGGAGAAGTTGAAGATCGACGGCACCGAACTGACTGCGATACACACGCCCGGACACTCCCCCGGATCGGTCTGCTGGTACGTGCACGACCTCGGTGTGGTGTTCAGCGGCGACACCCTGTTCTCCGGTGGCCCCGGCGCGACGGGCCGCTCGTACTCCGACTTCCCGACCATCCTGAAGTCGATCTCCGAGCGTTTGGGGACGTTGCCGGGCGAGACCGTCGTGCACACCGGCCACGGCGACAGCACCATCATCGGCGACGAGATCGTGCACTACGAGGAGTGGGTGGCCCGGGGTCATTAGGCCCAGTCACACCCACAGCCCGGGAGTTGGCGAGGCACGTTGTGCCCGCCTCTGAGCGACAACGTTCGTCTTGATACTCAGCCGCGACCGGCGCGTTCCCACCTCCCCCAGTTTGTCGCTCAGAGGCGGGCAAAAGGCCGCATACCTCAGTGCCCTTCGAGGATCCGCCGCTTCTCGGCCTGGAACTCCTCTTCGGTCAACGCCCCGGAATCCCGCAGCGCCGCAAGCGTTTTGAGGCGCTCAACACGGACACCCTCGTCGGTGGGTTCGTATGCCGTGGTGGGTGACTGGTGGGGGGTCGCCACTGAGACCCCCGGCAGGGGCTGCCCCGCCACGACGGCCGCCGCCGCCTTGCGTCGGGTGCTGCGCAGCCAACGGCCCGCCACAATCGAAGCGGTCAGGCCCACCACGAACATGCCGACGAACAGCCAGATCAAAAATCCGTAGGAGCTTGAGTGGCCGAAGGCGAGTCGCGGTGCGATGAATCCGTTGACCTGGCCGTCCGTCGTGATGTTGTAGGTGCCGTCGGCCGGAATCTGCGCCACCCACACCCGCACGTGCGCGTCGTTGTTGACTGAGGTTGTGCTGCCGATGTTTTCCGTCATCGTCGGCTGCGCGACGCCGTCGGGCGGCGATATCGTGATGCCCAGCGGCGGCACCGGCAGCCCGCTGTCAGGGCTGCCGATCACGATGGTGTGCAGGCTAACGGTGACCTCACCCTTCGGCAGATGCAGGCTGCCCGAACCGGGGACCGGAACCTCGCCGTACGCGTTGTAATCGTCGAGAAAAAACACGTTGAGCACGATGGCGACCACGATGCCGGCCAGCGACATGATCGTGACGACGACGGCTGAGACAAAAGAAATCTTGGCGGGCAGTCTGCTCCACATCCCCGGAGTGTGTCACCGCTAGTGACCAGTGGCCAGCGAAAGAGCACACTGATACCCATGTCGAACGATCTTGTCGCCACCGTGCCGGATCTCACCGGGAAGCTCGTCGTCATCACCGGCGCCAACAGCGGTCTGGGCTTCGGGTTGGCCAGACGGCTGTCGGCGGCCGGCGCCGACGTGATCATGGCCATCCGCAACCGGGCCAAGGGTGAGGCCGCGATCGAAGAGATCCGCCACAGCGTGCCCGACGCGAAGCTGACCATCAAATCCCTCGACCTGTCGTCGCTGGCGTCGGTCGCCGCGCTGGGTGAACAACTCAACGCCGAGGGCCGTCCAATCGACATTCTGATCAACAACGCCGGGGTGATGACGCCCCCGGAGCGCGACACCACCGCCGACGGCTTCGAATTGCAGTTCGGCAGTAACCATCTCGGGCACTTCGCGCTGACCGGGCAGGTGCTGCCGCTGTTGCGCGCCGCGCAGCGTGCCCGCGTCGTCTCCCTGAGCAGCCTCGCGGCCAGCCAAAGCGGCAAGATCCACTTCGACGATCTGCAGTTCGAAAAGTCCTATGCGCCGATGTCGGCCTACGGCCAGTCGAAGATCGCGGTGTTGATGTTCGCCCGCGAACTGGACAAGCGCAGTCGCGCCGGCGGCTGGGGCATCGTCTCCAACGCCGCACACCCCGGCCTGACCAAGACCAACCTGCAAATCAGCGGACCCTCCTACGGTCGTGAAAAGCCGGCGCTGATGGAACGCTTGTACAGGGCGTCATGGCGCTTCACCCCGTTCCTGTGGCAGGAAATCGACGACGGGATCCTGCCCGCTCTGTACGCGGCGGCCACGCCGCAGGCCGAGGGCGGCGAGTTCTACGGACCCCGCGGCTTCATGGAGATGGCCGGCGGTGGCGTGAAAGTAGCCAAAACGCCCGCGCGGGCCCGCAACGACGACGACTGCCGGCGACTCTGGGAGATTTCCGAGGAACTCACAAAAGTCACCTATCCGACGACCAACTAGCAACTCCCGCAGAGCTTTTCGCGGCGGGCACCGGTTACCTTCGTCAAATGCACGCCGGAGCATACGCCCCCAGAGCCTCACCGCACCTCCTCATGACCGCTGGTCACGCAGAAAAGATCGCGGTAACGAGAGTTTCGACACAGCTCGGCTACGGGTAACCGAACCGGACTGCGACTCAACAAGGGGGTATTCAAATGAGCGTGCAGGACGAAAGAACAGCTGGTGAAGAGGACGACCAGCAGGTGAGCGCTGAGTCCGCCGAAAGCGACCGACCCGAAGGCGTCAAGGGCGACCAGCACCCGCAAGAGAAGCCGGAGCCCGACGAGGACGATAAGAAGGCTGCCGCCGAGATGATGGTGGCCTACGAGGACCGGCCGACGCTGGTACTGCCGGGATCCGGTGGGGCGGTCTCGGGCACCGCGGTCAACGATTGGCTGGACGAGGACGGCAATCCGAAGACCACCGACGGCCCGGCCAACAAGGATTCGGACGGCGACGGCTCGGACGACAAGGCCCGGCAAGAGCAAGTCGAAAAAGACAAGGCCTTGAACGAAGAGCTCCGGAAACTCGCCGCCGAGGAAAACAAGGGCGAAAAGCGGCCCGCGACCGGCGGCAAATAGTCAAGTAGTTACGGACCGCCAAATCCGGGAATTGGCAAGCCCAGTCCGGGAATTCGCGGGATGGGCGGAATCGCCGGGATCGCCGGGACCCGGGGTGCGGGCGCCGGTATCGCAGGTATGGGCGGCGGCGCGGGAGCCTCAACAGGAGGTGGCGGCGGTGCCGCCGGGACGGGCGTGTCGACCGCCGCGGGCGGGTCCACGGCCGCAGGGGCCGGAGCATCCGCGGGAGCGGGAGCGTCGGCCGTTGGCGGCGCCGCCGCCGGCTGGGGTGCGGCCTGACCCGTCATCGGCGCCTGGCTCGGCGGCGCGGGTTGCGGAGCAGCGCCCTTGGCAGACGGCACGGTAGCCGGAGTCGTCTTCACGCCCGGGTTCGGCGTGGTGGCGGGTTTGTCGTCGGACAGCCCGATCGCCAACGCGATGCCGACCAGCAGAACCGCCACTGCCGTACCGATGACGACCATGCCCGGCACCCGCGACCAGGGAACGACCGAGGCCTTTTTCTCCCGGCGTGGCTGCCCGGGCTGTTCGAAGTTCAACGCCGGTCGCGCCGACGTATACCCCGACCCGCCAACATGATTCGGAATCTGCCCGGCCGCAGCGGGGGCGGCCGGCATCATCCGCGACTCGTCGCCGGCCTCCGACCACGCCAGCGCGGGCATCAGCCTCGACACCGGCTCCGGGGCATCGGTGAGCACGAACGGTCGCTCCTCGACCGCGACCGGTGCGGCTGGTGCGGCCGCCACGGCTGCCGCGGTCGCGCGGGATACCGACGGGGTCAGCAATGTCGCGCTGGTCTCGGCCGGCCCACGCGTCGCACGCAACGCCGCACCGATGGCCGGGGCCAGGTGCGGTCGCGGCGTCGTCACCACCGGCACCCTCAGATGGCCCGAAAGCATCGTGGTGACCGCCGGGATGTTAGCGCCGCCGCCGACCGACACCACCGCGACCAGATCACGAATCCCGTTGCGCGCCAATGTTTCATCCAGCACCGCAACGAAATTGGTCAGAGAGGTACGGATCGCGTCGTCGAGTTCGTTGCGGGTGAGCCGGATTTCGCCGGGTATGCCCGGCAGTCCCTCGGCCAGGGTCGCGACCGTGCTCGACGACAGTTGTTCCTTGGCCATGCGGCATCCGGTGCGCAGCCGGCTCAGCGGCCCGATCGCCGAGGTGCCGGACGGATCGAAGGAATCGGCGCTGGGCAGGTTGGCCAACACGGTCGTCAACAGCGCCTGATCGATCAGGTCACCGGAGAAGTCGAGGTGCCGCACGGTCGGGGCGATCGGCTGATAGTCGCCGGCGGCGTCCATCAGCGTGATGCTGCTGCCGCTGCCGCCGAAGTCGCATACCGCCACCGTGCCGCGGGCCGGGATGCCGGGGTTGGCCCGCACCGCGAACAGCGTCGCGGCGGCATCCGGGATCAACGTCAGCGGCCGCTCGCGGTTCGCCCATTCGGGCACCCGGGTCAGCGCCGAACCCAGCGCGTCGACGGCGTTCGATCCCCAGTGCGCGGGGTGGGTCACCGCGACGTTGTCCGGAAGTTCGGCGCCATTGGTTGCGGCGTAGGCCAGGGCACGCAACCCGTCGGCGGTCAAGACCTCGCTGCGGTGCACGGAGCCGTCGGCCGCCACGATGCCGATCGGGTCGCCGACGCGATCGACGAAGTCGGTGATCACCAGCCCCGGCTGGTCCAGCCGCGGATTCTCACCGGGGACCCCGATCTCGGGCAGCCGCTCGCGGAACAGCGTCATGACAGGCTTGCGCGTGATGGCCTGGTCGGCGGTGACCGCGGCGAAGTTGGTGGCGCCAATCGAGAGCCCCAGCGCGGGCGTAGCTCCGTCTGACATGGTCCCAATCCCCGTTATCGAGCGGTATGCCCCCGCATCCGCCTACCCCGATTTTGACGGTTATACCTATAGCCAATCTCTGCGTTAGCTATGCGTGAGCTGTATAACGTCTCGGGCTCAGTCTAAAGCCCTGGTCACCGTATGTTGCCGGTTCCCGCGATAAGCGGAAGATCCAGCGGCGTGACCCAGCCGGGCCGCAGATCATTGACCGCCGGCACCGCATTCAACGCCCGCAGCCCGGTCGCCAGACACCCGGCCGCGGCGGCGTCCCGCCCGGAGCCGTCGGTGAACCGGAACGCGGTCTCCTGGAAGATGCTCGGGGTTCCTTCGATGTCCACGCGGTAGACGTCGTTGTCGTGACCGGTCGGCCAGTCAGGGGCGGCGTCGAGTCCGATGCGGTTGACGTGCTCGAGCTGGATGCGGGTCTCGCCCTGGTAGACGCCGTTGATCGTGAACCGGACGGCGGCGACGTGCCCGGGCTTGATGACGCCCCGCGCGGAGTTACGTTCGGTCGGTGTCACCCACTTGTCCCAGGTGGTGGTGATCTCGTCGAGCATGATCCCGGCGGCGTGCGCGATCATCGGGACGGTCGCGCCCCAGGCGAAGATCAGCATGTCGCGGTCTTCGAGCATCGGCTTGAATTCGGGCTCGCGGCCGATGCCCATCTCGAACTCGTAGTCGCCCTCGTAGTTGGTGTAGTCGAGCAGCTCGGATGCCCGCACCTTGCGGATCTCCGATGTCAGACCCATCAGCGTCATCGGGAACAGGTCGTTGGCGAATCCGGGGTCGATACCGGTGGTGAAGCAGGACGACTCACCCAGCTCACAGGCCTCGGTGATGGGCTCGATCCAGTTCGGCGGGTTCAGGTGCATCGTCGGCCACACCCAGGGCGTCATGGCCGTCGAACACACGTCGATGCCGGCGCGCAGGAAGCTGGTGATCAGCTTGATGTTCTCTTTGGCGTGCATCGCCGTCGGGCCGTAGTGCACCAACGCGTCGGGCTTCAGTGCGATCAGCGCGTCCATGTCGTCGGTGGCCAAAACGCCCACCTTCTCCGACATCCCGCAGATCTCGCCGACGTCGCGGCCGACCTTGTCCGGATTGCTGACGCCGACGCCGACCAACTCAAACAGCGGGTGCTTGACGATCTCGGGGATCACCATCCTGCCCACGAAGCCGGTACCGAACACCACCACGCGCTTTGAGCTGCTTATCGACATACCCAACCTTCCGGTCACCTGGCCCCCGGTTCACATTAAGTGGGCGACAGCTGTGGCACCTAACATCTGACTGTGCGAACAGGGATGCCGCGATGAGTCGCACCGACGCCGTTGTTAGTAGGGGCCCGGTCTGGCTCACCCGGAATGTGTGGGTGCTCTCGCTGGTGTCACTGCTGCAAGACGCCGCGAGCGAATTGCTTTACCCGCTGCTGCCGATCTACTTGACGACCGTGTTGGGTGCGCCACCGTCGGTGGTCGGGGCGGTGGAAGGCGCCGCGGAGGGCGCCGCGTCGATCACCAAGCTGGTCTCGGGCCCACTCGGCGACCGCTTTTCCCGCCGGCCGCTGATCGCGACCGGATACGGGATGGCCGCGCTCGGCAAGGTCTTCGTCGCCGTCGCCAGCGCGTGGCCCGGCGTGTTGCTCGGACGGGTTGTCGACCGATTGGGCAAGGGACTGCGCGGTGCGCCACGCGATGCATTGCTGATCGACGGAATCGATGCGGCCCAGCGTGGCCGGGTGTTCGGGTTCCACCGCGCGTGGGACACGCTCGGCGCGGTCATCGGGCCGTTGCTCGGGCTGGCCGGATACGAACTGTTCGGACACCGGATCGGTCCGGTCCTGTATCTGGCGGTGATCCCCGCCGTGCTCAGCGTGCTGGTGATCGCCTGGGTCCGGGAACGACCGCGAGACGTGCGGCCAGTTACCGGTGTTCGGGTGTTCGCCGAGACCCGGTTGCTGCCCCGCCGGTACTGGGCGGTGATTTCCTTCCTGGTGGTGTTCAGCCTCGTCAACTTCCCCGACGCGCTACTTCTGTTGCGGCTCAAGGAGATCGGCTTCTCGGTGGTCGATGTCATCTTGGCCTACGTTGGCTACAACCTGGTCTACGCGGTGGCCAGCTTCCCGGCCGGGTGGCTGGCGGACCGTTTCGGTCGTCCGGTCGTCTACGCTGCCGGTCTGGTGTTCTTCGCGATCGGGTATATCGGTCTGGGCCTCACCACGGACGCGGCGACCGCCTCGGCCCTGATCGTCGCGTACGGGCTGTTCACTGCCTGCTATGACGGCGTCGCCAAGGCCTGGATATCGACGCTCGTTGGGGAAGCCCTGCAATCGAGCGCGCAAGGCGTATTTCAGGGGCTCAGCGGGTGCGCGGTGCTGGCGGCCGGACTGTGGGCCGGCTTCTTGTGGGGCGCCGACGGTCGGCTGCCGTTGCTGATCTCGGGTGGGGTCGGGGCGGCGTGCGCTGTTGTTCTGCTGGGCGCCCTGGCCGTTCGCCGCATCGGGCCGCCTTCCTGACGGCGTCTGACGCCAACCGCTTCCCTACCGTCGCCGGTGGTGACACGATGCAATTCATGAGAACGCACCTCGCCGCACCGTCGATGCTGCTGGCCATCGGTTTCGGGTTCGCAAATGCCTGCGGCGTCGCGCACGCCATTCCGCAGATGCCCCAGGTCCGTTACGAGGTCAATGGCCCGGCGGTCGCCCAGTTCATCTACTACCAAACCGACACCGGGCAGTTGCACCAGGTGAACGCGCCGCTGCCCTGGTCGACGGAGTTCACCGGGTTCGGCGGGCAGGTGTTCACGATCAGCGCGCAGGGCCCGGGTCCCATCTCCTGCAAGATTTTGATGGACGGCAACGTGGTCAGCGCCGCGACGGCGACGACGGGCGTTCCGGCGAGAACCGTCTGCACGCACTGATCCGGGTCTAGGCTCCGCAGTGTCAGCTCTTGATACCCCTTTCAACGGCGAAGGGAAGGCCACGTGAGCCTCGAGACCGGTATTGCGTCGCGACCGAATGGGACACCCCCGCCCGAACTACCGCTTGCCGATGTCCAACTCGAGTCGCTCGATTTCTGGGTGCGCAACGACGACCTGCGCGACGCGGCGTTCGCCACCTTGCGCCGGGAGGCCCCGATCTCGTTTTGGTCGCCGATTCAGTACGAGGGATTCGAGACCGGCAATGGATATTGGGCGCTGACCAGGCTCGACGATGTCCACTTCGCCAGCCGTCATCCCGACATCTTCAGCTCGGCCAGCGGCATCACGATCAACGACCAGACACCGGAATTGGCCGAGTATTTCGGCTCGATGATCGTGATGGACGATCCGCGACACCAGCGGCTGCGCTCGATCGTCAGCCGGGCGTTCACGCCGAAAGTCGTTGCCCGCATTGAGGCTTCGGTGAAGGCGCGGGCCCACCGTTTGGTCACCTCACTGACCGCCAACCATCCCGACGGCCAGGCCGACCTCGTCACCGAACTGGCGGGGCCACTGCCGTTGCAGGTCATCTGCGACATGATGGGCATCCCGGAAGAAGACCATCAGCGAATCTTCCACTGGACCAACGTGATTCTCGGGTTCGGCGACCCCGATCTGACATTGGACTTCGAAGAGTTCATGCAGGTGTCGATGGACATCGGCGCCTATGCGACCGCGATGGCCGACGACCGCCGCTCCAACCACCACGACGACCTGACCACGGCTCTGGTGGAAGCCGAGGTCGACGGTGACCGGCTTACCTCCCAGGAGATCGCGTCGTTCTTCATCCTGCTGGTGGTGGCGGGCAACGAAACCACCCGCAATGCGATCAGCCATGGCGTGCTGGCCTTGTCGAGCTTCCCCGAGCAACGGGAGAAGTGGTGGTCCGACTTCGAGGCCCTGACGCCCACCGCGGTCGAGGAGATCGTGCGGTGGGCCTCCCCGGTGATCTACATGCGCCGCACCCTGACCCGCGATTTCGAGTTGAGCGGCGTCAAGATGGCCGAAGGCGACAAGGTTGCGCTGTACTACAACTCGGCCAATCGCGACGAGTCCCGGTTCGACAATCCGTGGGCTTTCGATGTCGGGCGCAACCCCAATCCGCATCTGGGCTTCGGCGGCGGCGGCGCACATTTCTGCTTGGGCGCCAACCTGGCTCGTCGCGAGATCCGGGTCGTCTTCGACGAGCTGCGTCGCGAAATTCCCGACATCACCGTGACCGGCAAGCCGGCCCGGTTGCTGTCCCAATTCATTCACGGGATCAAGACTCTGCCGGTGTCCTGGACTACCCCGGGCTAGGGCTCCGGAGCCCCGCCGGAAGCCACAGCGCGCGCGATATCAGCAGCACCGCCCGGGATTACGCTGGCCGGATGACAGCCCCCGCGTTTCCCTCCCCCGAAGTGCTGGCCGCGCGCCAGAAACTCGTGCTCGACCACTTCCACGACGAGGTCCGCCAGGACTGGGACGACGTGCTGGCGACCTTCCCGCACCCCCACTACGAGCTGATCCCGCAGATGGTCGTCCACGACGGAAACGACGCGGTGCGTGGCTACTACAACTACACGCGCACCGCGTTCCCCGATCAGGACCACGAAATCATCGCGCTGCGGCACAGTGCCGATGCGGTGATCGTCGAGTTCTGGTTGATGGGCACCCATCGTGGTTTCCTCGGCAAGGTGCCGCCCACCGGCAGCCGCTTCCGGGTTCGCATGAACGCGTACTTCGTCTTCGACGACACCGAAACGCTTGTCTGCGAACGCATTTACTTCGACACGTTGACGATGGTCAAACAGCTCCTCGGCGGGCTGGACATGAAGAAGCCGGCGAACTGGCTACTGGCCGCACGCGTGGTGCGCGGCCTGTTGTCGATGTCTTCGGAGAAGCCGGACCCGGCGCTGACCAATACCGTGCCGCCGGCGTTCACCCGCTAGGACGGCCACCAGACGCCCAGCTGATCGGCGAGGTCGAGGAAGTCCGAGGCGTTGATGTCGAACTCGTCCGAATACTGCACGTCGGGATCGCCATCGACGCCGAACTCCAGCGGACGCGCGATGAACGCCGTGTGAAAGCCGAGTCCGGCCGCCGCGCGGAGGTCGTATTTATGGCTGGCCACCATCATGATCTCGGCGGGTTCCAGGCCCAGGTAGGTCGCGGCCATCCGGTAAATCGCCGGGTCCGGCTTGAAAACCCCCGCCATCTCGGCGGCGAAGATCGCGTCCCAGGGCAATCGTGCGCGCTTGGAGATATTGATGACGGCGGACACGTCGGCGTTCGACAGCGTCGCCAAGGTGAAGTCGCTCTTCAGCCAGGACAGCCCGGGTGCGACATCCGGCCAGGGCTCGAGTCGTTGCCAGGCCAGGGTGAGATCCTCGCGCTCGGCATCGGTGAAGCCGTCGATACCGCACTCGTCCAGCAGGGTGTCCAGCGCCGCGCGGTATACCGAGTGCACCGAAACCCATCCACTCTGGCGGCTGCGCGCGGCCTCGAGCGTGGCGAAGTAGCCGGCCCGCCAACGCCGGACCAGGTCGGGCCAATCGAGCTCCGGGCACCGTCCCGCGCTGATTCGTTGCGCCTCGTCGCACACGGTCGAATGAAAATCCGTCGCGGTGCCCTGCACGTCGAACAACAACGCCTTTACCACAAGCTTCATCATGCAACGGCTCGGCAGAAGGCGCGGTGGCCGGCCGCGCGGTTAGTTAAAATCATGGGTAACGAAAAGCTTGTTCCCCAATGTGCTGCGAGGTAGCCGTGTCCGACGAGGTCATCACCGAGCGCCACCCCGACAGCACGCAAGAGCCCGACTACCGGTTCACCATGGCCAACGAGCGCACCTTTTTGTCCTGGCAGCGCACCGCGCTGGGGCTGCTCGCGGCGGCGGTCGCCCTGGTGCAGCTCGTTCCGGAGATGACGGTGCCGGGTGCCCGCCGGCTGCTCGGCCTCGGCCTGGTGGTGCTCGCGATCCTCACGAGCGGGATGGGGCTGTTGCGCTGGCAGCAGGCCGATCATGCGATGCGCCGCGGCGACCCCCTGCCTCGTCATCCCTCGCCGGCTTACCTCGCGGTCGGGCTCAGCCTGGTCGGAGTCGTCGCGCTCGGGTTGGTCGTGCTCAAGGTCGTCTCGGGTTGACGGCGGCGCACGGCAATCCGGCCCGCGGGCTACAGGCCGAACGCACGACGCTCGCCTGGTCCCGGACATCGTTCGCGTTCCTGGCCAACGGCGTGTTGCTGGCCATCAAAGAAATCCACGGCGCACGGGGTTGGCTGCCGTTGATCCCGGCGGGTGTGGCTCTGCTTGCGGCGATGTGTACCTATCTGATCGCGTTCCGGCGCCAGGCGATCCTGCAGCGCCGACCGCTCCCGGCCGACATCAGCCCTCGTCGCGCCGTGTACGTCATCGGAATCGCCACGCTGCTGCTCATCGTCATGGCCACGGCCGCCCAGCTGGTGTAAGCGGTGTCCCCACCCTTTGCGTTCACCATGACCAAACGTGCTGTTTACCATAACTTTTCGCTGCACAGAGCTGCGGATGCGGCGTGGCTGAATACCTCCTTACAATCGGCGTGCCGCGTGGATCCAAATAAATGTATCGGGAGGCTTGAATGACGCCAGAAGGTTTGCCGGAGACGCCGCGCGGCGTCCGTCTTCGCAGGCAGGCAAACCTGGTCGCCGGCTTCGGCCTGGCCCTGCCGGTCGGCGCGGGCGCCCTGGGCGTTGGCTTGCTGAGCCGCAACCGTCGGCGCGGGCTGAACTTCTTCCGGTCCACCTGGCCCCAGATATTGCTCGCCACCAACGGCATTCGCTACCGCGTGATCGGCACCGAGAATTTGACGGCGCAGCGCCCGGCTGTCTTCCTCTACAACCACCGCAACGGAGTCGACCCGTTCATCGCCGCCGCACTGCTGCGCAACGACTGGATCAAAATCGCGAAGAAGGAACTCGCCAGCGACCCGATCATCGGCACGCTGCTCAAGTTGAACGACGGCGTCTTCCTCGACCGCGACGACCCCGCCGCCGCGGTGGAGACCCTGCACGAAGTCGAGGAACGCGCCAAGGACGGCCTGTCCATCCTGATCGCCCCGGAAGGCACCTCGCGCGACACCATGACCGGGGTGGGGCCGTTCAAGAAGGGGGCGTTCCGGATCGCGATGGCCGCGGGCATTCCGATCGTGCCGATCGTGATCCGCAACGCCGAAATCATCGCCGCCAAGAACTCGCTCAAGATTACCCCGGGCACAGTCGATGTCGCCGTGCTGCCGCCGATCCCGGTCGACGAGTGGACGCTGGAGACGTTGCCGGATCGCATTGCCGAGGTGCGTCAGCTCTATTTGGACACGCTCGCCGATTGGCCGACGGAAGTCCCCAAAGAAGCTGTCCCAGGCTGAGTTTCAGCGGCCGCTCAGAAACGCGACGATCCCCTGCGTGACGGCCGCGGCGTACTTCGCCCGCCCGTCCGCGCTTTCCATCAGCGCCGCTTCGTCCGGGTTTTTCATGTTGCCCAGTTCGACGAGCACCGCCGGGTACTGGGCCAGGTTCAGCCCGGCCAGGTCGGCGCGCCCATAGAGGCCATCCGATCCAGCGTAGGTAGATGGGTGAAAGCCCGCTTGCACCAGCGCGTCTCGCATCGTGTGGGCCAGTTGCACCGCCGGGCCGGCCTGGACGTCGTTGAGCGGCGGGGCCGAGTAGTTGACGTGAAATCCGCTGCCGGAGGCGGGACCGCCGTCGGCGTGGATGCTCACGATCGCATTGGGGTGCATCGCGTTCGCCTGCGCGGCGCGCTGGTCGACACACGGGCCCACGGAGCTGTCGTTGTCGCGGGACAGCGCGGTATTCACCCCGAGTTGCCGCAGCGCGTCATTGATCAGGCCGACGACGGCCCAATTGAACGCATGCTCCGGATAACCGCCGTTCGTCGCGGTGCCCGACGTTTGACACGCTTTGGTGCCGCCGCGGCCATTCGGAACTTGCTCATTGATCGAAGCGTCGTTCACGGCGTTGTGGCCCGCGTCGAGGAAGACCGATGAGCCGGCCAGCCCGGCTGAGGCGCGCGGGGCAACGAGCGTTGTCACACCGAGCATTGCCGGGGCCACACCGGCAACTTTCAAGACATCGCGTCTAGAAACGGATTTCAGCCGGGCGAGCCCTCGATGCGCAGGCGGATCGCTCACCGCGCGATGGTAACAATCCGCTGTATCCTCAAGATCAAGCCGATTGATTTGTAAAGGCACGACATCGGGACCGGCCAGCAGTCCTTCGGTATTGACCGGGGATATCAGGCCGTATAGACCACTACCGAACTTCTGCGTGTCGCTTTTGTGGTCCTTGGCAACGGTGGTGAACTGGTCTTGGAACTCAAAGGTTTGGGATGGGCACCGATGGGCACTTATTTCGGCATGATTGCCGGTCACATCATTCGATTCATCAAACCCACCGCGATAGCGGCCGTGGGTCTTGGTAGCAGTTTCCTTGTCTCCCCTACTCCGTCGGCACTGGCCGAGCCGTGTCCCGACGCCCAAGTGGTGTTCGCGCGCGGCACGGGCGAACCGGAAGGCATCGGCCCGACCGGGCAGGCCTTCGTCGATAGTCTGCGCGCGCGTGAAGCCGGAAAGTCCGTCGACGTCTACGCCGTCAACTACCCTGCCAGCAACGAGTGGCAGACCGGCCTTGACGGAATCAGGGATGCCGGCGCTCATGTCGTGTCGATGGCGAGCAGTTGCCCGAAGACCAAGATGGTGCTCAGTGGATTCTCGCAGGGCGCGGCCGTGATGGGCTTTGTCACCTCGGCGCAGGTGCCCGACGGTGTCGACCCGGCAACCGTGCCCAAGCCCCTGGCACCCGAAATCGCCGACCACGTCGCGGCGGTGGTGCTCTTCGGCACGCCCAACACGCGGGCAATGAACTTCCTGGGCCAGCCGCCTCTGGTCATCGGCCCGATCTACCAGGCCAAGACGCTCAAGGTCTGTGCGACCGATGACCCGGTGTGCTCGGACGGCATGAACTTCGCCGCCCACGACACCTACGCCGACGGCGGCGCCTACATCGACAAGGGTGTGTCCTTCGCCGCCAGCCGACTCGACGACACCGCCAGCGGGCCAGCCATCGTGGTGCACGCGCCGACCGGTACCGGGTTCGGCAACTGACCGCCTGAACATACTAAAAAGTATGTTACGGTGACCGCATGTCTGCGGTGGCCGGCCGCCCGGTGCACGGAATCACCGACGAATTCGTCGCGCGGTTAGCGGCGCGCGCCGAGGAGGCCGAGCAGCTGCGCCGGCTGCCCTCGGCAACGGTCAGCGAGTTCAGGCACACAGAGTTGTTCCGGCTGCTGCTCCCGGCCCGGTTCGGTGGTATCCAGGCATCGTTTCCCGAAGTGCTGGAACCGATTCGGCTGATGGCACACGGCTGCGCGTCGAGCGCGTGGACGCTGGGGTTCTACGCGCTGCATAACTGGATGCTGTCGCTGTTCGACCCGCGGCTTCAGGAGGAAGTGTTCGCCTCGGGCCCGGTGCTGGCACCGGCTCCGTTGGCCCCGACCGGGCGTGGCACTCCGGTCGACGGCGGCGTGCGACTGACCGGCCGATGGTCATGGGCGACGGGTGCGATGGACGCCGATTGGGTGATCGTGGGTGCGCTGATCGAGCGCGACGACGGCATCGTCGCGGCGCTCGTGGTGCTGCCCGCCGACCAGGTCGAGGTCGACGACGTGTGGCACACCGCGGGCATGCGCGCGACCGGCTCCCACGATCTGATCGCGACCGACGTGTTCGTCCCCGAACACCGCATCGCCAGCGTGGCCGACATCTATGGCGGCACAGCCCCGGGCGCGCACGCGCACGGGGCGGCTACCTACCGGTGGCCGCTGGTGCCCGCGCTCGCCTTGGTGGCGTCGATGCCCGTGCTCGGCACCGCCGAACGGGTGACCGAGCTGTTCGCCGAACGGCTGAGCGGCCGCGTGCTGGCGTATAGCGGTGTGGCGCAAAAGGATCAGCCTGCCGCGCAGATCAGGCTCGGCGATGCGACCGCGCGGCTGCGCGCGCTGCGGGCGCTGGTGGCCGAGACTGCCGCGACCATCGACGAGCTCGTGGTCAGCGGTGCACGCGTGCGTCGGTCGGTGCGGGCGAATGCCCGGCTGGCCGCGGCGTACACCGTGCACGAGTGCCGGGCGATCATCGCCGATCTGCTGGAGGCCGCCGGCGCGAGCGCTCACTTCTTGTCCAGCCCGTTGCAGCGCGCCAAGCGCGACGTGGACATTGCCGCGGGCCATGTCGTATTCGACTACGACGTGAGCCGGGAGTTGGCCGGGGCGTTGGCGATTGGCGCCACGATCTCGCCGATCGCGATGGTGTGACTACTTCGCGTCGGCCAGCATCAGATCCAGGAAGCGTTCGTGCTGAGCCAGCTTCTGCGCCTGGCCGGGCGAGGCGGTGAGGTGCAGCAGTCCGATGCCCGCCGCGAAGGTCAGCTCGGCGCGCAGCTTGGCGTCCTCGTGACTGAATCCGCATTCGCCATAGGCCTTTGTGACGGCGCGAAGCAGGCGACGATCGGCGTCGCGAATGTTCGCGGCGGCGGTCTGATCGGTGCGGGCCCACTCCCGCATCGCGCGTTCGAGCATCCAGTGTTGCGGCCTGACCAAGGAAATCATCAAGGCGGACAAGCGTTCCCGGGGCGGCAGCGTGTCGATCTCGGCCAAGATTTGCCGATCCTCCTCGCGGAACGCATTCCACGAGTCGACGAGTGCGCCGCGGTAGCCGTCCATGTCCTCGAAGTGCCAGTAGAAGCTCCCGCGGGTGGCGCCGACTTGTTGGCACAGGCGTTCGATCTTGAGGGCTCGCGCTCCCTCCTCGGCGAGCAAGGTGTAGCCGGCCTGCAACCAGTCGTCGGCTGACAGGCGCGTCGACGGGGGCTTGCGCGCGGCCACGTCGTGCAACGTTACGGGCAAAATGGGCCGCATCGTTAGACTTGTGAAAAATTAGTCATCGATGGGCAGCGCAGGCAGCCGCGCGGTGTCGTCGAGGTCGACGTCGAGCGCATTGAGCATCAGCGCGAGGCCCGCGTACCTGCTGATAATCATCAGCACTTCCACGGTGGCCTCCGGTCCCAGGGCCTTCTGCACGCTTTCGAAAAGCGATGCCTGCACGGCGCGCGTACTGACAAGTTCGGTTGTCAGCCGTAAGACCGCGAGCTCGGTCCCCTCGAAATAGCCCGTTTCCCAATTGGACTCGGTGGTGACCGCATTGATCTCGTCGGCGCTGACGCCGCCGTCGCGCGCGACGTCCCGGTGTTGGCCGAGTTCGTAGGCGCAGTCCATCAGGTAGGCGGTACGCAGCGTCACCAATTCGCGCAGCCGCCGCGACAATACCGGACTCGTCAGGCCACCACGGCCGGCCATCATCCAGCCGGTGTACACGTTCTCGGCATTGGCCATCGTTCGGTAGACGTTGAGATTGCCGCGCTCCAAAGTCAATTCGCGCGCTTGCGCGTTCATGTCTTCGGGCCGCAGGTACGGGATTCGCGTCATTCGATCTCCAAGTCAACCGCGTTGAGCACCAGCGCCAGCCCGTAATAGCAGCCGACGAGGGTGAGCAATTCGGTCAGCGCCGCGTCGCCGAACACGGCCTGGGCCGCGGCGAAGGACTCGTCGCGCAGGTGGTGGGTGGTGCACAACTCGGTGACGACGTCGAGCGCCGTGCGCTCGTCGGCGCTGAAGCCGGCGTCGTCGAGGTCGCCGGTGGCCAGCGCCTCGAGCTGGTGCTCGGTCAGCCCGGCGGCGCGGCCCAGCGGCAGATGCTGGGCGAGTTCGTAGGCGCAGCGCTGCAGGTTGGCCACACGCAGGACGATCACCTCGCGCATGCGTGCGCTGAAGGTCGGACTGGCGTACAGCTCGTCCATCTGTTGTGTCCATCCGGGAAATACGTTGGGCGCGTTGGCGAGTAGCCGGAAGACATTGAGGTTGCCGCGACGGGCCGCCCACTCGCGGGTTGACTCGGGCTGCTGGTCGAGGTCGGCTAACGGGAGACGTGTCATGGTTTCACTGTGCCGCGAGGGTGAACGTCCAGTCCAGGGTGACGAAAGGTTCGTCGACTTTCGTTCCGTCCGGCGCGACGCCGGGTTCGTGACGCACGAAGTCGGCCTTCAGCGACTCCTGCGCCGAGAACACGGCATCGCAATCGATGTAGGGGTCGTCTTTGAGGAAGAGCTGCGTGATCAGCGGCTGGTAGCCGTCGGCGTGAAACCAGAAGTGCACGTGTTGGGGTCGCATCACGGATCGATTGGCGGCCCGCAGGATTTCCCCGCACGGGCCGTCGGTGGGCACCGGGTAGTAGCGCGGCGTGATCGAGCGATACCAGAATTTGCCGTCGTGATCCGTGGTCAGCAGCGCGCGCATGGCGAACTCGCCGTGCAACGGCTCGGTCATCTGCACGTCGTAGAACCCGGTGCCGTCGCTGTGCCAGGTGTCCACCTGCGCGCCGGCGATCGGCCTGCCCTGTTCGTCGACGACCCGGCCGGTCATGAACATCGGTGTGCCCGCAACACCATTGGCGATGTCGGCGCCATTGGGCGCGGTCGGACGGTCTTTGACATAGAACGGGCCCAGTAGCGCCGAGTCGGTGGACGATCCGCCGGTCTGCTCGTTGATCTTGTCCAACAGCATCGACAGACCGAGGATGTCGGACAGCAGCACCACCTCCTGGCGGGTGGGGCTGGAGATCTTGCCCAGCCGTTCGATGAAGTCCATCGCGGTAAACCACTCGTCGCCGGTCAGCCGCACCTCGCGGGCGAAGTCGTGCAGATGCTGGACCAGGCTTCGGAAAACTTGGCGGAAGCGTTCGTCGGTGGCGGTGTCGAAGCTCTTCAACACTTCGTCGGTGATGGTTTGTTCGGTCAAATCCGTTGCCATTGTGGTTGCCTCTCTTGGGGATTGATCACGACGCGGCCCGGGGTGTGGCTGGCGACCGCGTTGTAGGCTGCTGTGCTTTCGTCGAGGGAGTAGCGGGCGGTGATCGGCAGTGGGCGCAACTCGCCGGATTCGAAGTAGGGCCGTAGCTCTTGCAGAATGCGCGCGCAGTCGACGACGCTGAGTTTGCCACTGTCGACGCCGAGGATACGGGTTTCGTTGCGGTACAACGCTCTTAGGTCGATGTCGACTGTTGGCGAGCCGACGGCGCTGATGACCACCAGCCGGCCGCGGTGCGCGAGCGAGGCCAGCGCGGCTTGTGTGGTGATGCCGCCGACCGCGTCGTAGACGACGTCGACACCCTTGCCGTTGGTGAGTCGTTTGATTTCGGCGGCGACGTCGGTGTCGAGGGCGGCGAACTCGTCGATGACTGTGGCGGCGGGGGTTTGCGGGTCGGGTTTGCGACGGCCCACGCCAATCACCCGGGCGCCGAGGGAGTGCGCGATCTGCGCGACGGCACCGCCGACTCCCCCGGATACGCCGAAGATCGCGATCGTTTCGCCGGCTCGCAGCTGGGCCGTCTCGACGGTGCCGGACCAGGCGGTGACGAAGTTGACCCCAACGGCGGCGGCCTCGTCGAAGCTCAGCTTTTCCGGCTTGCGCGCCAGCGCTTCGATGGGCACCGTGATGAACTCGGCGTGTGAGCCGTCGCGGGTGAACCCGACGTCCCCGCCGGTGCCCCAGACTTCGGCACCCTCCCATTCGGGCGGGCCGGCGACGACCTCCCCGGCGAAGTCGCGTCCCGGCGTGCGCGGCAGCACCGTCCAGTCCATCAGGCCGGCAACGTTTTTCACATCGGAGGGGTTGATCGAGGCGGCCTCGACGCGGATCACCGCTTCCTGCTTTGTTGCTTTCGGGGCAGGCAGCTCGGCGACATGCAGGACGGTGGGGTCACCGAAAGTGTCGAAGCGCAACGCTCGCATGGGCTGTCCCTCCGTTGAGGTGATGTCACTTTAGCTGTCGAGTTGGGTTGCCGTACCGGGCTCGTCAGCTGCGGGTCCGGCCGGGAATGGGCCCCTTGCCCTGACCGCCGCGCGGCTCACGGTTAGCCGGGCGTCGGGTGGGGGCATTCGCGTTGTCGCGCGACGCGGGGCGTCGGTGCGGATCCCAGTGCGGCTGCGTTGAGGGCGCCTGCTGCTCAATGGCAACGCGGTCGCTTTCCAGTACGCCGGAGCGGGCGGACGCCGGTACGGGGTGCACATCAGCGACAAGACGACCAGCCGCGCCAGGTTCTTTCGAGTCATCATGTCCTCCCATCAACTGGTTTCAGAGAACACCCGATGACTCATCGTGTCCAACGCTGAAAATCGATCAAGATAATCGCTGTTCGCGATAGATTGCCGGGATGGAGTTGCGACAACTGGAGTACTTCGTTGCGGTGGCGGCGGAGCTGAACTTCTCCCGGGCGGCGCAGCGGATCCATGTCGTGCAGTCGGCGCTGTCAGCGTCGGTGGCCAGGCTGGAAAAGGAACTCGGTGTCGAGTTGTTCGACCGGTCCATTGGTAGTCAGGGGCGCGGTGGCTGCAGAGCAGACCCGTTTCCCCATCCCCCTTTCAATCCGTGCGTGCGGTTTTCCCGCACACGGCTTACC
>NZ_JBCHKV010000015.1:0-176781 GCF_039023525.1 Mycobacterium sp. 050272 | reverse complement strand
CTCCACGACGAACCGGGGCCTGCTACCCGGCGCTCCGGTACCTACCGGGACGGGACTTCCACCCGCTAGTCCAGTCCAACTTTCAGGACGCAACATGCGCCGATCTTATAGAATTAACATCAGCCTGTTTGCCGCTTCGTCGAACGTTCTTCACAATTGATGGCATGCGCGTCGGCATTCCCACCGAGACCAAAAACAACGAGTTCAGGGTGGCCATCACCCCGGCAGGCGTCGCCGAACTGACGCACCGCGGCCACGAGGTGCTGGTGCAGGCCGGCGCCGGAGAAGGGTCGGCAATCACCGACATGGAGTTCAAGGCCGCGGGTGCACAGCTGCTCAGCTCCGCCCAGCAGGTGTGGGCCGATGCCGACCTGGTGCTCAAGGTGAAGGAACCGATGCCCGCCGAGTATGAGCTGCTGCGCCGCGGGCAGGTGCTGTTCACCTATCTGCATCTGGCGGCGTCGGGCGCCTGCACCAACGCGCTATTGACTTCCGGCACGACGTCGATCGCCTACGAAACCGTGCAGACCGCCGATGGCGCACTGCCGCTGCTGGCCCCGATGAGCGAAGTCGCGGGCCGGCTGTCGGCTCAGATCGGCGCGTATCACCTGATGCGGACGCAGGGCGGACGCGGCGCGTTGATGGGCGGGGTGCCGGGCGTCAAGCCCGCCGACGTGGTGGTCATCGGCGCCGGCACGGCCGGTTACAACGCGGCCCGGATGGCCAGTGGTATGGGGGCCAGCGTCCGGGTGCTCGACCTCAACATCGACAAGCTGCGACTTCTCGACGCCGAGTTCACCGGCCGCATCCAGACCCGCCACTCGTCGACCTACGAGCTGGAGGGCGCGGTCAGGCACGCCGATCTGGTGATCGGGGCCGTGCTGGTGCCCGGCTCCAAGGCGCCGAAGTTGATCTCGAATTCGCTTGTCGCACAGATGAAAACAGGCGCTGTACTGGTGGACATCTCGATCGACCAGGGCGGGTGCTTCGAGGATTCGCGGCCCACCACCCACGACAACCCGACGTTCAAGGTGCATGACGCCCTGTTCTACTGCGTGGCCAACATGCCCAGCGCGGTCCCCAAGACCTCGACCTACGCGCTGACCAACGCGACGATGCCGTACGTGCTCCGGCTCGCAGACCACGGCTGGCAGCAGGCCTGCCGGTCGGATCCAGCTCTGGCCAAAGGCCTTTCGACGCACGAAGGCGCACTGCTGTCCGAGCGGGTGGCCGCCGACCTGAGCCTGCCGTTCACCGACCCGGCCGGCGTGCTGGCCTGACGCTCAGCCGGTCAGCCATCCCAGCACCGATTTCGTCACCTCGACGATCAGCGGCCGCAGCGCATCGGCGTTAGGGTTCGCCGACTGCGAACGCGTCATCACCGACAGCAACGCGCGCTGCCCGGCCGGCCCGTAGATCATGCCGATGTCGTTGGTGCTGCCATAGTCCCCGGTGCCGGTCTTGTCGGCGCTGGTCCACCCCGGCGGCAGGCCCGCCCGCATGCTCGAGGTCACATTGTCGCGCATCCACTGTTCCAGCTGACGGCGCTGCGCGTCACCGAGAACCGTTCCGGTGAGCAGATTTTGGACTCCGGTGCCAAGCGCCCGCGGGGTGCTGGTATCGCGCGGGTCGCCGGGGATCGCGGTGTTCAGTTCGATCTCGCAGCGATCGAGCCGGGTGCGCTCGTCTCCGATGGAGCGAGCGAAGTCGGTGATGGCGGGCGGTCCGCCGATCTGCGTCAGCAGCAGGTTGGCGGCGACATTGTCGCTGCGCTGCAACGCGGCCGCGCACAGTCGCTCAAGCGGCAGGGTGTTGCCGGCCTGCGCCGCGGTCACCGGCGAGTTGGGCAGTAACGCGGCGGGATCGATGAAAATCTGTTGCTGTAACTCCAATTCGCCGCGCTGCGCCATCTGCAGCACCCGCGCCGCGGCATAGACCTTGAACGTCGAGCACATCGCGAAGGGATCGTCGTCGCGATGGGCGCAGGTGCGCCCCGACCCGGGGTCTGTCGCGAAAAGCCCAATGTAGGCGCCGTATTGGCGCTCCAGCTCGGCCAGTCGACCGTAGAGCGGCGGCGGATCGGCGTGTACGGGTGGTGCGCACGCGCCCAGCGCTGGGGTCACCATCGCGGCCACCAACAACCGCCGGCGGGTTAGTTCTGCCACGCTCGGCTAGTCGTCGGGGGTCAGACTCGCGACGATGTCGGCCACCGGACCGGCCTGCGCCTCGCGGAAAGACGTTCCCGCCCAAAGGCTCATGCCCTGCGGATCTTCCCGCTCGGTCGCCGCCTCCCGAATCGGCAGCGTCATCTGGTTCACCTCGGGATAGCCCAGGGGCGCCACGTTGTCGAACAGCCGAATGAATTCGTTCTCCAGGCTGCGCGCATACCGGCCCGAGAACGCCCGCGTGACGATGGTCTTGGAAAAGAGTTGATTCTTCATGGCGACGCGTTGCCCGGTGCTGGTGCCGGCTTCGTCGCTGAGCAGCAGCGCGGTGCCCACCTGCGCGGCCACCGCGCCCCGGCGCAGCACACCCGCGACATCCTCGGCGGTGCCCAGGCCACCCGCGGCGATGATCGGGACATCGCGATGTGCCCGATGGATGCGGTCGATCAGCTGATGCAGCGACTCGCCGCCGGGATCCATGTCGGGTGCGAAGGTGGCGCGGTTCCCGCCGGCATTCGGCCCCTGGACCACCAGGCTGTCCGCACCGGCGGCGACGGCCACTCCGGCCTCGTAAAGAGACGTCACCGTGACCATCACCAACAGCCCGAGAGCACCGAAGCGCCTGATCACATCCGGCGACGGCACTCCGTAGGTGAACGACACCAGTTCCGGGCGCAGGTCGGCGACGACTTCGAGCTTGCGCGCCCAGTCGTCGTCGTGCCCGAATTCGGGCCGACCCACATAAACCTGGTAGTGCTCGGCGATCGCTTCGAGGGCCTCCGCGTAGTAGTCCAACGCCACCCAGTCGGCGACACTGGGTTGCGGCACAAGCAGGTTCACCCCGAGCGGGCCGGTGGTGGCGGCGCGCGCCGCGGCAAGATCCTGCGCAAACTGGTCGGCACTGACGTATCCGGCGGGAACGAAACCGAGTCCGCCCGCGTTGGACACCGCCGCCGCCAATGCCGGGCTGCCGGGCCCGCCCGACATCGGTGCGCCCACGATGGGCACTGCGATATCCCAAAAACCCAGCACCATCTGGCTAATCCGGCGACGGCGAGCGCCGGCACGGCGCGAGTAAGAAAGCGAACATTGAGCTACCGTACCATCGCCCGAAGTTGTTGCGGCAGTGATCGTTTCGAAGCATACGGGCCAAGCACCGCGGCGCCGTACTGCTTGGTCAGCAGCTGGCTGGCCACCGCGTTGACCTCGTCGACGGTGACGTCGTCGATCTTCCGCAGGGTGTGCTCGATGCTGCGGTGCTTGCCATAGTTCAATTCGCTACGACCGATGCGGCTCATACGAGAACTGGAGTCTTCCAGGCCAAGGACGATCCCGCCACGCATGGAGCCCTTGGCGATGCGGCACTCCGCCTCGGTGATGCCGTCGCGGGCCACCGCTTCGAGCACCTCGGCGGTCACCCGCATCACGTCCGCGAACCGCTCGGGCAGGCAGGCCGCATAGACCGACAGCGCGCCGCTGTCAGAGAACATGTCGACCGAGGAGTAGACCGAGTAGGCCAGCCCGCGTAACTCGCGAACCTCTTGAAACAGCCGGGAGCTCAGCCCACCACCCAGCGCGGTGTGCAGCACCGACAGCGCCCACCGGTGTTCCCAACCGCGCCCGGGCGTGCGCACGCCCAGCAAGACGTGCGTCTGCTCGGCGTCGCGTTTGGCCATCGACAAGCCCGGCTGGCCGTTCACGCGTCCGGTGCCCTTGCGCGGCGAAATGGGCTGGCGCCCACGCACCAAACGAGATCCGAAGTGCCGGCGCACCAGGGCGACCACCTCGTCGTGGTCGACGTTGCCGGCCACCGCGACCACCATCCGCTCGGGCGTATAGCGGCGCATGTGGAAGGAGTGCAGCTGCGCGCGGGTCATCGCCGACACCGATTGCGCGGTGCCGATAACCGGGCGCCCGACCGGATGATCGCCGAAGAGCGCGGCGAGGAACATGTCCCCCAGCGCGTCTTCGGGGTCGTCATCGCGCATCGCGATTTCCTCGAGGACGACGTCACGTTCGAGCTCGACGTCTTCGACGGCGCAGCGGCCGTTGAGGACCACGTCGGCGACCAGGTCGACGGCCAGCGCGAGATCGCTGTCGAGCACGTGCGCGTAGTAGCAGGTGTGCTCCTTGGCGGTGAACGCGTTCAGTTCGCCGCCGACGGCGTCCATCGATTGGGCGATGTCGACCGCGGTGCGCGTCGGCGTCGACTTGAACAGCAGGTGCTCGAGGAAGTGCGCCGCCCCGGCGACGGTCGCGCCCTCGTCCCTCGACCCGACACCGACCCACACCCCGACCGACGCGGACCGCACCGCGGGCAGGTATTCGGTGACCACCCGCAGACCACCCGGCAACGTGGTGCGGCGCACCGTGGCCTGCAGCGCAGGTTCAGCCTCGGCGGCGTGCTTGCCCCGCCGCAGGGCACCCGCTCGACCGGGGCGTGCCCCGGGTAAGTCAGCTGCTGGCTGTCGCGGCATCGGCCGGCGCGGTCTCCGGGGAATCGGCAGCCGGGGCTGCGCTGTCATCCTCGACCAGGACCAACGAGATCTTGCCGCGCTTGTCGATGTCGGCGATCTCCACGCGCAGCTTGTCGCCGACGTTCACCACGTCCTCGACCTTGGCGATGCGCTTGCCCTTACCGAGCTTGGAGATGTGCACCAAACCGTCGCGGCCCGGCAGCAGCGACACGAAAGCACCGAAATCCGTTGTCTTGACCACGGTTCCGAGGAATCGCTCGCCCACCGTCGGCAGCTGCGGGTTGGCAATGGCGTTGATCCGGTCGATCGCGGCCTGTGCCGAGGGACCATCGGTGGCGCCGACGAACACCGTACCGTCGTCCTCGATGGAGATCTGCGCGCCGGTCTCCTCGGTGATCGCGTTGATGACCTTGCCCTTGGGCCCGATGACCTCGCCGATCTTGTCGACCGGCACCTTGATGGTGGTCACCCGCGGGGCGTACGGGCTCATCTCATCGGGGGCGTCGATGGCCTCGGCCATCACCTCGAGGATCGTCAACCGCGCGTCCTTGGCCTGGGCCAGCGCACCCGCGAGCACCTGCGACGGGATCCCGTCGAGCTTGGTGTCCAGCTGCAGCGCGGTGACGTAGTCCTTGGTGCCGGCGCACTTGAAGTCCATGTCGCCGAATGCGTCCTCGGCACCCAGGATGTCGGTCAAGGTGACGAAGCGACGCTCGGTCTTGCCGTCGACCTCGACGTCATCGGAGACCAGGCCCATCGCGATACCGGCCACTGGCGCCTTCAGCGGAACCCCCGCGTTCAGCAGCGCCAGCGTGGACGCGCAGACCGATCCCATCGACGTCGAACCGTTGGAGCCCAACGCTTCCGACACCTGACGGATCGCGTACGGGAATTCCTCGACGCTGGGCAGCACCGGGATCAGCGCCCGCTCGGCCAGGGCGCCGTGCCCGATCTCACGCCGCTTCGGCGAGCCCACGCGGCCCGTCTCGCCCGTGGAGAACGGCGGGAAGTTGTAGTGGTGCATGTACCGTTTGGAGGTTTCCGGCCCCAGCGAATCGATCTGCTGGGCCATCTTGACCATGTCCAGCGTGGTCACCCCCAGGATCTGGGTCTCACCCCGCTCGAACAGCGCGCTGCCATGCGCCCGCGGCACGACTGCCACCTCGGCCGACAGGGCGCGGATGTCGGTGATGCCGCGGCCGTCGATGCGGAAGTGATCGGTCAGGATGCGCTGGCGCACCAGCTTCTTGGTCAGCGAGCGGAATGCGGCGCTCACCTCTTTCTCGCGGCCCTCGTAGGTCTCGGCAAGCCGCTGGGCCACCTCAACCTTGAGCTCGTCGGTGCGCGCGTCGCGCTCGGCCTTGCCACCGATGGTCAGCGCTTTGGCCAGCTCGTCGGTGGCCACCGAGGCGACCGCGTAGTAGACGTCTTCGGCGTAGTCCGGGAACGTCGGGTAGTCACCGACGGGCTTGGCGGTCGCGTCGGCCAGCTCCTGCTGAGCGGTGCACAGCGCGGCGATGAACGGCTTGGCGGCCTCCAGGCCTTCCGCCACAACGGTTTCCGTCGGCGCCTTGGCGCCGCCCTCGACGAGCTCGATGAGCCTTTCGGTGGCCTCGGCCTCGACCATCATGATGGCGACGTCGGGCTGGCCGTCGGCGTCGGTGCCGACGAGGCGGCCCGCCACGACCATGTCGAACACGGCTCGCTCGAGCTGCTCGACGGTCGGGAACGCGACCCACTGGCCGTCGATCAGCGCGACCCGCACGCCCCCGATGGGGCCGGAGAACGGCAGCCCGCTGATCTGGGTGGAGGCCGACGCGGCGTTGATCGCCAGCACGTCGTACAGGTCGTTGGGGTCCAGGCTCAGGATCGTGACGACGACCTGGATCTCGTTGCGCAGGCCGGAAATGAACGACGGCCGCAGCGGGCGGTCGATCAGTCGGCAGGTCAGGATCGCGTCGGTGGACGGTCGGCCCTCGCGGCGAAAGAACGAACCGGGGATGCGCCCGGCGGCGTACATCCGCTCCTCGACGTCGACCGTCAGCGGGAAGAAGTCGAAGTGCTCCTTGGGTGCCTTGCTGGCGGTCGTGGCCGACAGCAGCATGTTCTCGTCGTCGAGGTAGGCGACCACGGCACCGGCGGCCTGCAGGGCCAGCCGGCCGGTCTCGAAGCGAATGGTGCGGGTACCGAAGGTCCCGTTGTCGATTGTGGCGGTCGCCTCGAACACGCCTTCATCAATTTGAGCTACAGACATAGGTGTCCGTACAGCCTCTCTGGGTATTCAACTATTTCGCGTCGTCACGTGCGAGTGCCCAAAGAGCTTCCCTGAAGGAAAAGTCTGAATACGGCTACGGCCATCGATCGAAGCGGCCGACCTGCCCCAGATCCGGGGAGCCCGGCTGCCACTACCGAAGACCGCCCGATACAGACTGGGCTGCTCTCGTCGTGACACGCTGGAACGGAACACGCGGATCTGCGTGGACCGCACCATCTGCTCGGGCCAGACCGGCCCAGAACGCATCCACTCTACATGGGCGAACTTAGCCCGCCAGAGTGATGTGGGATGGGCGCTGCGTCAGCGACGCAGGCCCAGCCGATCGATCAGCGAGCGGTAGCGCTCGACGTCGATCTGCGAGATGTACTTGATCAGCCGGCGCCGGCGACCGACCAGCAGCAGCAAGCCGCGCCGCGAGTGGTGGTCGTGCTTGTGCACCTTGAGGTGCTCGGTGAGGTCGGAAATCCGCTTGGTCAGCAGCGCGATCTGCGCCTCCGGCGATCCGGTGTCGGTGTCATGCAGGCCGTACTGGCCCAGAATTTCTTTTTTCTGCTCGGCGGTAAGCGCCACGAAATTAACTCCATCAATCGGTCCCGCGAGGAAAGGGTCCAACGTGGCCGCCGCGGACTGCAGCTCACGCATCGGTGGCCGAGTGTATCAGCGGGACCGGTCCGCATCTAAATCGCGGCAGGTCAGCAGCTCGCCTTGACAACATACAACCGATTGGTTGTATGTTTGGCGGGTGATCGTGGACGAGGAGGACCGGGCCGACGCCCAGTTCCACGCCTTGGCCGATCGCACGCGGCGCGACATCCTGCGCCGAGCGCTGGCCGGGGAGCATTCGGTGTCCGCGCTCGCAGTGAAGTACGAGATGAGCTTCGCCGCTGTGCAGAAACACGTCGCCGTGCTGGAGAAGGCGGGCCTGCTCACCAAGCGTCGCAGCGGTCGCGAGCAGTTGGCCAGGGGTGAGGTGACTGCGGTGCGGTCGGTGGCCTCGATGCTCGGCGAGTTGGAGCAGATCTGGCGTGGCCACGTGGCACGTATCGACGAACTCATCTCGTCCGACGACAACTAGGGAGAACACACCATGCCGGTGACCGACGAGCACGACCCGGACGCTCTCACTCTCACCATCACGGCCGACTTCGCCGCGCCGGTGGCCCGGATTTGGCAGGTCTACGCCGATCCGCGTCAGCTGGAGAAGGTCTGGGGTCCGCCGTCGTACCCGGCGACCGTGGTCGACCACGACCTGCGGCCCGGCGGCCGCACGACGTACTTCATGACCGGCCCGGACGGCGACAAGCACGCCGGCTATTGGCAGATCACCGCCGTCGAGGAACCGAGGAGCTTCACTTTCACCGACGGCTTCGCCGACCTGGACTTCAACCCCAACCCCGACCTGCCGGTGGCGACGAACGTCTTCACCTTCACCGAACACAACGGCGGAACCCGCGCCACCTACGTCACCACCTACGAGTCGGCCGAGGCGCTGCGGACGGTGCTGGACATGGGCGTGATCGAGGGCGCCACGTCAGCCATCAACCAGATCGACGACCTGGTGGCGTCCGGCAGCTAGGACGACGACAGGATCTGGCGGGCCTTGTCCGTGTCGTCTCCCATGGCCGCGACAAGGTCGCGGACGGAGTCGAATTTGAGCTGGCCGCGCAACCGGGCGACGAAGTCCACCGCCACGTGCTGGCCGTAGAGGTCGGCCTCGGAGTCCAGGACGAACGCCTCGACGGTGCGGGTACGCCCGGAGAACGTCGGGTTGGTGCCCACCGAGACCGCGGCCTGGTAGCGCTCCCCCGGGACGACGGTGCCGGTCACCGGTCCGTGCCCGAGCACGGTGAACCAGGCCGCGTACACGCCGTCGGCCGGGATCGCCGAGTACATCGGCGGGGCAACGTTCGCGGTGGGAAAGCCCAGCTCGGCGCCCCGCCCGTGACCGCGTACGACGACGCCTTCGACGCGGTGCGGGCGGCCCAGTGCCTCGGTGGCCGCCACCATGTCGCCGGCGTCCACGCAGGAGCGGATGTAGGTCGAGGAGAACGTCACGTTCTCGTTGCTGTGATGCTCGGACAACAGCGACATCGACTCCACCGCGAATCCGAACCGGTCACCGGCCCTGCGCAGGGTGTCGACCGTGCCGAGCGCCTTCTTGCCGAAGGTGAAGTTCTCCCCCACCACGACCTCGACGACATGCAGGTTCTCCACGAGCAACTCGTGCACGTAGCGCTCCGGTGTGAGCTTCATGAAATCCGTGGTGAACGGCATCACGAGGAAGACGTCGACACCCAACTCCTCGACGAGCTCGGCGCGCCGGGTCAGCGTGGTCAGCTGCGCCGGGTGACTGCCCGGATAGACCACTTCCATCGGGTGCGGATCGAACGTCATCAGCACGGCCGGGACATTGCGTGCCCGTCCGGCTTTCACCGCGTGCGCAATCAACTCCGCGTGACCGCGGTGCACACCGTCGAACACCCCGATCGTGAGCACGCATCGGCCCCAGTCAGTGGGAATCTCGTCTTGGCCGCGCCACCGCTGCACGATGGCAAGCCTACGGTGCGCTGCGGCCCGACGCGCCGTAGGATCCCGATTCCGCAGTCCCGGGGCGGGTGTTTTCGGCACGGCGACACCGGCTGGGCCGGTCACCACGCCAGACCAGACCTAGAGTGCCTAAACTTTTTGTTTGTGAGGGCTGACGAAGAGGCCGGCGGTCTCACCGCGGTTGGCCAGGACTATCTCAAGGTCATTTGGAATGCCCAGGAGTGGTCGGTGGAAAAGGTCAGCACCAAGATGCTGGCCGACCGAATCGGCGTCTCGGCCAGCACGGCCTCGGAATCGATCCGCAAGCTCGCCGAGCAGGGCCTGGTCGACCACGCGAAGTACGGCGCCGTGACCCTGACCGAAGCGGGCCGGCGCGCGGCGCTCGAAGTGGTGCGGCGACACCGGCTGCTGGAAACCTTCCTGGTCAACGAGCTCGGCTACGGCTGGGACGAGGTGCACGACGAGGCCGAAGTGCTCGAGCACGCGGTATCGAACCGGCTGGTGGACCGCATCGACGCCAAACTGGGCTTCCCGCAGCGCGACCCGCACGGCGACCCGATCCCGGCTTCCGACGGCCAGGTGCCCACCCGGCCGGTGCGCCAGCTGTGGGCGTGCGGCGAGGACGAAACCATCACGGTGGCCCGCATCTCCGACAAGGACCCGGAGATGCTGCGGTATTTCGACAGCGTCGGGATCAACCTGGACTCGCAGGTGCGGGTGGTGACCCGCCGCGAATTCGCCGGCATGATCTCGGTCGCGATCGAAGCCGCCGACGGCGCCGAGACCACTGTCGATCTGGGCAGTCCCGCCGCCCGGGCGATCTGGGTGGTGCCCTAGCCGGCTAGCAGACCCTTGGCGATGTGGGTGACCTGGACCTCGTTGCTGCCGGCGTAGATCATCAGCGACTTGGCGTCGCGGGCCAGCTGTTCGACGCGGTATTCGGCCATATAGCCGTTGCCGCCGAACAACTGCACGGCCTCCATCGCCACCTCGGTAGCCGTCTCCGAGGAATACAGCTTGACCGCCGACGCCTCGGCCAGCGTCAGCGGTTTACAGGCCTGTTGACGCTCGATCGTCATGAACACCATGTTCTGCACGTTCATCCGGGCGATTTCCATTTTCGCCAACTTGAGCTGGATCAGCTGGAACTGCCCGATGTTGCGGCCCCACAGCGTGCGGGTCTTCGCGTAATCCACACAGAGCCGGTGGCATTCGTCGATGATGCCCAGCGCCATCATCGCGATCCCGATCCGCTCGGCGGCGAAATTGTCGCGCGCGCTTTCGCGGCCGTCGCTCTGCTGTTCGCTCTCGCCGAGCAGCCGGTCCGGGGTCAGCCGCACGTTGTCGAAGAACAGCTCCCCGGTCGGGGAGGACATCATGCCCATCTTCTTGAACGGCTTGCCCTGCGTCAGGCCTTCCATCCCCGCGTCGAGCACGAACACCAGCACCGGGCGGTTGCGCTTGTCTTGCTTGTCCGGCGCCGCGTCGCCTTCGTCGAGCTTCGCGTACACGACCAGCACGTCGGCGTACGGCCCGTTGGTGATGAATGTCTTCTGTCCGTTGAGGATGTAGTCCTGCCCGTCCCGCTTGACGTAGGTCTTCATGCCGCCGAACGCATCCGAGCCGGAGTCCGGCTCGGTAATCGCCCACGCCGCAATCTTTTCCAGCGTCATCAGCTCGGGTAGCCAGCGCTCTTTCTGGGCCAGCGTGCCGCGGCTCATGATCGTCGCCGCGCCCAGACCGAGGCTGACCGACGCGGTGCTCAGCAATCCGATGCTGACCCGCGCGATTTCGGACACCAGCACCGCGACCATCGACTGCTGGCCACCCAGGCCACCGGAATCGTCTGTGCCGTCGCGCTTTTCGGGTTTGGGTTCACCGTTGGCCCTGGCGCGCTCGCGGTCCAGCATCTTCTTGACCGATTCGGCGGCCATCGCGTCCAGGCCGAACTGGCTGAAGAACTTGCGCGCGATCGGATACGGCGACAGCACACCGGTTTCCAGTTCGTCGATATGCGGGCGGATCTCCTTGTCCACGAACTGACGAACGGCATCGCGCATCATCAGATCGGTCTCGGACCATTCGATCATGCTCAGCGCTCGGCCCGCTGGTATGCGGTGACGACGGCGGCGCCACCCAGCCCGATGTTGTGTTGCAGTGCGGCACTGACATTGTCGACCTGACGCTTGTCGGCCCGGCCCCGCAGCTGCCAGGTCAGCTCGGCGCACTGCGCCAGCCCGGTCGCGCCCAGCGGGTGGCCCTTGGAGATCAGGCCGCCGGACGGGTTGACCACCCAGCGTCCGCCATAGGTGGTGTCGCCGTTGTCGATCAGCTTCGGCGCCTCGCCCGGACCGCATAGCCCCAGGGCTTCGTAGAGCAACAGCTCGTTGGCCGAGAAGCAGTCGTGCAGCTCGATCACCTGGAAGTCCTCCGGACCGAGCCCGGACTGGTGGTAAACGCGTTGTGCCGCTTGCACATTCATGTCGTAGCCGATCAGGCTCTTGGCGCTGCCGTCGAAGGTGGACTTGAAGTCGGTGGTCATGGCCTGCCCGACGATCTCGACCGCCTGGCTCCCCAGCCCGTGCCGATCGACGAAGCCCTCCGACGCCAGGATCGCCGCGCCCGAGCCGTCCGAGGTCGGCGAGCACTGCAATTTGGTCAGTGGGTCGTAGATCATCTTGGCGGCCAGGATGTCCTCGAGGGTGTACTCGTCCTGGAACTGCGCGAACGGGTTGTTCACCGAGTGCTTGTGGTTCTTGTAGCCGATCTTGGCGAAGTGCTCGGCGGTGCTGCCGTATTGCAACATGTGCTCGCGGCCCGCCGCGCCGAACATCCACGGCGCCGCCGGGAAGGCGAACTCGCTGATCTGGGCCATCGCCTTGATGTGCTTGTCCATCGGGTTGGTGCGGTCTTCGTAGGTCGCCGCCAGCGATCCGGGCTTCATCTTCTCGAACCCCAGGGCGATCGTGCAGTCGGCCAACCCGCCGCGAATCGCCTGCGCGGCCAGGAACAGTGCGGTGGAGCCGGTCGAACAGTTGTTGTTGACGTTGACGATCGGAATTCCGGTCAGGCCCAGTTCGTAGAGGGCGCGCTGCCCCGAGGTCGACTCGCCGTAGACGTAACCGACGTAGCCCTGCTCGATGTCGCTGTAGTCGATGCCCGCGTCGGCCAGCGCGTTAGTGCCCGATTCGCGCGCCATGTCCGGGTAGTCCCAGCCCTCGCGGCGGCCCGGCTTCTCGAACTTCGTCATGCCGACGCCGATGACGTAAACCTTGTTGGACATAGCGAGCCTTCCGCAGATGTGGGGCGAGTTGACACCCGTCTAGTCCGGAGCTTAGCCAGCGGGTCAAGCAGGGTCGACGAAGACTGGGTCCTCCCCCGACATTCCGGCCACTACCGCGGCAAGCTGATTGGGTTTGCCGATCAGGCCGACCTGCAGCTCGGATTCGAGTTTGAGCGCGCCGGCGGCGTCGTTGCTGACCCACGTCTCGTCGTAGAGGCGCTTGGCAGCCCGCACGGCGTCCGGGGATTTCCGCGCGATTTCGTTCGCCAGCGCCAGCGCGGAAGCCAACGGATCATCACTGATCCGGGTGAGAAGTCCGAGCGCCAAAGCCTCGCTGCCGGGCAGCACGCGGCCGGTGAACGTCAACTCCTTGGCCACATCGATACGGACCAGTCGCGGCAGTGACTGCGTGATGCCCATATCGGGAACCAGCCCCCACTTGACCTCCATCACGGACAGCTTCGCGTCCGGTGTGGCGATCCGGATGTCGGCGCCCAGCGCGATCTGCAGACCGCCGCCGAAGCAGTTCCCGTGAATCGCCGCGATGACCGGCGCCGGCACCAGCGACCAGTCGTAGGCCACCCGCTGTGCGAAGTTGGCCAGCCGGTCGCCGTCACGTTCCAGCAGCACGCCGGTGCCGCCCTGCCCGGACATGAAACTCGCGATGTCCAGGCCCGAGCAGAAGCTCTTCCCCTCGCCGTGCAGGACGACCACACGAACCGAATTATCCTGTGCCAGTTGGTCTGCGGCATCCATCAAGCCTTCGAACATGGCTTGGTCAAGCGCATTGTGTTTGTCGCTGCGCACCATTGTCACCGTGGCTACGCCACCGTCTGAGACGCGCACCCGAACCCTGTCTTCACTCACGATTGGAACTTACCGCGACGTCGTCGTCCCCTGCCCGTTCCCCCAGGTTTGCGTAGGCTCGGAGCATGAACGCATCGGTCACCCCCGAAGCCACCAAAGCCGTTGACGAGATCGCCGCGCGTCACGGACTCTCCCGCGACGCAGTGCTGACGATGTTGTTCGCCCTGCGCGCCGGCAGCGGCACCATGGCCCAGTTCAACATCCCCGAACTCGGCGGCAGTGGGCAATGGATGCGGGGCGGGATGACGATGGTCGGCGACATGTTCGACAACGCGCTCAAGGCACGCGTCGACGCGCTGTGTAACGAGTTGGTCCAGCTGCTCGCGACCACCACGGTCTTTCCCGCATCGACCACGCAGTCCCAGATCGGATTCTCGGCGAACAACTGGTGGCCGGCCGATCTCGGCGTCCCGAGTGCGGTCGGCGCGCAGAACGACGTGCGCTACGCGTTCTTCCCGTCCAGTCGGCGGTTGGTGATCGAGATCGGCGGTGTGACAAGGGTTTTCGATACTGGCGAACACCACATCGGTGGCGTACAACAGCAGCAGGGCGGCGGGATCAGCTCGGTCGGCTTCAGCAGCCAGCTCGGCACGTTCGGCGTGCTCAGTTTGCGTGAGCTCGGTGTGCAACCCGCCGAGACTCCCACGCCCCAGACACCCGCGCCCGAAACGCCGGCAGCCGCGCCCGAAACACCCGCGCCGAGCGCCGCAGCAGGCGGGCCCACAGACGCCGCGGCCATCATTGCCGCCATCGAATCGCTGGCCGGATTACACGAACGCGGCATCCTCTCCGACCAGGAATTCGCCACGAAGAAGGCCGAACTGCTCAGCCGGCTCTGAGGAGCTGCAGCGTCGCCGGGCGCCGTCTGATAGCCCGACTCCTCCTCAGAACGTCCCGTTCTGCATCGTCGCCGGGCGCCGTCTGATAGCCCGACTCCTCCTCAGAACGTCCCGTTCTGCATCGTCGCCGGGCGCAACACCACCACCGACCTGGTCCGCGAACCCTCGTCGCGCAGCAGTGCGATCACCCGGCCGTCGTCGTCGCTGGCGGCATAGACGCCGTCGATTGCGGCCGGCGACAACGGCCGGCCGTGGCTGGTCGCCTCGG
Organism: Mycobacterium sp. 050272; assembly: GCF_039023525.1. Lineage (NCBI taxonomy): Bacteria > Bacillati > Actinomycetota > Actinomycetes > Mycobacteriales > Mycobacteriaceae > Mycobacterium > Mycobacterium sp. 050272. The sequence goes on along the minus strand of NZ_JBCHKV010000015.1, from coordinate 162,060 downwards.
CCTCTTCGGGCGTCAGGACGCGGCGCGGGAACACCAGCAGGCACGCCTCGTCCAACGTCTGGCTCAAGCGCGGCCGCTGCGCGAGTTCGTCGAGGGTCAGCGCCTGGTCCAGCCCGAAGCGCCCGACCCGGGTGCGCCGCAACGCCGTCAGGTGCCCGCCCACCCCCAGCGCGGTGCCCAGGTCGCGGGCCAGCGCGCGGACGTAGGTCCCCGACGAGCAGTCGACGTCGACGTCGAGATCGATCACGTCGCCGCAGCGCCGCGTCTCGCACACCTCGAACCGGTCGATGCGCACCGGGCGGGCCTTGAGCTCGACGGTCTCGCCCTCGCGGACCCGTTGGTAGGCGCGCTTGCCGTCGACCTTGATGGCGCTGACCGCCGACGGCACCTGCTCGATGTCGCCACGCAGCCCGGCGATCGCGTCGGCGATGGCCCGGTCCGTCACATGTGCGGCCGAAATAGTTTGCAGCAGTTCACCTTCGGCGTCCTCGGTAGTGGTGGTCTGACCGAGGCGGATGGTGGCGCCATACGACTTCTCCGATGCCGTCAGCAGGCCCAGGAGCTTGGTGGCCCGGTCGACCCCGATTACCAGCACACCGGTGGCCATCGGGTCCAGCGTCCCCGCGTGGCCCACCCGCCGGGTGGAAAAGATTCGCCGGCAGCGCCCCACCACGTCGTGACTGGTCATCCCGGCGGGCTTGTCGACGACGACCAATCCCGGACCGGTGGGGCTTTGGTTCATAACACGATCGCGGTCAGCACGAGTTCTCGCTCGACCGACCAGCGGCCCCGCAGCGCCGTCAGCGGCGGACCCGACCGCGCCTCGGGATCGATCAGGATCCGGGAGACGAACGTGCCCGATGCGGGACCGTCGGCCTCGAAGCTGATGTGAGCGTCTTCGAAACCCAGCCATCGCTTGGTCAACGGGAACCACGCCTTGTAGGTTGCTTCCTTGGCACAGAACAGGATTCGATCCCAATGCAGACCGTCCGGCATCGCCTGCGGAATTTCGGCGCGCTCCTCGGCCAGGCTGATCGCGTCCAGCACGCCACCCGGCAGCACGTCGTGCGGCTCGGCGTCGATACCTACCGAACGCACCGCGGCGCTGCGCCCCACCACCGCACCGCGATACCCCGCGCAGTGCGTGAGGCTGCCGACCACGCCCTCGGGCCAGCAGGGTTCGCCCTTGTCCCCCTTGAGAATCGGCACCGGCGCCACGCCCAGCTCGCCCAGCGCGATGCGCGCGCAGTACCGAACGGTGATGAACTCGTTGCGCCGCTTGGCCACCGACTTGGCGATCAGCGGCTCCTCCTCGGGCAGGGGGGTCAGGCCCGGCGGGTCGGAGTACACCTCGGAGTACGCCATCGCATCCGCAATCTCGACGGTCGCCGGCAACACCGACGACACCAACGTGTCTGCGCTCATCGTGACTGTCGCTGCCGCAACTTTTCCCGGAACTGTTCGGACTGCGCCTTCATCTCGGGGGTGATCACGAAGTGACCGCCGAAGTCGTTGAGGTAGCCGGGCGCGTATTTCGGATCGGGAAGGATCTGGCGCAGCCAGCTGTACGGCTTGCGGCGCCGCCACTCTCGCGGGTAGCCCACCGAGACCTCCTCGAAGCGCACGTCGTCGTACCACGTGGTCCGCGGGATGTGCAGGTGGCCGTAGACCGAGCAGACGGCGTTGTAACGGGTGTGCCAATCGGCGGTCTTGGTGGTCCCGCACCACAGCGAGAACTCCGGATAGAACAACGCGTCGCAGGGGTCGCGCACCAACGGGAAGTGGTTCACCAGAACGGTCGGTGTCATCCAGTCGAGTTGCTCGAGGCGCGCCCGGGTGATGTCCACCCGCTCACGACACCAGGCGTCGCGGGTGGGGTACGGCTCCGAGGAGAGCAGGAATTCATCGGTGGCCACCACATTGTTCTCGCGCGCGATTTCCAGGCCCTGGGCTTTGCTCAGCGCCCCCTCTGGCAAGAAGGTGTAGTCGTAGAGCAAGAACATCGGCACGATCGTCGCCGGGCCGCCGCGCTCGGTCCACACCGGGTAGGGGTGTTCCGGCGTAATCACGCCCATCTCGTCGCACATGTTGACCAGGTAGTCGTAGCGAGCCTTGCCGAAGACCTGGTTGGGATCGCGGTTGGTGGTCCACAGCTCGTGATTGCCGGGCACCCAGATCACTTTGGCGAATCGGCGTCGCAGCAGGTCAAGGGCCCATCGGATCTCGTCGGTGCGCTCGGCCACGTCACCGGCGACAATGAGCCAGTCATCCGGCGACGACGGATGCAGCGCTTCGGTGACCGGCTTATTGCCCATGTGGCCGGTGTGCAGGTCGGAGACCGCCCACAGTGTCGGCTGTCCCCCATTAGTCGAGTCCTGCCCCGATTCTTTCCCTACCACGACTAACCAGCCTAACGACCCGGCGCGGTGACCCTGTCCCGCTGCGGCCTTGGACCGTTGTCGTTGGCCTTTGCCACCTGCCAATTAGAACAAGTTCAGGTTTGGCTGTGACCTCGCGCACGTGACTTGTAAACTCCCCGCAAAAGGGACGGCCGAGGGCTAGGGGGTGTCATGTTTACCAAGGTGCGCCTGATCGGGGCGCTCGGTGCGGTGATGACAGCGGTCGTGCTGGGCTGGCACAGCGCGCCGCCAGCACCAACCGGCGGTGGCAACACCGTCGATCTGCGGTCGACGGCGCAGCCGATGGAGACCACGATGAAGAGCCCGATCATCGCTACCACCGACCCGAGCCCGTTCGATCCCTGCCGGGACATCCCATTCGACGCGCTGCAGCGGCTCGGGCTGGCGTTCACCCCGCCCGAACCCCAGGACGGCCTGCGCTGCCAATTCGACGCCGGCAACTATCAGCTCGCCGTCGAGCCCATCATCTGGCGCACCTATGAGCAGTCCCTGCCCCCTGACGCCCTTGAGACCACGATCCAGGGACACCGCGCCGCGACGTACTGGGTGCTGAAGCCGACCTATCACAACAGCTACTGGTTCTTCTCCTGCATGGTGGCGTTCAAGACCAGCTACGGCGTGCTGCAGCAGGCGCTGTTCTACTCGACGGTCTACTCCAACCCCGAGGTCGACTGCCCGTCGACCAACCTGGCGCGGGCCAACGACCTGACGCCGTACTACAAGTTCTAGCCGCGCCGTGCCGACCGGCGCCGCTGAGCACGATGTTTCGTGGCCGAAATGAATTCGCGTCGGCGTCAATAACCACCCCAGGTCGGCCTTAACCTGATGAGCGTGAGCATGACATCGACGCGACCCGCCGAACCCGCGCTGCACGGCCTGACCGAGGCCGGCGTCAACGCCGCGGGCCGGCTGCTGGGTCTGCGGCCGGCCACCACCGGCTACAGCGTGAACCGAGTCGAAGTCCCGATGCGCGACGGGGTGCGGCTGGTCGCCGATCACTATGCACCGGCCACGTCCAGCCCGGCCGGCACCGTGCTGGTGCGCGGACCCTACGGGCGCGGATTTCCGTTCTCCCTGTTGTTCGCCCGGCCGTACGCCGCGCGGGGCTACCACGTCGTGCTGCAAAGTGTGCGCGGGACGTTCGGTTCCGCCGGCGTATTCGAGCCGATGGTCAACGAGGCCACCGACGGCGCCGACACGGTCGCCTGGTTGGTCGAGCAGCCCTGGTTCACCGGCAGCTTCGCCACGTTGGGACCGTCCTATCTGGGCTTCACCCAGTGGGCGATGCTGCAGGAGCCGCCACCTCAGCTGGCCGCGGCGGTGATCACCGCTGGCCCGCATGATTTCGCGGACTCGGTCTACGGCACCGGGTCGTTCGCGGTCAGCGACTTTTTGGGCTGGAGTGATCTCGTTGCCCATCAAGAAGACCCGATTCGCCTCCGGTCGGGCATCCGGCAACTGCGAGCGCCGCGACGGATCGCGAAGGCGGTCGCCGGGGCGCCGTTCGGCGCGTCGGCCCGCCGGATGCTGGGTGCCGGGGCGCCGTGGTTCGAGTCATGGGTGGAAAACGCCGACCCGGATCACCCGTTCTGGCAACAGCTGCGGTTCGGCTCGTCCCTGGATCGCGTCCAAGTGCCGGTGCTGTTGCTCGGCGGCTGGCAGGACGTCTTCGTGCGGCAAACGGTGCAGCAATACCGCCACCTGCGCCGCCGCGGCGTCGACGTCGCGATGACGATCGGCCCCTGGACACACACCGAGCTGCTCACCAAGGGGCTGCGCACCAGCCTGCGCGAGACGCTGGACTGGCTGGACACTTATCTGGCGGGCGCCACGGCGCTCGGCCGGCCCGGCCGGGTTCGCGTCTGTGTCACCGGCCAGGGCTGGCGAAACCTGCCGGACTGGCCGCCCGCCACGTCGCAGCGCGCGCTGTACCTGCGGCCCGGCCGTTACCTGGACGACACGTCGCCCACCGACCTGCCGAAGCTGCCGCCGGCGACCTTCCGCTACGACCCCGCCAACCCGACGCCGACCATCGGCGGTGGGCTGCTGTCCCCGATCGGCGGCTACCGCGATGACAGTCGCCTCGCGTTGCGCGACGATGTGCTGAGCTTTAACAGCGCAACCCTGCTGCGCGATCTGTGCGTATACGGAAACCCGGTCGTCGAGCTGGCGCACCGCTCGAATAACCCGAACGCGGACCTGTTCGTCCGGGTCAGCGAGGTCGACGCCAACGGCCGGTCGCGCAACCTCAGCGACGGCTACCGCCGGCTGTCCGCGGCGGCGAAGACGGTCACGATCGAACTCGACCCGATCGCGCACCGCTTCCGCGCCGGATCACGGATCCGGCTGCTCATCACCGGCAGCTGGTCGCCGCGCTACGCGCGCAACCCGGGCACGGGCGAGCCGACGTTGACGGCGCGGCATCTGAAACCGGTTACCCACAGCATCGCTTACGGGCGCTCCCGGCTGCTGCTTCCGGTCGGCCCGCTCGACCTGTCAGCCAACGGCGTCGCGAACCCGGGCGGCGACGTCGCTTAGCACGGCTTCATCGTGAACGGGATCGTGCATCGGCACCGCAAAGGCGCCCCGCACGGGTAGCTGCACCCAGCTGGTGCAGCCGCCGTACTCGGGAGTGCGGGTCAGGCGTATCGGCTCGATCAGCGGGCTCACCGACACCACCAGCGCGGCGAGCTTGTGCTTGGGCCGGAAATCAAGCCGGTCGGCGCGCACCGACTCGGCAGTCCAGATGTGCAGATCCTCGATCTCCCCGAGCCGCTCTGGCCGGTTAACCTGCAGTGCCGCAACCACTTTCGCCGCCGCACGGATCACCAGCCGATCCTCGGTGCTGTCGTTGGCCGCGGCGGCCAGCAGGTCGCGGTGCTCGGTCCGGACCCGCTCGGCGTGGCTGTGCGCAACCGTCGGGAACAGCAGGAACTCACCGGACGCGACTTCGAACCGCTTCTCCGCGATGCCACCCTTGCGCAACAGCACGTACTGGCGGCCGCGCAGCAATGCGTGCACGGCCGCACTCCACTCCTTGAGCGCGGGCGCCGTTGCGGTGAGCGTCATTTCGTTGCGGCGAGGCGGGCGACGACCTCGGGTCGACGCAACGGGGGCACCGTCTTGGGCGGTTGGCGCCGCGGCGGCAGCGACTCCAGCAAGCGCGTCGTCGTCCGCGTGACCTCGGCGACCGCGGCCTCGAACGCATCGACGTTGGCCGCCGAGGGGCGGGTGATGCCACTGACCTTGCGCACATACTGGCGCGCGGCCGCGGCGATCTCCTCAGCCGTGGCCGAAGGCTGCAAACCGCGCAGTTCGGTGATGTTCCGGCACATGTCTCAACGATAGGCGGGATCGTCGGCACCCGCCCCATGGACAGCAAAGCCCACCGTCGCATACTGTATGCAGTCAGCAAGCGACCAGCTCCGAGCGCGGCCTCACCCCCGACGGCAAGACGGGAAACGACATGGATTTTGCGGTACTGCCGCCGGAGGTGAATTCCGGCCGGATGTACTCGGGCCCGGGGCCGGCGACCTTGCTGGCCGCCTCCAGCGAATGGGCGGAATTAGCCGTCGAGATGCACCTCGCCGCAGCCGGCTGTGAAGCCGTGGCCGTCGCGCTGCTCAACGAGTCGTGGTCGGGCCCCTCGTCGGCCGCGATGGCGGCGGCCGTCCTGCCTTACGCCGGATGGGTGCGGGCCGTCGCGACCCAATGTGAGGAGGTGGCCAGCCAGGCCACCGTCGCGGCGAGCGCGTACGAGACGGCTTACGCAATGACGGTGCCGCCAACGGTGATTGCGGCTAACCGACTCCGGTTTAGCGCACTGATAGCCGGCAACCTGATGGGCCAGAACACCCCCGCCATCATGGTCGCCGAGGCCGAGTACAGCGAAATGTGGGCCCGGGACACCGCCGCGATGTACGGCTATGCCGCTAATTCCGCCAGCGCTCTGCGGCTTTCAGCGTTCCCCCCGCCCCCGCAGCCGGGCGAACCCGGCGGCGACCGGGGCGGCAGCACGCCGACGCTGGGCGAGGGGGCGCCGCTGGCGTCGTCGGGGATTTCCGCCGCATTCGCGATGCTGTCGCGAACGGCGAAGACCTCTACTCAAGGCGTCTCGACCAGCACGGGCACCGGCATGCAGGCGGCCTCGCAGCTAGCGACCACGATGGTCCGGCTGGCCGACGTCGGCGGCAGCAGCGCGCCCGAGATCGGCACCAGTGCACTGGGTTTCGGCTCCGACGGGTTCGGGCTGAGCACCGATATCAGTGGGTTCGCCCTCGATTTGGCCGGCTCCGGGCTCGAATTGGTGGGTGGTGATTCACTTTTGGGGGCAGAGGAGGCGATTCCGGCCGAAATCGGCACTCTGGAATCAATCGATCCGCTCGCCGGCCCGTTTCGGGCCGGACTCAGCGGCGAACCGTCGGCCGGCCTCGGTCAAGCCGCCCAACTGGGAACGCTGTCGGTACCGCCGAGTTGGGCCACCGCGCTCTCGGCGGATGCCGAAAACGCGGGCTCACATGCGGTTGCACCGGCGGCACACCACGGCTCTTCGCACGGGTCCGCACATCGTCACGCAGGCATGGTGTACCGCGACGCCGGTACACATCGAGTGGGCGTGCGCTCCGCGCTTGTCCCGCGATCACCAATCGGCGGGTAAGACTGCGAAGAGGCGTTGGGTATTCGTAAAAGTGATGGGGTCCTTCACCATTCGTCATAGCAGCCCAATACCAACCTGCTCGGCGGTAGGTACATTAGAGGAGCAATGCCGCGAACGCGACCGGAGGTGATCCGATGATTCGACCATCGTTTGCCGACGCGGTGCGCGAATTGCTCTTCTGCCGCCACCGCCCGGTCGAGGACGTGATGAACGCATTCTTCGCCCAGGACTACGAACATCGGGACAATGGAAAGACGTTGACTCGAGCCGAGTTCGCGGAGCTTGTCACGATCGCGCGCAAAGATGTGACACACGGTGAAGTGTTCACTCTCGAAGAATTCCGCTTCTGGAACCGGTATGCCGCGCGTTTGGTGCTGCAGGTCAAAAAGGGTGACGAGTCGATCGTGCACGTCGAAAGCTATGCTATCGGTCAGTACGCGATCGACGGCCGATTCCTCAAACTCAATCAGGCCCGGTTCGTGGTCCCCAACGCTGAACTAGCCCTTCATCAACTCACCGACGTGGGCCGCGACAGAGTCCGTTAGCCCTTGAAGGTCGTAGCCGCCCTCTAGTACCGCTACCAGCCTTGCATCACAATGCTTTTCGGCCAGATTCATCAGCTCCCGCGTAGCCCAACCGAAGTCGTCGGCGGTCATCATCAGCGAGCCGAGCGGGTCACGATGGTGTGCGTCGAATCCGGCGGATACCAACATGAGCTCCGGTGCGAAGCGGTCGAGGGCGGGCAGTATCCGCTGCTGAAAGGCTTCGCGTAGCTGCGCGCCACCGTCACCGGCCCGCAACGGGGCGTTGAAGATATTGCCGACGCCCGTCTCTGCTACCGCGCCGGTGCCCGGGAACAGGGGCATCTGATGGGTGGACGCATACAGTACGTCGGCATCGGAGTAGAAGATCTGCTGCGTGCCGTTGCCGTGGTGCACGTCGAAGTCGACGATGGCCACGCGTGTCACCCCGTATTTGTGCTGTGCATATCGTGCGCCGATGCTGATGTTGTTGAACAGGCAAAAGCCCATCGCCCGTTCGGTTTCGGCGTGATGACCCGGGGGCCGGCATGCGACGAACGCGTTCTGGACCTGTCCGGTCAGCACGCCGTCGATCGCCTGTAGCGTGCCACCCACCCCGCGCAGCACCACTTGCCACGTCGATGGGTCCATCATCGTGTCGCCGCCGTCCAGATACACGTGGCCTTCGGCTGGGCGCGCGGCGTCCAGCTCGTCCACGTAACGGTCGGAATGCACATAGCGGGTCGCCGCGAGATCGGCCGGCTCGGCGTGCTGCCGCACCAGCGGGTCGAAGTGCGGCTGACTCAGCACGGCTTCCACCGCGCGATAACGATCCGGGCGCTCGGGGTGACCGCGCGCGGTGTTGTGGTCGGCGAAACTGGGATGGTGTAGCAGCAGGGTGGCCATGAAGGGGACCTCGTTTCGGTCGTGAGCGCCATCACCGCGGAATACTGTATGCATCGATAGTAAGGCGTCGGACCGAGCACGTCAGTCCGAGGGCTGCCGTCTGATCGATTCTGGGTATCAGCCCGGCCTGATCAGTGATTCGGTGCTCTCCCGAATCAGCCGTTCGGTGGCCAGCGACAGTAGGTCGGCGGCATTCTCGGTACACCGAGAGAGATCGGGCTCGAGTTCGTTGAGTGTGCGCACCGCCGTGAAGCCCGCCGCTCGGGCCGCAGCGCCGGTCAGGGTCGACACCCCGGCGATAGCGAAGGTCGGTATGCCGTAGGTGTGCGCGCGACGGCACACACCCACCGGTGCCTTGCCGCGTAACGATTGATGATCGAGGCGCCCCTCGCCGGTGACGACCACCGTGGCACCCGGCAACCTTTGATCGAGCTCTACGAGCTCGAGGATCATGTCGATGCCAGATCTCATGCGTGCGTGCAGGACGGCGAGCGCGGCGAAGCCCACTCCGCCCGCCGCTCCGGCCCCCGGCGCGTCTCGGAAATCGGCGCCCACCACGGTGCCAACGACGTCTGCCCATCGGGTGAGGTTACGGTCGATGTGTGGAATATCGTTGGCCAGCAATCCTTTTTGTGGCCCGTAGACCTCGGCGGCTCCGAACGGCCCGCACAACGGACTGTCCACGTCGGCGGCCAGTGTGACGGTGGCCGCTTGAAGTAATGGATGCAATCGGCTCAGATCGACATGACCGACGTCGGCGAGCCCGCCGGCGCCCGACGCAAGCGGATGGCCTCGGTGGTCCACGATTTCGGCGCCCAATGCCATCAACATCCCGGCGCCGCCGTCGGTGCTGGCGCTCCCGCCGACGGTGATGACGATGTCGCGGCATCCGTCGTCAAGTGCTTGGCGCACCACCGTGCCCAGTCCGTAGCTCGACGCCGTCGCCGGCGCAAGCTCAGCGCCTGGAAGCCGTTGCAGGCCACAGATATCGGCCATCTCGATGACGGCCCGAGTGCCCTTGCGGGCATACGCGGTGCGCACCGGCACACCGGTCGGTCCACAGGCGTGGGCTTCGACTCGTTCGAATCCGGCCGCCAGGACCGCGTCGAGGGTGCCTTCTCCCCCGTCGGCCACGGGGCACAGCACCGGGGTCAACCCGGGGTTTGACCGGCACACCCCCTGCGCCATCGCGTGGGCGGCCTGCTGTGCGGTCAGCGAGCCCTTGAACTTGTCCGGCGCCAACACGACGTTGCCCCTCATCACCGAAGCCATCCCATCACTGTCGAGCCGCGCGCTGGACTGACGGACAACCTGGCACACGCGACGCTTTTCTGTCAAAGCGCCGTAAACGCTACTCCCAGCGTTAATCGAAATGACTTATCAACGTTGACAATTCGCGTTTCCAGCGTCGCGCCGTTTCTTGACAGGGGCCGATCGCGTCGCCTTGACTTGATTTCGTAATTCGATGGGGTGATTCCACGATCCGGAATCTGTTCTTCACGACGAAGGAAGGACATCAATGGCTGCTGCCACGTATACGGTGAATTGCTCGATTCTTTTCACCGACTTGCCGGTGCTGGAGCGCCCGGCGGCGGCTCGGGCCGCCGGTTTCGAAGCTGTGGAGTTCTGGTGGCCGTTCATCGAGGCGGCGCCGCCCGTGGCGGACGTGCGGGCCTTCGTCCGCGCCATTCAGCAGGCCGGGGTGCAGCTGTCCGGACTGAACTTCTTCGCCGGCTACATGGCCGGCGGCGACCGAGGCATCCTGTCGGATCCCGCCCTGACCACTGAATTCCGCGACACCGTGCGCGTTGCCATCGACATCGCCGAAATTTTGGGCACGCGCGCCTTCAACGCCTTGTACGGCAATCGCATCGAGAACGTAGCGCCCGACGTGCAAGACGAGGTGGCAGCCGCGAACCTCGCCTATGCCGCGCAAGCCGCCGAGCGCATCGGCGCGACGGTGCTCGTCGAGCCCGTCAGCGGCGCGCCGCGCTACCCTCTCGAGACCGCGGACGACGCCGTCCGGGTCATCAACCGCGTGAACGCGGAGTCGGGTACCACCAACCTGCGCCTGTTGGCGGACCTGTACCACCTGTATGTCAACAACGACGACGTGGTCCACGCGCTGCTGTCCAACCACGAACTCATCGGGCACATTCAGATCGCCGATGCTCCCGGTCGTGGGGAGCCGGGAACCGGTGAAATTCCACTCGGCGACTACTTCTCGATGCTGGGGCCGCAATACAGCGGTTACATCGGCCTGGAATACCAGGCTTCTCGGCCCGACACCTTCGACTGGCTGCCCCCGGCCGAGCGGGGTCGTGGCGGCTTCAACATCGAATCATTGAAAACACTGACAGGAACGAGGAACCGGTGACGAGGATCGGCTTTATCGGGCTGGGGATCATGGGTAATCCGATGGCCTGTCATCTCGCCCGCGCCGGCCACACCGTGTTCGGATACAACCGGTCGCCCGGTCGCGCCGCGGCGCTGGTCGAGGCGGGCGGAACCGAGGCGCACTCAATTGCCGAGGCCGTCAAGGACGCCGAGGTGGTGGCGGTGATGGTGCCCGACTCACCCGATGTGCAGAGCGTGTTGCTCTGCGACGAAGGCGTTTTCGCCCACGCGCAACCGTCGACCTTGGTGATCGACTTCTCCTCCATTCGCCCCGACGTCACCGCGGACCTGGCCGCCCAGGCCACCGAACGGGGACTGCGCCTCATCGACGCGCCGGTGTCCGGCGGTGAACCCGGTGCCAAGAACGCGTCCTTGTCGATCATGGTCGGAGCCACCGAGGACGACTTCGCCGCTGCCAAACCCTTTCTCGAGGTCGTGGGCAAGACGATCGTTCATGTCGGCCCCAATGGGGCGGGTCAGACGGTCAAGGCCGCCAATCAGCTGATCGTCGCGGGCAACATCGAACTTCTCGCGGAGGCCATCACGTTTCTTCGCGCTTACGGCGTCGACCTGGACGCGGCGGTCAAGGTGTTGGGCGGCGGGCTGGCCGGATCGGCGGTGCTCGACCAGAAGGCGCCAAAAATGTTGACCCGCAACTTCGATCCCGGATTCCGGATCGAGCTGCACCACAAAGATATGGGCATCGTCACCGGTGCGGCCCGTACGGCCGGTGCGGCCATACCGCTTGGCGTCGTCGTCGCGCAACTGATGGCCTCCGCCCTGGCCAACGGGGACGGTGCACTGGACCACTCCGGCTTGCTGCGGGGCGTCGAACGCCTCTCGGGATTGCAGGAAGGCCAGACCCGATGACCCGGATGCGCACCGTCGACGCGGCAGTCAGAATCCTTGAATTAGAGGGTGCCACGCAAGCATTCGGTTTACCCGGCGCGGCGATCAATCCGTTCTATTCGGCGATGCGCGCTCATGGCGGGATCCGGCATGTGCTGGCCCGCCATGTCGAGGGTGCCAGCCACATGGCCGAAGGGTATACCCGTGCGGCAGCGGGCAATATCGGCGTGTGTATCGGCACCTCCGGTCCCGCGGGCACCGACATGGTCACCGGATTGTATTCGGCCAGCGCCGATTCCATACCCATCCTGGCGATCACCGGTCAGGCTCCGGTCAACAAGCTGCACAAAGAAGACTTTCAGGCGGTCGACATCGCGGCGATAGCGGCTCCCGTGACGAAGATGGCCATGACGGTGCTCGAGCCCGGCCAGGTTCCCGGCGCCTTCGCGCAGGCATTCCATTTGATGCGCTCGGGCCGACCCGGCCCGGTATTGATCGACCTGCCCATCGATGTTCAACTGGCCGAAATCGATTTCGATCCAGAGGCTTACACGCCCCTTCCGGTCTACAAACCGAGGGCCACCCGCACGCAGATCGACAAAGCGCTCGACATGCTGGTCGCCGCGCAGCGGCCCCTGATCATCGCCGGCGGTGGGGTCATCAACGCCGACGCCGCCGAGCTGCTGGTCGAGCTGGCCGAACTGCTGCATGTTCCGGTGGTGCCGACGCTGATGGGATGGGGCACCATCCCCGACGATCATGAGCTGGCCGCCGGGATGGTCGGATTACAGACCGCCCACCGGTACGGCAATGCGACCCTGCTCGAGTCGGACTTCGTCATGGGTATCGGTAACCGGTGGGCCAACCGCCACACCGGGGGGCTCGACACCTACCGGCGCGGGCGGCGCTTTGTGCACATCGACATCGAACCCACCCAGATCGGCCGGGTGTTCTGCCCCGACCTCGGCATCGTCTCCGACGCCAAGGCAGCCCTCGAGCTGCTGGTCGCCGGGGTCGCCGAGCGGCGCTGCGCCGGCACCCTGCCGGACTGGTCCGGTTGGGCGCGCGACTGTCTCGACCGCAAGAAGACGATGCACCGCAAGACCCACTTCGACGACATCCCCATCAAGCCTCAACGGGTCTATGAGGAGATGAACCGGGTCTTCGGCCGTGATATCCGCTATGTCACCGCGATTGGGCTCTCCCAGATCGCGGGCGGCCAATTTCTGCAGGTCTTCAAGTCGCGGCACTGGATCAATTGCGGCCAGGCCGGGCCACTGGGATGGACGGTGCCCGCCGCCCTCGGAGTGGTCACGGCCGACCCCACGGCCACCGTGGTGGGGCTGTCGGGCGACTACGACTTTCAGTTCCTGATCGAGGAACTCGCCGTCGGGGCTCAGTTCAACCTGCCCTACGTCCACGTCGTGGTCAACAACTCCTACCTCGGGCTAATCCGGCAGGCTCAACTCAATTTCGACATGAACTACTTCGTCTCCTTGGCCTTCGACAACATCAACGCCCAGGAATCCGGGGATAACGATCTGCCCAAGGGGTATGGCGTCGACCACCGGCGCGTGGTGGAAGGGTTGGGCTGTAAGGCAATTCAGGTCACCGATCCGGCGCTGATCGCGCCCGCGCTCACCCAGGCCCAGCAACTCGCACGCGAACACAAGGTTCCGGTGGTGGTCGAGGTATTCCTGGAGCGCATCACCAATATCGCGATGGGAACCGAGATCGACAACATCACCGAACACAACGAGCTGGCCACCACCATCGATGACTCGCCCACCGCGGCACTGCTGTACGACTAGTTCACGTTGATCCGATGAACGACCGCACTGGCGGAGTCCAGTCGGTCGAGCGGGCATTCGGGCTCCTCGAAATTCTCGCCGTAATGGGCGGGACGGGTTCGCTCGCCGAGCTCGCTACCCGGGCAAAGCTGCCGCAGCCCACGATGCACCGACTGGCACGTACGTTGCTCCGCATGGGATATTTGCGACAGCTTCCCAACCGGCATTATTCGTTGGGGCCGAAGCTGATTCGCCTGGGCGAGAGTGCCGGCCAACTCGTCGGCATGTGGTCGCGTACTCAGCTGAGCGAATTGGTCGACCGAACCGGCGAGACCGCGAACATGGCAGTGCTGGACAACGACATGGCCGTCTACGTCGCCCAGGTGCCCTCGCCACACTCCATGCGGATGTTCACCGAGGTAGGCCGGCGGGTCTACCCGCATTGCACCGGAGTGGGCAAAGCACTGCTGATGCAACTGCCCGATGATGCAGTGCGGGCCCTGGTGGGCCGGACCGGCATGCCGGCGTCGACCCAACGCTCGCATACGACGGCTGGCGCGCTACTGCAAGACATCACGTCGTGTCGCGCCCGCGGGTATGCGGTCGACGAGGGTGAGCAGGAGATCGGGGTGCGCTGCTTCGCCGTCCCGGTGCCCGGCGCCCCGTCGCTGACGGCCATCTCGATCTCCGGCCCCGCGGCGCGGGTCACCTTGAAGTCCGCGGCAAAGGTCACCCCGCTGCTGATGCGGGTCGCTCGCGAGATCGCCTCGGAGTTCGACAAAGGCACCGCCGGCTAAGCGGCCGCGATTACTCGTCAACCCGCACCGATCGCGTTGGCCGCCTCAGTCGCGGCGTAAGACTCGGCACTGGCCGCCAACGCCGAAACCAGCATCTGGTGCACCGCGCCGCCTTGGGCGCTGACGGACCGATACATCTGCGCCTGCATCGTGAATTGAGCCGCGACGATCGCCGATACCTCGTCGGCGGCCGCGGGAACCACCCCGGTGGTCGGGCCGGCAGCGGCCGCGCGCTGGGCATCCATCGACGCGCCGATCGCGCCCAGTTGCGATGCCGCACCGGCCAGTGCCGCCGGGCGGACGTAGACGAATGACATGCGTTGTTCCCCTTAGCTCTTAGGTGAAAACGGTGGATGGCGCCGCCCCAGCGACGGCGTGACGCATCGCAACCGCCCTCAGTCGCCGGCGCACCAGCCGCGCCGCGGCCAGCACCACCTCGCCCAGGAAATCGCGACGACCGTCCGGGCGGCCGGCCCACTGCGGCGCTTCGCCACGGTCGATCGCGGCCTCGGCTTCTTCGACGATGCGCGCCATCGTGGTCACGGTATGAGCCGGGTATGCCCCGACGCTGGTTTCCGCGGAAAGCATCACCGCGTCGGCGCCGTCGAGAACCGCATTGGCCACATCGGAGACCTCCGCCCGGGTGGGCCGCCGGTCGGAGACCATCGAGTCGAGCATGTGTGTGGCCACGATCACCGGCTTGGCGGCATCGCGGCACAACCGGATGACCCGCTTCTGCACCAACGGTATTTGCTCTAACGGCATCTCGACACCGAGGTCGCCGCGGGCCACCATCAACCCGTCGAAGGCGTCGACGATCGCCGGCAGGCACATGACTGCCTCTGGCTTTTCCAGTTTGGCGATGACGGGCACCCGCCGGCCGACCTCGCCCATTACGGCATGG
The DNA here is from genome assembly GCF_039023525.1 of Mycobacterium sp. 050272. Lineage (NCBI taxonomy): Bacteria > Bacillati > Actinomycetota > Actinomycetes > Mycobacteriales > Mycobacteriaceae > Mycobacterium > Mycobacterium sp. 050272. The sequence goes on along the minus strand of NZ_JBCHKV010000015.1, from coordinate 146,819 downwards.
GCCAGCTGCGCTTCCTCGGGGGCCCGCACGAACGACATGGCGACCATGTCGACGCCGAGCCGCAGCGCGAACTTCAGATCGTCAACGTCTTTGTCGGACAAGGTCGGAGCGCTGACGGCGACGCCGGGCAGCGAGATGCCCTTGTTGTCGCTGACCGGTCCGCCATGGATCACCTCACATCCGATGTCGGCGCCGTTGATCTCCACCACTGCCAGGTCGATTCTCCCGTCGTCGACGAGCAGCCGATCGCCGGTTCTCACATCCGAGGCCAGTCCACGGTAGGTGGTGGAGACCCGGTCGTGATCGCCGGGACAGGCGTCGGTGGTGATCGCGACTTTCTCCCCGGCGCTCCAGACCACCGGACCACTGGCGAACCGGCCCAGCCTGATCTTGGGCCCCTGCAAGTCCGCGAGCACCCGCACAGGGCGGCGGCGCTGACCGGCGATCTGGCGGACCAGGTCGTAGTACGCCGAATGTTCCGCATGCGTGCCATGGCTGAAATTCAAGCGGGCGACGTCCATTCCGGCATCGACGAGTTCGGTCAGACGTGGAGCTGTGGCTGTCGCGGGTCCCAGCGTGCAGACGATCTTGGTAGTACGCATCCCAGGTTTCCTTTCCCTCAGCGCAGGACGGCTTGAGGTTGTTGAGCCGAAATCGCGGTACCACGTGGCGGTGCCACGCCAGCGGTACGGGCCAGGAGTTCGGTGGCGGCGTGGACGGTCCGAAGCGTCGGCGCGTTCGCTTTGGTCAGGTCGGCGAGCTCGACCACCGCCGACACGATCGCGTCGAGTTCCAACGGCTTACCCGCTTCGAGGTCCTGGAGCATGGAGGTCTTGTGGTGGCCCACCTTCTCGGCGCCCCGCAACCGTGTCTCGATCGAGATATCCGGCTTGCTGCCCAATCTCGCGGCGATGTCCAGGGTTTCCTCCATCAGCGCCGTCACCACCCGCCGGGTGTTCGGGTCCTGGCACATCTGCACCATCGTCGATCTGGTCAATGCGCTGAGCGGATTGAACGCCACGTTGCCCATCAGTTTTATCCAGATGTCGTTGCGCAGGTCCGGCTCCACCGGGCACTTCAGCGCACCGGCGATCATCGCTTCGCTCAAGGCCTTACACCGTGCGGACATCTCGCCGGAGGGCTCGCCGATCGAAAAGCGGGTGCCTTCCAGGTGACGGACCACCCCCGGGGCCTCCAGAACGGTCGCCGGATACACCACGCAGCCAATCGCGCGCTCCGGAGACAGCACGGCGCTGGTGGCGCCGCCGGGATCGACGGCTTCGATCCGGTGCCCTTGATACGGACCCGGGAGTTGGTGGAAGTACCACCACGGAATGCCGTTCTGCGCGGCCACAATTGCGGTGTCCGGGCCGAGCAGGGGCTCGACCAGCGGGCCGCATGTCGGATAGCTGTGCGCTTTGAGACCCAAGAAGACGTAGTCGACCGGGCCAACCTCGGCCGGCGAGTCCGTCGCAGCGGGATGCGCCACAAAATCGCCGCGTGGGCTGCGCACCCGCACACCGTTTCTTCGGATGGCTCGCAGGTTGTCGTTTCTCGCGATCAGGTGGACTTCGGCGCCGCCACGATATAACGAGGCGCCCCAATAAGCGCCGATGGCTCCGGCACCCACGACTGCAATTCTCATCAAGTCTCCTGTCGCTTCCCGCATGCAGTGAGTCGCCCAACGGCGTGGGCAGGAACTTCATTATTATTGCATACAGTATGCGATCTGGGTATGTTGGAGCCATCGCGCTGCCGGTGCCGAGCGCACCTTCCGGCCAATCCAGGGAAGAGAGATATGTCTGCTATCGGAGTGCCTCGCGAAATCGCCCCTGGTGAAAGCCGAGTCGCCCTAGTGCCCGGCGTCGTCGGTCGCTTGCGGGCCGCCGGTCACCATCTCGTCGTCGAAACCGGCGCCGGCGATGGAGCCTTGATTCGCGACGAGGCCTACCGAAAAGCCGGTGCCGTCATCGGTGATCCCTGGTCGGCAGACGTCGTGGTCAAGGTCAATCCCCCGACCGACTCGGAGATTGGCCGGTTGAAGCACGGCAGCCGATTGATCGGTTTCCTCGCACCCCGTACCCGGCCCGAACTCGGCGAGCAACTGCGACGAGCGGGCGTCACGGCCTTCGCCATGGAAGCGGTGCCCCGGATATCACGGGCCCAGACCATGGATGCCCTTTCCTCCCAGGCCAACGTCGCCGGATACCGGGCGGTGCTCTGCGCGGCGCAACATTCGATCCGCTTTTTCCCGATGATGACGACGGCCGCCGGAACGGTAAAGCCGGCAACGGTTTTGGTGCTCGGGGTCGGAGTCGCCGGACTGCAGGCGCTGGCCACGGCCAAACGGCTGGGTGCGCGCACCACCGGGTTCGATGTGCGCCCCGAGGTTGCCGAGCAAGTGCGATCGCTCGGCGCCAGCTGGCTCGACCTCGGGGTCACGGCGGCCGGCGAGGGCGGGTACGCGCGGGCTCTGACGCCGGCCGAGCAAGACGAGCAGCAACGCCGATTGACCGAAGCAATTCCCGGGTTCGACGTCGTCATCACCACCGCTCTGGTCCCCGGCCGTCCCGCGCCCCGGCTGGTGACCGCCGATGCCGTGAGGCGAATGCGCAGCGGCAGCGTGGTCGTCGACCTCGCGGGCGAGGCCGGGGGTAACTGCGAACTCGCCGTGCCGGGCGAGACGGCGCGGCGCCACGACGTCACGATCACCGCGCCGCTGAACCTTCCGGCCAGCATGCCCGAGCACGCCAGTGAACTTTATGCGCGCAACATTTCGGCGCTGCTGGAACACATGCTCGACGGCGCGTCGACGCCCGACCTGTCCGACGAGATTCTCGGCGCGTGCTGCGTCACCAAGTCCGACGAACTGACGGAGATCCGATGACACTCGTGGCCAACCTCGCGATCATCACCCTGGCGGGCTTCGTCGGTTTCGCGGTGATCTCCAAGGTACCCAATACCCTGCACACCCCACTTATGTCCGGTACCAACGCAATTCACGGCATCGTCCTGCTTGCCGGGCTGGTTCTTTTGGGTCAGTCGGCCACCGACGCATTCGACCGGCTGTTGCTGGTCATCGCCATTGCCTTCGGTGCGATCAACGTGGTCGGCGGCTTCCTGGTGACCGACCGCATGCTCAGCATGTTCAAGAAGAAACCCAACGTCGAGCCCGGAAAGGTTGCGTCAGTTCGTGAATGAACTCATCGCGGTTGCATACATCATCGCGTTCGCACTGTTCATCCTTGGCCTGACGGGCCTGACCGGACCGCGGACCGCAGCCCGCGGCAATGTGACCGCGGGCGTCGGCATGACGATCGCCATCGTGGCCACCCTGCTGACACCGGGCACCGGTAACTGGTTGTTGATCGCGTGCGGGCTTGTCCTCGGATCGATCATCGGCGTTCCCGCCGCGCAACGGGTCAAGATGACCGCGATGCCGCAGATGGTGGCGCTGTTCAACGGCGTGGGCGGCGGCGCGGTGGCTCTGGTCTCCTGGGTGGAGTTCCGCGACACTCACGGCTACGCCGGGACGGCGGTCTACGTAGCCATCGCTTCGCTGTTCGCCGCCATTGTCGGATCGCTTTCGTTCTGGGGATCGCTGATCGCGTTCGGAAAGCTGCAAGAGGTGCTGCCCGGCAGGCCAATTGGACTGGGTCGTGCGCAGCAACCACTCAATCTGGTGCTGCTGCTGGCCGCCGTGGGCGCCGCGGCGGCCATCGGCGCGGGCTATCGAGCACCGCTGGTGTTCATCGGGCTACTCGCCTTCGCGGCGGCGCTGGGCGTCATGGTGGTGCTGCCCATCGGCGGGGCCGACATGCCGGTGGTGATCTCACTGCTCAATGCGCTGACCGGACTCTCCGCGGCGGCAACCGGACTCGGGCTGGACAACACGGCGATGATCGTCGCGGGAATGATCGTCGGGGCGTCGGGAACCATTTTGACGAACCTGATGGCCAAGGCAATGAACCGGTCCATCCCCGCCATCGTCGCCGGCGGGTTCGGTGCCACCGGCGCCGGCACCGGCGGCCACGGCCAATCCGCCGACCAATCGGTGCGCCAGACCAGCGCGGCCGACGCGGCATTGCAGATGGGCTATGCCAGCCAGGTGATCATCGTGCCCGGCTACGGAATGGCCGTCGCTCAGGCCCAGCACGCGGTGCGGGAGATGGCCGGCCTGCTGGAGGGACGCGGCGTCCAGGTTCGGCATGCGATCCATCCCGTGGCCGGCCGCATGCCCGGACACATGAACGTATTGCTCGCCGAGGCCGACGTGCCCTACGAGCAGCTCAAAGAAATGGACGACATCAACGGCGAGTTCCCCCGCACCGACGTAGCCCTGGTGATCGGCGCGAACGACGTGACAAACCCTGCGGCACGGTCGAATCCAGCCTCACCGATCTACGGCATGCCCATCTTGGACGTCGACCAGGCCAAGTCCGTCATCGTGCTCAAACGCTCCATGAATCCCGGCTTCGCCGGTATCGAGAACGAGCTGTACTTCAACCAGAAAACCTCGATGTTGTTCGGCGATGCGAAGGCATCCGTCGACGAAATCACGCAGGAACTCAAGGTTTTGTGACGACCCGGCTGCATGGCCGCGCTACCCCAGACTTGACCGCCACATCAGCGGGGCGGCAGGAGAAGCGCCGAGGATCGGCGTCAAGAAAGGAATCGAGATCCATGTCAAAAGTGGTGTGTGTACTTTACGACGACCCGGTAACGGGGTATCCCAGCGAATTCCCGCGCGACGGCCTGCCGAACCTGGACCGTTACCCGGATGGGCAGACGCTGCCGACACCGTCGGCCATTGATTTCACCCCCGGCGCCCTACTGGGCAGCGTCTCCGGCGAACTCGGACTGCGCGACTACCTCGAGAGCCTCGGTCACGAGCTGGTCGTGACCTCGGACAAAGAAGGTCCGAACTCGGAGTTCGACCGGCACCTTGCGGACGCTGAAGTCGTTATCTCACAACCATTTTGGCCAGCATACCTGACGGCCGAACGGATCGCGCGCGCTCGGAAACTCAAGCTGGCGGTCACCGCCGGCATCGGCTCGGACCACTACGACCTGGATGCGGCGATCGATCATGGCATCACGGTCGCGGAGGTCACCTTCTGCAACAGCATCAGCGTCGCCGAACACGTCGTGATGATGATTCTGTCGCAGGTCCGCAACTACCTGCCCTCTCATCAATGGGTCCTCGACGGTGGTTGGAACATCGCGGACTGCGTGCAGCGGTCCTATGACCTGGAGGGCATGCACGTCGGTACGGTCGCTGCCGGCCGCATCGGCCTGGCCGTGCTGCGCCGACTCGCGCCGTTCGACGTGCACCTGCACTACACGGACAAGCACCGGCTGCCGGCCGAGGTGGAAAAGGAACTGAACCTGACCTTCCACCCCAGCGTGGGGGACATGGTGCCGAACCTCGACGTCGTAACGATCAACGCGCCCCTGCATCCCGAGACCCGGGGACTGTTCGACGACACGTTGCTGGGCACGATGAAACGTGGTGCCTACCTGATCAATACGGCGCGAGCGCTGATCTGTGACCAGGACGCTATCGTGCGCGCGCTGAAGAGCGGTCAACTGGCGGGCTATGCCGGCGACGTCTGGTATCCACAACCGGCACCGGCCGACCACCCCTGGCGCAGCATGCCCCACCAGGGCATGACCCCGCATATCTCGGGTTCCACGCTGTCGGCGCAGGCCCGATATGCCGCCGGCACCAGAGAAATTCTGGAGTGCTACTTCGGCGGCAAACCGATCCGCGACGAGTACCTGATCGTCGACGGGGGTGCGCTGGCCGGGGTCGGCGCACGGTCATACACCGCGACTGCTAAGTCCGGCGCGGCCTAGCGACGGCGGGAGGGGCCGCCCGATCGGCGGCGCTGGGCACGGGGTTGGTGAGCAGATCGATTGCTCGCCAACCCCGTTGCTGTTGGGCGCCCACCCCGCTGCACCGCCGCCGCGCCGCCTCGGTAGCGTGTATGCAATCTTGCTGCGCATTTCACAGTGTCGAACCCGCAAACTCCGGCCTGGTGGATTGTATGCTGTGTACGAAATCGTCAAGACAACAACTATCGGTTGACCAGGATGGGAGCGGGAACTCCATGGCCAGCAACGGCGTAGCCGGCGAAGCTGGGTCGCGGATGAAATTAGAGCGTCCCGCCCCGCTGCGCGAAGCAGCCTACGAGGCGCTGATGGAGCTGATCATCACCCGCGAGCTGCGCCCCGGCCAACATCTGGTCGAGAACGAATTAGCCGCCCAACTCGGAGTGAGCCGCCAGCCCATTCGCGAGGCATTACAACGATTGCAAAGCGAGGGGTGGGTCGACCTGCGCCCGGCGTTGGGTGCATTTGTGCACGTGCCGACCGACGCCGAAGCCGACGAGTTGTTGAGTGTGCGCACGCTGCTCGAGGCCGAGTCGGCCCGGCTAGCGGCCCGCGCCGCCAAACCGCCGCAGGTGGAACATCTCTGGGACCTGCACCGAAGCGGCGAGAAGGCGCTCGCCGACGGTGACGGGGAAGGTCTTGTCACCGCCAACGATGCCTTCCACTCCTATATCGTTGCCATGTCGGCCAATAGCGTGCTGGCCAACCTGATCGGCCAGGTCGGCCGTCGGGTGCGTTGGTACTACCAACCCATCGCCCTAGCCCGAGGCAAAGATGCCTGGGACGAACACGCCGAGCTGATCGAGGCGATCGCGGGACGTAGCGGCAAGCGTGCCGGAGACCTGATGCGCCGCCACACCGAGCGGACGCGCGAGATTTACCATCAGCGACGTCAAGAGGCCGCCGACGGCGCCGAGGGCGTGGCCTGACCCACCACCCGGGAAACCGTCAGATCCGTTGTCCGGCGTCCCGGCTGACGCAACAGCGCCGCGGTGGCGGCCGAGAGTAACGCGCTAGCCGCGGCCACCCAGTAGGCACCGGTGTAGCCCCACGCATCAATCACACTGGCGCCCAAGCCAATTCCCATGATAGAGCCGACCAGCTTGGCACTGTAGACGATGCCATAGTTGCTCGCGTTGTTGTTCTCGCCGAAGTAGTCGGTGGTCAACGTCGCGAACAGCGGGTAGAAGGCACCGCCGCCGAAGCCGACGAGAACGGCAAAGAAGATGAAGGCGATTTCGTTTTTGGCAAGCCCCGTGTAGAGCAGACCGATCAGCGCGACGACCGACACCAGCAGCACAACCAGCAACGTCTGCTTACGGCCGATTCGGTCCGAGACGAATCCGGTCGCCGCGCGACCGAAGCCGTTGATGATCGAAAGCGCCCCCGCCGAAGACGCCACGATCATCGCACCGAAGCCGAGGTGTTTGGCGAACGGAACCATGTAGCTGATGCCGAACAGCGAGACACCGGTCGTGATCCCCAACGACAACCACATCAGCGGGAGCATGCCCGTTTTGACGGCTTCCATCGGGCCGTACTGACGGACGGCAGGCGGGTTCTTCCTGAGGCTTCTGGCGCTGGAATTTGCCGCCACGTGCTGCAGCGGGTCGACATCGGCCGGCCACCAGTTCTTCGGCGGGTCCTGGAAATACGCGCCGCATACCGCGACAACCACCAGCATGAAAGCGCCTACCAGGTCGAGCACCCATACATAAGTGTTGGAATTGAGCGCGTAACTGAAAATGAAGATGAATGGCACTGCGCCGTAAGCGAACCCGCCACAGACGAACCCCGTCTTGGCACCGCGCCGTTCGGGGTACCACTTGCCGACGATCGTGATGCCCGTCGAGTACACCAACCCGACGCCGCAGCCGCCACACACGGCGAAGCCGAGGAAGGCCACTAGCAGATTGCTGCTGTGTGCCACGGCGACGAACCCGACCGCGGACAGCACGGCAGCGGCCAACATCGTGGAGCGCGCGGAGGTGACGCCCTTCTCCCGGAGCCGGCCGGCGGGGTAGGCAACGGCGGCCTGAAACACCGCCCAGATCGAGAGCAGCCAGAAGGTTTGCGAAAGACTCCAGCCATGAGCATGGCGCAAGGTGTCCGCGGCTGCGCCGTAGCCGTATTCGAAGACGCTGACCGCCATCATCGCGATCCACGGCAGCCAGACCATGGACGCTCGGGATCTGCCGAGCAGATCTCGATCGGTTTCGCCGATGCGGTAGACGCGCCCGTTTGAATCGGTCACCTCGCGATATGTTGCGAGAGTTGAGGACATCGTTGACTCACTTTCCGAAGATGTGCAAGAGGGGACGGCTCGCGGCGGCGTACGTCGCGAGCTGATGGCTGAGTTCTGCGTCGGGCCCCGTTATCTGGCCCGTGCGGCTTATGGCGGTGCGCGGCCGATTCCCACGACCGGGTCCTTCTCAGCGCCGCCCGCTCAGATCACTCCGGCACTCTTGAAGTGCTGCAACTCATCCGGCGAATAGCCGAGATCCAGACAGATCTCCCGGGTGTGTTCACCCAGCAGCGGCGACCGCACCACATCGACGCGTGAATCGGAAAGCCGCAGTGGACTGCCGACGGTCTTGAAGGCCCCGCGCTCGGGATGCTCGACGGTGACGATCGCGTCCAGCTCTGCCAACGTCTGATCCTCGATCAGCTCCTTGGTGCTCAGCACCGGGCCGCAGGGAACATTGAGAGCATTCAGCGCCTCCATCGCCTCCCACTTTGTGTGCCGTTGACTCCAGTCCTCGATCAGCGCGAAAACCTTGTCCAGCTTGGGAAGTCGGTCTTCCGGCCGGACCCAGTCCGGATGGTCGGCGAGGTCGGGTCGCCCGATCAGACATGCCAGTGGTGCCCATCCGGCAGGCTGGACAATGACGTAGATGTAATCGTTGGGCCCGCCCCCCTTGGTGCGAACGGCCCATCCCGGCTGGCCTCCCCCGGACGCGTTGCCCGCCCGCGGCACCTCGTCACCGAAGCGTTCATTGGGGTATTCGTGCAGCGGTCCGTGGGCGAGCCGCTGTTGATCGCGCAGCTTCACCCGGCACAGGTTGAGAACCGCGGCCTGCATCGCCACCTCGACACGCTGCCCACGGCCGGTGTTGGTGCGCTGAAACAATGCGGCCAGAATCGCGGCAACCAGGTGAATTCCGGTGCCCGAGTCGCCGATTTGCGCCCCCGTCGCGGTCGGCGGGCCGTCCTCGAAACCGGTTGTGGCCATTGCCCCGCCCATCGCCTGAGCGATGATCTCGTAGGCCTTGAAATCGACGTACTTTCCCGGGCCGAACCCTTTGATCGATGCATAGATCAGCGCCGGGTTCATTTCGCGCAATCGATCCCAGCTGAAACCGAGCCGGTCGACCACACCGGGTCCGAAGTTCTCCACCAGGACATCCGACCGGGCCACCAGCCGGCTGAAAATGTCCTTGCCTTCTTGGGTTTTCAGGTTGACGGTCACACTGCGCTTGTTGCAGTTGAGCATCGTGAAGTAGAGGCTGTCCACGTCGGCAAGGTCGCGCAGCTGAGTCCGGGTGACGTCCCCGCCGTTCGGCGTCTCGAGCTTGACGACATCCGCGCCCAGCCACGCGAGCATCTGCGTCGCCGAAGGACCGGACTGAACATGAGTCATGTCGAGCACCCGAATGCCGTCTAATGCCTTTCCCATGAGATCTCCTGAAATTGTGGTGGTGGACCAAAGATTGAGTTGCCGGTCATCGAGTGGATGAGCCGCCTACCCGGCCGGCCGATACCCGCACGACGAGGCACCCCGCAGCAGTGAATTGGCTGCAACGGCCGGGGGGAGCTGAGCACTCCGTGCAGACTGTATACGGTATACGACAAGTGTCACCAAATTATGGTCGATTGTCTAGAGCGAGATCGCTTGTACGCACCCAGACTTCAAGTGAATGGTCGTCCGCGGTGGAAGTTGGTATCACAATGGCGTTTGCCGAATAGCGTTGCGTCAGACGAGTTCACGCCAATAGGGCCGCTGCATGGGGTTTGCTCGCCACCCTCTGGACAGGCATGGTCCCTCCGGGGTACAACCGTTGCATACTGTATGCAAAGGAGTTGGACATGTCCGGAGGAGACGGAATCTCGGTCTTGCAGATTCGAGCACACGGCTGCTCGTACCGTATCGGCGAACAACCGCACGACATCATGTCGCGCTCGAGAAGCTGGATGATCTGGCTGCCATGGATGGCGATGGCAGGCATCAGCCTGCTGCAATTCGGCTACGGGGTGGCCGTCTTGGCTGTGCAGCAACCGCGCCAGCCCGCAGCTGCCGGCACCTATTGGGTGCTGGCGTTATGGGTGGTCTTCCAGGCCGGGGTCGCCGCCGCTACCCCACCGCTGCGGCGGCGCTTGGGGATTGGGCCGTCGACCGCCATGTTGATCGGCGGCGTTCTGGCAGCCATCGGGCCACTGACGTTTTCGTGGACCGATGATTTCGGGGCCACCGTCTTGGGTTACTCGGTGCTGTGCGGTACCGGCGCGGGGATCGTCTACGCCACTTGCCTGTCCACCGTCGCGCGCTGGTATCCGGAGCAGCGCGGCACGAAAGTCTCACTGGTTTCGGGCGCGTTCGGTTGCGGCGCGGTCCCGTTTGTCGTGGTGTTTGCCCTCGAACTGCATTCCGGCAACGCCGGCACCGTGTATACCGCCGTGGGCGTTTGCGTTCTGATCATTGTGGCCGCGTGCGGGGCCTTCTTTCACGACGCCCCTGCCGACTGGTGGCCGGCCGAAATCGACCCCAGACGGTGGGCGTTCGACAAGCATATGAACCGCAGCCTATTAGGCAACGCTCCGGCAATACGACAGTATTCGCCTGCCGAGACCGCACGGACATCCGCGTTTGTGCTGACTTACCTCATTGCGGTGGTGGCCTCGGCAGCGGCACTGCTGACCATCGTGTACATACCGAGCATCGCCGTGGCTCACGGCCTGCCGCTGACGGCCGGTGCGATAGCCGTCGGTGTGCTGGCACTGGTCAATGGTAGTGGGCGCGCTATTGCCAGTCGCTGCTCGGACCGACTCGGCAGGCGTCAAACCCTAAGTCTGGCACTGGGAATCGAGGGCATCGCCCTGTTGGGCCTGGCGTTTTCGGCGTCCGCAGCGTCCATGGTGAGCCTCATCGTGTTCGCCGCGCTCAGTGGACTGGCGGGTGGAGCGTTCTATTCGTTGCTCATCAATCTGGTCGCCGACTACTTCGGACAGCACAACGCGGTCGCCAACTTCGGGCTGGTGTACAGCGCGAAGATGTTCGGCGGTCTGATCGGCGTCGGTGTGCCTGCGCTGTTGGCGTCTTCCGGGCGGCTCGGAATCGCCTTTGTCGCAGGTGGATTGGTTTGTCTGTGCACCGCGATCGCCCCGCGGCGGTTGCAGCGTCCGGGTTATCCGGTGTGCCGCCTGCCGAACTGATCGAACCAAACACGAGATGGCCCCAGGGATGTGATCCCTGGGGCCATCCCCGCCGCGACCCGGCGATTTGGGAGGCGCTCAAGCGCACGGCGTGTTTTTCCCTAGACGACTATCGCGCTCTGCCGCCACTGGGAGATGGTGTCGGTGTCGTAACCGAGTTCGGCCAGCACCTCGTCGGTGTGCTCACCCAGCAACGGTGCGCCCTTGATCTCGGGCTTGAACGAGGAGAACTTGATCGGGCTGCCGACCGTCAGGTACGTGCCGCGGCCCTTCTGCTCCACCTCGACCACACTGCCGCTCTTGCGGAGGTCAGGGTCAGCGGCCAGCTCCTTCATCGAGAACACCGGGGCACACGGGACTTCCCACTTGCGCAAGATGTCGACGGCTTCGTACTTCGTCTTGTCCGCCAACCACTTCTCGATTTCGGCGAAGATTTCGAAGATCTTGTCCTGCCGGGCCAGCGCGGTGCTGTAGGCGGGATCCTGCGCCCATTCCGGCCGACCGATGGCTTCTGCCGTCCGCACCCAGTTCTGCTCCTGGATGGTGAAATAAATGTAGGCGTTCGGGTCGGTCTCCCATCCCTTGCACTTGAGCACCCAGCCCGGCTGGCCGCCGCCACCGGCGTTGCCACCCCGCGGCACGGCGTCACCGAAGGTGCCGTTGGGGTATTGGGGGTACTCCTCCAAGTAGCCCACCCGCTCGAGGCGCTGCTGGTCACGCAGTTTGACCCGGCACAGGTTCAGCACGCAATCTTGCATCGAGGCCGACACCTTCTGGCCCTCGCCGGTCTTGTCACGCGCGATCAGAGCGGTCAAGATGCCGATCAGCAGATGCATTCCGGTGTTGGAGTCGCCCAGTGCGGCACCACTGACCGTCGGCGGGCCATCCCAGAATCCGGTGGTGGACGCGTTGCCGCCGGCGCACTGCGCGACGTTCTCGTAAACCTTGAGATCGCTCCACGAGGAGTCGTCGTTGAATCCCTTGACGGACCCGAAAATCAGGCGGGGATTCCAGGATTGCAACTTCTCCCAGGACAGCCCCATCCGGTCCATCGCGCCGGGCGCGAAATTCTCCACCAACACGTCGGCCTGGCGAATCAGCTTCTCCATCACCTCGAGCCCCTGCGGCGACTTGGTGTCGATGGCCAGGGAGCGCTTGTTGCTGTTGAGCATGGTGAAATACAGCGCGTCGAGATCCGGGATGTCGCGCAACTGATTACGCGTCACATCACCACCACTGGTGCGCTCCACCTTCAAGACATCGGCTCCAAACCAGGCAAGCATCTGCGTGCAGGCCGGACCCGCTTGTACGCCTGTGAAGTCGATGACCCTGATCCCTGACAGCGGCAGATTGGCCATTACATATTCCTTTCTTTTCGGTACTTTCCGGTTGTCTTGTATCGGCGTCTTGCCGGTTAGGCCGGCATCCCGCGCACTTTCAGCCCGCGTTGGTGATTCCTTTGGGGTTGAGGTGGGCGATGTTGCCGCTCTCGGTCCCGTCGGACGGATCGATCAGGCAGTCGATCAACGCCGGCCGGCCGGAGGCCAGAGCCTCCCGCAACGCCGCGGCGACCTCCTTGGGCGTTTCGGCACGGTATCCGGTACCACCGAAGGCCTTGATCATGAATTCGTGATGGGCCGTCAGTGCGGTCGGGGCGGGATCATCGGATCCTGAGGTCTCATCGCCGCGGTATACCCCGCCGTTGTTGAGGATGACGGTGACGATGGGCAGCTTGTAGCGGCAGATCGTCTCCAATTCCATTCCGCTGAAACCGAATGCGCTGTCACCTTCGATAGCCACCACGGGTTCGCCGGTTTCGACGGCGGCCGCGATCGCATAACCCAGGCCGATGCCCATCACACCCCAGGTGCCGCTGTCCAGACGGCGGCGCGGCCGGTACATGCCGATGGTGTTACGCGTCAGGTCAAGAGCGTTAGCACCCTCGTTGACCAGGCATACTTGCGGATTATCGTGCAAGACATCGCGGATCGCTTGCAGCGCGCCCAGGAACTTCATCGGATGGGCGACGCGCGCGGCCGCGAGACGGTCGGCCATCTTGGCGACGTTCTGCGCCGCCTTGGCCGATAGTTCGGCACGCCACTGTGTCGAGGTACTGATTTGCCCGAGCTTGGATCGCTCCACCAAAGCCTGCATTACCGAACCGATGTCACCGACCAGAGGAGCGGCAATCGGTTGGTTGCTGTCCATCTCGCTGGCCTCGATATCGACCTGAATGAACTTGGCATCGGGATTCCACTGCGGGGCGTCCCCGTGCCCGAGCAGCCAATTCAATCGGGCACCGACCAGCAGCACGACGTCGGCGCGCCGCAGTGCCAGGGATCGCGAGGTCGCTGCCGACTGGGCGTGGTCGTCGGGAAGCAACCCTTTGGCCATGGACATCGGAAGGTAAGGAATGCCAGTGGTTTCCACGAACTCTTTGATCTGCTCGTCGGCCTGCGCGTAAGCAGCGCCCTTGCCCAGCACGATCAATGGCCGCTGTGCACCGGCAAGCAGCTCGACGGCCGCATCCACCGATTCGAGATCGGGCAGCTGCCGCGGCGCCGGATCGACTACCCGCCATAGCGTTTCGGCAGCGGATTGGCGGTCGACGACCTCGCCCAGCACCGCCGCCGGGATGTCCAGATAAACTCCGCCGGGACGCCCGGACACCGCGGTCCGAATCGCTCGCGCCAACCCACGTCCGATGTCCTGCGCGCGAGATACTCGGTAAGCCGCCTTCACAAACGGCCTGGCCGCCGCCAGCTGGTCCATCTCCTCGTAATCGCCGCGCTGCAGATCGACGAGATGACGTTCACTAGACCCCGAAATCTGGACCATTGGAAAGCAATTGGTGGTTGCGTTGGCCAGCGCTACGAGTCCATTGAGGAATCCCGGCGCCGACACCGTCAAGCAGATTCCGGGTTTCTGGGTGAGGAAGCCGGCTGCCGCCGCGGCGTGGCCGGCGGCGCTCTCATGCCGAAAACCTATGTAGCGAATGCCCGATGCCTGTGCGGTGCGCGCCAAGTCGGTAATAGGAATGCCGACGAGCCCGTAGATGGTGTCCACATCGTTGAGTCGAAGCGCGTCGACCACCAAATGAATTCCATCGGTCAGAGCCCCCACGTCGTTGGCATCGGGGTCTTCGGTGGTAGCCGGCGTCGTCACGAGCACCCTTTCCGGCAGTAGCTGCCTTTGTCGTATGTCGTTAATGCTCTTCACTTTTCACGATCTTTCACGGCACGTCCAAGACCTGGTGGCACTCACGCGATAAGCGCGGGTTATCACGGTGTACCGCGGCGCAGAAGTATCAGACGCTCGGCGCCATCACGCCACGAAGGATCCCCTGACCGATGCGCTTGCCACCGCGATCTGAGACTCCGGGTCGAATTCACCGCCCGGATCGCGGCCTGAGTAGGTAAAGTCCTCGGGACCAAGGGGGGCTCCGACGGCGACGTTCAAGAACGCCCTTGCCGCCGACGCACCCGGCGCGCAACCATGAATCGCGATCGCAATCGGTGCCCGCTGCTCGGGATCGACCAGGCGCAATCCCCGCATTGCACCGGTCGCCGGCATGGCGCGAAACCAGGTGTGCGGCACGATACTTGCCCATGCGCCGGTAGCGACGTGAGCATAGAGCGAGGCCATTGAGTCGGTTTCGATCTGCGGCTGCACCGCTGCGCCGACATCCGCGAATGCGCTGTCGACGCAATGACGAAACCCGGCCTCCGGAGCGAGCAGCGCGAGTGGCAGCGTGGCCGCCTCCGCCCAGGTAATGGTGCTCTCCGACGGCGCGAGCTGCTTTCCCGACACCAGCAACACACACTGCTCCTCGTACAGCGGAACAAGTTCCAGGTCGGGATGCTCGCGCAGATCGAAATGGGCGATGGCGGCGTCGAGCTCGAAACAGCGAAGCTGGCGCACCAATTCCGCTGCGGGAAAGTGCGATCGAACCCGCACCCGGGCCAACGGATGAAGTGAACAGAAAGCCGCGATCGGCAGCGCCGTCGTCATCGATACGGTCGGTCCCACTCCCAGCCGCAACACCCCGGAAATGCCGGACCGCAACGCGGCCGCCTCCGCGACCAGGCCGTCGTGCACCGCGAGAATTCGCTTGGCCCACACGACAAGCCGCTCCCCCTCCGCGGTGAGACCCTCGAAGTTACGTCCCCGGTTGATCAACGTGACGTTGAGCTCGCGCTCCAGCTTGGCGATGGACGCCGAGAGTGCGGGCTGGGAGACGAAGCAGGACTCGGCGGCTCGCGCAAAGTGTCGTTCCCGCGAAACCGCAACGAAGTATTCGAGTTGACGTAGCAGCATGAAGGCCTCCTTGCCTGCCAACCTTGCGGCAATCGCATCCCTGTAATCTCAACTGTATGCAGTATGCATTATTCAGTAGACTACTCGCCAGTAGGGACTACCTGCCGCCGACAGCGGCACAGGGAAGGACGAAAAGTGAACGGCACGAATACAGACCTTGATTCGATTGCTCAGATGGTGCTGAGCGCGACACCCGAGGCGATCGTGGTGTGCGACGCCGACGGGATCATCCGGCTGTGGAACAGCGGGGCACAACGACTGTTCGGCTATTCGGCGCCGGACGCGATCGGCGAAAGCCTGGACATCATCATCCCGGAGAAGCTGCGAAAACGTCACTGGGACGGCTATCACAAAACGATGGCCACCGGCCAGACGCGCTATGGAGACAAGCTGCTGAGCGTGCCGGCGACGCACCAGGATGGACACCGGCTATCCATCGAATTCAGTGTCGCCCTGTTACAGCGGGACGGCCGCACCGTGGGAATCTCGGCGATCATGCGTGAGGTCACCGAGCGCCGCAACGAGGAGCGCGCGCTGCGCGGCCGGCTGGCCGAACTGGAGGCGCGACTGGCTGAGCTGGAGCGCACCGGTACCTGAGGTACCGCGGCCGGGGTGTTTTGCGACCCTCTACGGTGAAGCCATGACCGACGACATCCTGCTGATCTCCACCGACGAGCGGGTGCGCACCCTGACGCTGAATCGGCCGCAATCCCGCAATGCACTGTCCGCGGCGCTGCGGGATCGGTTCTTCGGGGCGCTGACCGATGCCGAAATCGATGACGACGTCGACGTCGTCATCCTCACCGGGACCGATCCGGTGTTCTGCGCCGGGCTGGATCTCAAGGAACTGGGCGATTCGACGGCACTACCCGACATCTCGCCACGCTGGCCGTCGATGACCAAGCCGGTGATCGGCGCGATCAACGGGGCGGCGGTGACCGGCGGGCTCGAGCTCGTCCTGTACTGCGACATCGTGATCGCCTCCGAGCAGGCCCGCTTCGCCGACACCCACGCCCGGGTGGGCCTGTTGCCCACCTGGGGACTGTCCGTGCGACTGCCCCAGAAGGTGGGGGTGAATCTGGCCCGGCGGATGAGTATGACCGGCGACTACCTGTCGGCCGCCGACGCGCTGCGGGCCGGGCTGGCCACCGAGGTGGTGCCGCACGACCAACTGCTGGCCACCGCGCGTCAGGTCGCCGCCTCGATCGTCGGCAACAATCAGGACGCCGTCCGGGCATTGCTGGCCTCCTACCACCGCATCGACGAGGCGCAGACCAGCGAGGGCCTGTGGCTGGAAGCCATGGCAGCCAGGGCATTTCGGACCACCGGTGACGACATCGCCGCCAATCGCGAGGCGGTGCTGCAACGCGGGCGGGCGCAGCTGCGCTAGCGGCAGCCGGCCAGCTGTCCCACGTCGTCGGGCCGGGGTCGGTGTCGCACTGCTGGTGGCGGCCTGCGGAACACTCGTTTCCGGTCTGCGCGGAACCTGGATGTGGAAGTGGCCCGCACTCGGGCTGACCATGCGTTACCCACGGCGAGATAAACAACCGGTGATCGCCAGCGGCGTCAATTGCCAATACGATCCCAAGATGCGCATTGTCGTCGACCTCACAATGCGGGCCCTTTGCGTCCTGGCGCTGGTCATCGCATCCCTGATCGCATCCGGGCAGCACGCGTCCGCGCAGCCGCCACCTCGTTTTCCCAATCTGGACGGATTCACCCCGGTGCCGGCGGACGGCTATGTCACGACGGCGCTGCCGGGCAACGCCCCGCGGATAAGTTTCTCGACGCCGAATTCGGTGGCGTGCGACTTTTATGGCGGACCGGCGCCCGCGCCACCACAGTCACAAGATATTCGGTGCAATGGCGAAGTGCCCGGAATAGACGACATCACGTTTCCCGGCGGCGGTCATCCGAGGCCGGGTGACTGTGTGGAGGGCGCGGTGAATTTCAAGGGACCCGGCTACGAGTTGAGCCGGATGACCTACGGCGGATGCGGCGGCAACCCGGCCGCCTTGCCCTATGCCGGTAAGCCGTTGGCGGCGGGGCAGAAATTGTCGTACCTCAACGTCACCTGCGCGGTGAGTGCCGACAACGTCATCGCCTGCCTGGACACCACCAACGGAGATCACGGATTCGTGCTGCAGTCGGTGGGAAGCTGGGCGTTCTAGCCCGGCCTAGCCGAGCGCCGCGCGCAGCGAGGCCACCACGTCGTCGATCGACCCGGTGGTCGAATATCCGGCGGCCAGCCGGTGGCCACCGCCACCGAACACCGATGCCACCGCGGCCAGGTCGACATCGGCCTTGGCCCGCATCGACACCGACCACTGTTGTGGGTCAACCTCTTTGAACACCGCGGCGACCTCGGCCTGCTGCGTGGTGCGCACGATGTCGACGATGCTCTCGACTTCCTCCGGGCGTGAAGTGGTCCAGTCCTCGTTGCCGACGACCGCATACACCAGCCCACGCCCCTGCACCGCGTCCGGCACCAGTTGTGCCGACCCGAGCACCCGCGACAGCAGCGGCAGCCACACGAACGGGTGGGTGTCCATCAGCGTGCGGCTGATCTTGGCGTTGTCCACACCGAGTTCGACCAGCCGGGCGGCCAGCCGGAACGCGCGAGCGCTGGCCCAGCGGAACGAGCCGGTGTCGGTGGTCAGCCCGGCGTAGATGCAGTGCGCGACGTCCCGGTCGATCGGCTTGCCCCAGGCGTCGAGCAGTTCGGCCACCAACAGCGTTGTCGAATCCGCGGACGGGTCAACGTAATTCGCGGTACCGAACATTTGGTTGGAGGCGTGGTGATCGATCACCAGCAGCGGCTGGTCGGGGCCGAACGCGTCGCCGAGCGCGCCCAGCCTCTTGCGGCTCGGAACATCCACCGTCACAACCAAATCGACGTCTCGGCGCATCGCGTCGGGGCTCACCAGCAGCTGGCATCCGGGCAGCGAACGCAGCGACTCCGGCAGCGTGGCCGGTGCGGCGAAGCTGACCTCGACCTCTTTGTCGGTCCGGTCGAGCACCGTGGCCAGCGCCAAGCCCGCGCCGATGGTGTCGGCGTCGGGATGGACATGGCAGATCACCCCGATTGTCGTTGCCGCCGAAAGCAACTCGGCGGCACCGACCGCGTCCAGGCGCGCCCCCGCGATCGGGGGGCGGGCCAGCTCAGTCTTCGGGTCGATGGTCGTCACCGCGGTCCTCAGCGTCCGCTGCTCCCGTCGCCACCCCGACCTCGCGGTAGGGATCGGCCTCCCCCGCCGGTTTGGCCCCCACCCGAACCCGCGCCACGTCGGCGTCGGCCGCACGGGCACGGGCCAGCAGCTCGTCCATCCGCGCCACGGTGTCCGTCGTGGTGTCCCGGGTGAACGTCAGCGTGGGAGTGAACCGCACACCGGTGCCCGCACCGACCATGGTGCGCAACGTGCCCTTGGCCCGGTCCAGTGCGGCGGCCGCGCCCTCGTAATCGGGCTCGTCGTCCAGCGTGGGTCCCATCACGGTGTAGAACACCGTCGCGTCGTGCAGGTCGGCGGTGACCTTCGTGTCAACGATGGTCACCCCGTCCAGTCGCGGATCCTTGATCTCGAATTCGATCGCCGAGGCGACGATGGTGTTGATCCTCTTGGCCAGCCGGCGCGCCCGTGCAGGGTCTGCCATCAGGCGCGCTCCTTCTCGACGAGCTCGAAGGACTCGATGATGTCGCCTTCCTTGATGTCGGAATAGGTCAGCGTCATACCGCATTCGAAGCCGTCGCGAACCTCGGTGACGTCGTCCTTCTCGCGGCGCAGCGAGGAGATCGTCAAGTTGTCGGCGACCACGATGTTGTCGCGCAACAACCGGGCCTTGGCGTTGCGCCGCACGACGCCGGAGGTGATCAGGCAGCCGGCGATGACACCGACCTTGGAGGACCGGAAGATCGCGCGGATCTCGGCGCGGCCCAGCTGGTTCTCCTCGTAGATCGGCTTGAGCATGCCGCGCAGGGCCTTCTCGATCTCGTCGATGGCCTGGTAGATCACCGAGTAGTAGCGGATGTCCACGCCTTCACGGTTGGCCAGCTCGGTCGCCTTGCCCTCGGCACGCACGTTGAAGCCGATGATCACCGCGTCCGAGGCCGACGCCAGGTTGACGTTGGTCTCGGTGATGCCACCGACGCCGCGGTCGATGACGCGCAGTTCCACCTCGTCGTCGATCTCGATTCCCATCAGGGCCTCTTCGAGCGCCTCGACGGTACCGGCGTTGTCGCCCTTGAGGATCAGGTTCAGCTGGCTGGTTTCCTTCAGCGCCGAGTCCAGGTCCTCCAGGCTGATCCGCTTGCGCGAACGTGCCGCCAGGGCGTTGCGCTTGCGGGCGCTGCGCCGGTCGGCGATCTGGCGGGCGATGCGGTCCTCGTCGACGACCAACAGGTTGTCACCGGCGCCGGGCACCGACGTGAAACCGATGACCTGCACCGGCCGCGACGGCAGCGCCTCGTGGACGTCCTCGCCGTGCTCGTCGACCATCCGACGGACCCGGCCGTAGGCGTCGCCGGCGACGATCGAGTCACCGACCCGCAGCGTGCCGCGCTGGATCAGCACGGTGGCCACCGGTCCGCGACCGCGGTCCAGGTGCGCCTCGATCGCCACACCCTGGGCTTCCATGTCGGGGTTGGCCCGCAGGTCCAAGGCGGCATCGGCGGTCAGCAGCACCGCTTCTTCCAGCGCCTCGATGTTGGTGCCCTGCTTGGCCGAGATGTCGACGAACATCGTGTCGCCACCGAAATCCTCTGCCACCAAACCGTATTCGGTGAGCTGGCCGCGGATCTTGGCCGGGTCGGCGCCTTCCTTGTCGATCTTGTTGACCGCCACCACGATCGGCACGTCGGCCGCCTGCGCGTGGTTGATCGCCTCCACCGTCTGCGGCATCACGCCGTCGTCGGCGGCGACCACCAGGATCGCGATGTCGGTGGCCTTGGCACCACGGGCACGCATGGCGGTGAACGCCTCGTGACCCGGGGTGTCGATGAAGGTGATCAGCCGCTCGGTGCCCTCGAAATCGACCCCGACCTGGTAGGCACCGATGTGCTGGGTGATGCCGCCGGCCTCGCCCTCGCGCACACTCGCGTTTCGAATGGTGTCCAGCAGTCGGGTTTTACCGTGGTCGACGTGACCCATGACGGTCACCACCGGCGGACGGGTCTGCAGATCGTCCTCGCCGCCCTCGTCCTCGCCGTAGGTGAGGTCGAACGACTCCAGCAGCTCACGGTCTTCGTCCTCCGGGCTGACGACCTGGACGACGTAGTTCATCTCGCTGCCCAACAGCTCGAGCGTCTCGTCACCGACCGACTGGGTCGCGGTGACCATCTCGCCGAGGTTGAACAGCGCCTGCACCAGCGAGGCCGGGTTGGCGTTGATCTTGTCGGCGAAGTCGGAGAGCGATGCGCCGCGGGCCAGCCGGATGGTCTCGCCGTTGCCGTGCGGCAACCGCACCCCACCGACGACCGGGGCCTGCATGTTCTCGTACTCGGCGCGTTTCGCCCGCTTCGACTTGCGACCGCGCCGGGGCGCGCCACCGGGACGGCCGAACGCACCGGCCGCACCGCCGCGCTGGCCGGGACGGCCACCACCGGGACCGCCGCCACCGGGACGGCCCTGGAAACCGCCGCCGCCACCGGGCGCGGCACCGACGCCGCCTCCGCCGCCGCGGTAGTTACCGCCGCCGCCACCGCCAGGACCACCGGGACGGCCACCGCCACCGCCGGGCCGCGGACCACCGCCACCACCGGGACGCCCCGATCGCTGGAAGCCGCCGCCGCTGCTACCGCCCGGACGGGGCGGCATGCTGCCGGGCGACGCACCGCCGCCGGGCCGGGGTGCGCCGGGACGGGGTGCGCCCGGGCGTGGTGCCTGCGGACGCGGAATGGGCCGGTCGACGGGCTGCGCCGACGAGAAGGGGTTGTTGCCGACGCGCGGGGTACGGGCCGCCGGCTTCGGCATCGGGCCGGGCCGCGGGCCGGGGGTCGCACCGGGCGACGGCGGCTGCTGGCTGGGCGCCTGGCCACCGGGCGACGGCGGTTTCGGCTGCCCGGGCGTCGGCGCCGAGGGACGCGCGGGTGACGGCGCTGGCCGTCGGGGCGCGGGCGTCGGCGCCGCGGGGGCGTCGGCGCGCGCAGCGGGCGGAGCCGCCGGAGCGGGCTTGGCCGCGGGTGCAGCCGGTGTGTCAGCGGGCTTAGCCGGAGCGGCGGCCGCCTCGCCGTTGCCGGAGGGCTTCTGAATCGCCCTGTCCAGTGCCTTGTCGAGCGAGCGGTCCGGGCTCTTCGGGGCGCTCTTGGCGCCGGCCGACGCGGGCTTGCCGCCGCCGAACGACTCCCGCAGCCGCCGCGCCACGGGCGCTTCTACGGTCGACGATGCGGATTTGACGAATTCGCCCTGTTCATTCAGCCGGGCGAGAACTTGCTTGCTGGTGACACCGAGTTCCTTGGCCAACTCGTGTACGCGGGCCTTACCTGCCACTACATCTCCTGTCTATGAGGCGACAGCAGCGGGCCGCGCCTCGGGTTTAGCTATGACGCATGGTCATCGGGACTTCACGGTGTGCTCATGTTCTTCGCTACCTGTTCTGTTGCCGGGTGAGTCGAGCACCTCTAGGTACTCGACCAACGCGGATGTGTCCGGTGGACGTTCGATGCGCAGCGCTTTGGTGAAAGCCCGCCGCCGGATCGCTTCGGCTGCGCACCGCGGTACGGGATGCAGCCACGCACCCCGCCCCGGTAGGCGAGTCGCCGTGTCAACGATTACGGCGTATTCGCCGTTCCCGTTGGACACCGCCACCACTCGGAGCAATCGGACGGCCAACTCTCGCTTCCGGCACCCGACACACGTTCGCACGGGTCCGCCCGTGTGCGTGCGCGCCGAGGCCGAAGGCTCGCGCTGGATCACGGCTCAGTCTAGCGTCACGGAACCGATGGTCAGAACCACCCGCAACCGCACCGTAACCTGCGCGCCCGATCGCACACGCCATTGCCGAGTTTGGTCGGCGTTGAACTAGAACGGCGGCGGTTCGCCGGGGTCGGCGCGCGCGGCGGCACGGGCTTTCATGCGGGCTTGGTGGTGTTGCCGACGTTCGGCAGCGATGCGCAGGGCGCGTTCGTCAGCACGGGTGCGGCGACGTCTGGGCATCATGGCGGTACGCCCCGAACAGGGGTCGGCAGGCGCGAGGTCACCCTCGGACGCAGCCATGCCGCCCACGGCGCGGCACACGCTGGGGAACAGCAGGGCGCTGCCGGGGGTGGTGACGTAGGTCTGCCCGGACGGTGACGTCAGGATCAGCGTGCCGTCGGGTAACTGTTGGTCGGTCCAGCCCAAAAACGTTTTCACCAGGTGATGAGTGCGGCAGTAGCACTTCAGATTTGCGGCATGCGTCTTGCCGCCGTCGGCGAAGGGGACGGTGTGGTCGAGATCGCAGCGCATCGCGGGGTGGTCGCAGCCCGGCCAACGACACGTCAGGTCGCGGGCCCGCACGAATGCCGCCAGCGCCGCGGACGGCACATAGCCGGGTTCCGGCGGGGCATCTCCGGGATGCAGCAGCGGCACGAGCTTGGCGGTTTGGGCGAGTTCGATGAGCAGCTCGGGATCGATCAACCCGTCGGCGTCGAGTTCGGACGCGGGCGCGGTGCCGGTGCCGTCGACGGTGACCTGTTCGGCGATCACATGGATGGTCACCGGCGAGGCCGGTTTGCGGGCACCCGCGGCGCAATCCGCCCGCCGGCAGCGACACCCTAGGCGGTCGGCGCCGGCAGCCAGCGCACCCAACGCGTCGGCCCGGCGTTGAGTGGTGGTGCGCGGATCGTGCGCGCACACCGTGCCCGCCAGCGCGGTCAGCCGGGCGTCCAGGGCGTGCGCATCCGGGGAAAACAGGGTGCCCTGGATCTGGGCGATGCCGTCGATGTCCCCGCCGATCCACACCTCACGATCGCTGCGCATCTCTTTGCGCCGGCGCACCGCGTCGATATCGACCCGCGCCACGATCGCGTCGACCTTGGCCGCGAGCCGTCCCCGCGTCATCGACGGCCAGCGCGTCACGTTCGCGGCGATCCGCCCGTCCACGACGGCCAGAATGTCGGGGTCCTGGATCAGATCGGTGCGGGACACGATGGTGCGGAAGGCCTCGACGTCGATGTCACCGAGCGCGAACACCTGCCCCACCTTCGGCAGGCGTTCGCGCAGTGCACGGGCGTCCTCGACGCGGCCCCGCGCCCGCGGCTGACTGATCCTCAACGCCGCGGCGACCTCCGCGGCCACCGCGTCCACCGCGTCGACCACCCACTCCTGGGCCTGCGCACAGCGCGCATACCGGTGGGCGAACAACTCCCCGATCGCCACCAATTGCGCGGCGGCGGCCTGGTTCGCCAGCCGTGCAGCGGCGCGGATGCGACCCGTCCATTCCGGCGACTCCGCAGTACCCATCAATGCCTCGAGCTGTGGCCGTGCCCGACAAGCCCACTCGTCGAAGCGCGCCAATGACGATTCTTCGAACATACGTTCGATTATGCCACGCGGTTACGACGTTCGGTCGTCGGCGAAACGTGAACTAGTGATCGTGAGCCATCGGGGTGCTGGCGCCGTGTTCCGGCTGGCCCTCCGACGGCCCGGTCGCGGCGGCGGGCGAATCCCCGCGAATGTCGATGCGCCACCCGGTGAGCCGGGCGGCCAGCCGGGCGTTCTGCCCTTCCTTGCCGATGGCCAGGGACAACTGGAAGTCGGGCACCACCACGCGGGCGGCGCGGGCGGTCTGGTCGATCACCGACACCGATACCACCTTCGCCGGCGACAGCGCGTTGGCGACGAACCGGGCCGGGTCCTCGTCGTAGTCGATGATGTCGATCTTCTCGCCGGACAGCTCGCTCATCACGTTGCGAACCCGCTGCCCCATCGGACCGATGCAGGCACCCTTGGCGTTCAGGCCGGGCACCCGGGACGCGACCGCGATCTTGGAGCGGTGGCCCGCCTCGCGCGCCACGGCCACGATCTCCACCGAGCCGTCGGCGATCTCGGGAACCTCGAGCGAGAACAACTTGCGCACCAGATTGGGGTGGGTGCGCGACAACGTGATCACCGGCTCACGCGAACCCCGCGTCACGCCTACCACGTAGCAGCGCACCCGGTTGCCGTGCTCGTAGCTCTCACCCGGGACCTGTTCGGCCGCCGGGATGACGCCCTCGGAGGCCTTGGTTTCGCTGCCCATCCGCACCACGACCAGGCCGCGGGCGTTGGCGCGGCTGTCGCGCTGAATCACGCCGGCGACGATTTCGCCCTCGCGGGTGGAGAACTCGCCGTAGGTGCGCTCGTTCTCGGCGTCGCGGAAGCGCTGCAGCATCACCTGGCGCGCGGTGGTCGCCGCGATGCGCCCGAACCCTTCGGGGGTGTCGTCCCATTCGCTGATGACGTTGCCGTCCTCGTCGACCTCGCGGGCCATCACCTTCACCACGCCGGTCTTGCGGTCGATCTCGATCCGCGCGTCGTTCTGGTGGCCCTGGGTGTGCCGGTAGGCGGTCAGCAACGCAGACTTGATCGTCTCGAGCAGCTCATTGACCGAGATCCCCCGGTCCACCTCGATCGCGTGCAACGCGGCCATGTCGATATTCATGCTCCGGCCTCCGTCCTGCCCGACTCACCCGCACCCGCCAAATCCAGCTCGGTTGCCGATGGTGACGAAAACTCAACCTGGACAACCGCTTTCGCGATCTCGGCGAGCGGGATCTCACGCACCGTCCAGTCGCGGCCATCGCGGACCACCAGCGCCACCGCGTCGGCACCGGTCTGTCCCACCCGGCCGGTCAATTGCGATCCGTCCGCCAGCTGCACCTCGACCTTGCGGCCACGCGCGCGTCGGAAGTGTTTCTCGCTGGTCAGCGGACGCTCGACGCCGGGCGAGGAGACCTCCAGCACGTAGCTGCCGCCGATGCTGTCCAGCCCGTCCAGCAAAGCCGATGCAGACCGTGACAGGGTCGCGACGGCGTCCAAGTCCAAAGCGGTGTCGCCGTCGGCAATCACCGTGATGCGGGGCGGGCGCACCCGCGCATCGATGACCACGTCTTCGATTTCATAGCCGGCGCGCGCGAACTCTCCACCGAGTAGCTCGATCACCTGCGTCTGCGACGGTAGCCCGGTGGTCACGGCGAGCTCCTCATCTTGAGTTGTCCGGTCATCTGGCTGATGTCGCCGCCCACTCATCTTCGGACGGCTTCCGGCGTCCCGGTGGAACCGCTTCGTGTTCCGCGAGAACCGGGTACCAACGATACGCCAGGAATCGCGTATGACGAGGTGATCGCGTAGGTCGAGGTCCACCGCGGCATGCCCGACCGTCGCCCAATGGCAGGATGTTGGGCGTGCCTAGCGCTGTACCCGTCACCAGCCGGCGGGGTGTGCTCGCCGGGGGTGCCGCGCTTGCTGCGCTCGGGGTGGTCGTCTCCGCCTGCGGTGAGTCCCCGCCGAAACCCCCAGCGGTCGAACAACTATTGGGTCCGTTAGACCAGGCCAGACACGACAGCGTGCTCGCCGGTGCCGCCGCCGCGGCCGTCGGCGTCGCGCCGCAGGTCGCGGCCGCGCTGTCGGTGGTGGCCAACCAGCGCGCCGCACACGCCCGCGCACTGTCCACGGAGATCGCCCGGGCGGCCGGCAAGCTCAGCGCTTCCACGAGTGAAACCACCAGCGCCGCTCCGAGTCCGGCCGCGCCGGCGGGGCCACCGCCGCCGCCGCCCCCGGTGTCCGACGTGATCAACGCGCTGAAGACCTCGGCCGACAACGCCGCCCGGCTGGTGTCGGCCGAGTCGGGCTACCGGGCCGGGCTACTGGCGTCGATCGCCGCGTCATGCACGGCGTCCTACTTGGTGGCGCTGGTGCCCGGGGGGCCGTCGATATGACCTCCGGCAAGGACGCCGACAACCAGGCGCTCTGCGACGCGCTGGCCGTCGAGCATTCGACGATCTACGGCTACGGCATCGTGTCCGCGCTGTCGCCACCCAGCGTCAACAATCTGGTGGTGGAGGCGCTTTTGCAACACCGCCAGCGTCGCGACGACGTGATCGCCATGCTGGCCGCCCGCAAGGTCACCCCGCCACCGGCCGCCGCGGGTTATCAGCTGCCCCTGCTGGTGGGCAGTCCGGCCGACGCGGCTCGCCTGGCGGTGCGGATGGAGAACGACGGCGCGACGGCGTGGCGCGCGGTCACCGAGCACGCCGAGACCGCCGACGATCGTGCGTTCGCCTCGACGGCCCTGACCCAGAGCGCGGTGATGAGCGCGCGATGGAGCCGCATCCTGGGCGCCTGGCCGATCACGAGCAGTTTCCCGGGCGGCAACGAGTAAGCCCGCTAGCCGGTCACCGCGTTCACGATCTCGGTGGCCAGCGAGACACCGGCCGCCAGTTCGCGCGCCTGCCCGCTAAAGCGGTCGCGAAGCTCCACGACGCCATTGGCCCAGCCCCGGCCGACCACGACGATCCAGGGCATGCCGAGCAGCTCGGCGTCCTTGAATTTGACCCCGGGCGAGGCGGTGCGGTCGTCCAGCAACACCTCCAGGCCCAGCCGGCTCAGGTCGGCGGCCAGCGTCGTGGCGCCTTCGCGGGCCTGCGCGTCCTTGTTGGCGATCACCAGGTGCACGTCGAACGGCGCGATCGACGCCGGCCAGCGCAGGCCCAGCTCGTCGTGCTGTTGCTCGGCGACGACGGCGACCAGACGCGACACCCCGATGCCGTAGGAGCCCATCGTCAGTCGCACCGGCTTGCCGTCCTCACCGAGCACGTCGGCGGCGAACGCGTCGGTGTACTTGCGGCCCAGCTGGAAGATGTGCCCGATCTCGATGCCGCGCGCCATGATCAGCGGGCCGGCACCGTCGGGAGCCGGGTCACCTTCGCGCACTTCGGCGGCCTCGATGGTGCCGTCGGCAGTGAAGTCGCGGCCGGCCACCAGCCCGATCACATGGCGGCCCGGCTCGTCGGCCCCGGTGATCCAGCTGGTGCCGTCCACCACCCGCGGGTCGACGAGATAACGAACTTCGTTGTCCCGCAATGCCTTCGGACCGATATAGCCCTTCACCAGGAACGGGTACTTGGCGAAATCCGCGTCGCCGAGCATTTCGTATTCCGCCGGCTCCAGCGCGGCGCCCAACCGTTTGTCGTCGACCTCGCGGTCTCCGGGCACCCCGATGGCCAGCAGCTCCCACTCCCCGCCCGGCGCACGGACCTTGACCAGAACGTTCTTCAACGTGTCGGCCGCGGTGAAGGTGCGGCCCAGTCCGGCGCCGTTGGCCCACTGGACCAGCGTGGCGATGGTCGGGGTGTCGCCGGTGTCGTGCACCTGCGCCGGGGGCTGGCCGTCGATTGGCAGCGCCTCGGGACGCGCGGTGAGCACCGCTTCGACGTTGGCCGCGTACCCCGACTCCACGCACCGGACGAAGGTGTCCTCACCGATCGGGCTCTCGGCCAGGAACTCTTCCGACGCGCTGCCGCCCATCGCGCCCGACACCGCCGACACGATCACGTAGCGAACCCGCAACCGGTCGAAGATGCGCTGGTAGGCCTCCCGGTGCGCGTGGTAGGCGGCCTTGAGCCCGGCGGCGTCGATGTCGAAGGAGTAGGAGTCCTTCATCACGAATTCTCTGGCCCGCAAGATGCCGGCCCGCGGCCGCGCCTCGTCGCGGTACTTGATCTGAATTTGGTACAGCGTCAGCGGGAAATCCTTGTAGGAGCTGTACTCCCCCTTGACGGCCAGGGTGAAGAACTCCTCGTGCGTGGGCGCGAGCATGTAGTCGTTCCCGCGACGGTCCTGCACCCGGAACACCCCGTCGCCGTACTCGGTCCAGCGATTCGTCGTCTCATACGGTCCGCGCGGCAGCAGCCCGGGGAACAAGATCTCCTGCCCGCCGATCGCGTTCATCTCTTCGCGGACCACGCGTTCGATATTGCGCAGCACCCGCAGCCCCAGCGGCAGCCAGCTGTACAGCCCGGGCGCGACCTGCCGGATGTATCCGGCCCGCACCAGCAGTTTGTGGCTGGGCACTTCGGCGTCGGCGGGATCGTCGCGCAGGGTGCGCAGGAACAGCTCGGACATCCGGGTGATCACAGCGGGCCAGCCTAGCGTGATGACTCACGGCATCCAGCCGTGGGAAAGACGTTGCGAGTTACAGCTCGCCGGCGTCGATGGCTTCCTTGACCTCTTGGGCGTGCGCGACCTGCTCCGGGGTGTACCCGATGAACAGGGCGGCAAGGCCGACGATGACGGCCGTGCCGGCCACCCACAGCAGCCCGTAGGTGTAGCCGTGGTCAAGCGCCCGCAATTGTGCGTCGTTCATCACCTTCACTGGGCCGGTGGTGCCGCCCAAGTACAGAGTGCGCGAGGTGATGACGGCCTGGATGACAGCCAGCACCAGCGGCCCGCCCAGGCTTTGCAGCATCAGCGTCATCGCCGACACCGGGCCGATCTGATCGAAACCGACGCCCGCGATCGCGGCCAGCGTCAGCGGCACGACGACCATGCCGATGCCGATTCCGCCGACGACGATCGGCAGCACCAGGTTCGGGAAGTAGGGCACGCCGCGGTGCATGAACGCCCAGCCATAGATCATGGCCAGCAGCAGCAGCCAGCCACCGCCGATGGTCAGCACTCGCGGCGAGAACCGCGACACCAGTTGCGAGGAGATACCCAGACCGATGCCCATCGCGATGACGAATGGGATGAATCCGACGCCGGCACGCAGCGCGCTGTAGCCCAGGATGTCCTGAACGTAAAGGCCGATGCAGACGGTGAGGCTGAACATCACGCCGCCGGCCAGCAGGATCGCGGTGAACGTGACCAGCCGGTTGCGGTCGCGGAACAACCCGAACGGTACGACGGGGTTCTCGGCGGTGCGCTCGACGATGGCGAACGCGATGGCCGCGGCCACGGCGACCGCACCCGAACCCAGCGTGATCGCCGATATCCAGCCTTTTTCCGGGCCCATCGAAAAGGCGAACACGGCCGCGGTGCAGGCCAAGGTGGCCAGCATGGCCCCGGTGGCGTCGAGCTTCATCCGCTCTCGGTTGGTCTCGCGCAGCGCGGTGCGGGCCAGGTAGATCATCACCAGCCCGATCGGCACGTTGACCAGGAACGCGAGCCGCCAGGAGACCTCGGTCAGCGCGCCGCCGACGACCAGGCCCATCACCGAGCCGATCGCGGTCATCGCGGCGAACACCGCGGTGGCCGCGTTGCGCGCCGGACCCTTGGCGAACGTCGTCGCTACCAGGGCCAGACCGGTCGGCGACGCGATCGCCGACCCGACACCCTGCAGCAGCCGGGCGATGACCAGCGTCACCTCGTCCCAGGCCACCGCGCACAGCACCGAGGAGATGGTGAACAGCGTGACGCCGACGATGAAGGTGCGTTTGCGGCCGATGGTGTCACCGAGGCGCCCGCCGAGCAGCATCAGCCCGCCGAAGGTGAGCACATAGGCGGTGATCACCCAGCTACGGCCGGCGTCGGACAGGCTCAGCTCGTTCTGAATCTTAGGAAGCGCGACGATCGCGACGGTGCTGTCCATCGTTGCCAGCAACTGCATGCCGCCGATGGCGATCACGGCCGCGATGAAGCGGCGAGACGGCAGCCACGTCGGGTAATACCTGCTAGTGCGCGTGGTGGCGGACCCGGAAGCGGTTTCCGACGGGCGCTCGGTGCGCTCGGGTGCCGGACGATCGGGGCGCAGAGCGGACCAATTTCGGGCCGCGCGCTCAGTGTCGTTGAGGGCCGTCATAACGAGTTACCTTACAGTAATCTTAAGAATCGTTTAAACCCCGAATGCCGCCACGGGCCCGATCACGATGATCGCGGGAGGTCTGATCCCCTCCGCCCGCACCTTTTGCGGCGTGTCGGCAAGAGTTGCCCGCAACGTGTGCTGCGCCGGGGTCGTTCCGTGCTGGACCACCAGGACCGGGGTATCCGCAGGTCGACCGCCTTCCAGCAGTGCGTTGACGAACAGTTCGATGCGTTCGACGGCCATCAGCAAAACGATCGTGCCGGACAAGGCTGCCAGTGCATTCCAATTCACTAACGATTCGGGATGCCCGGGCGCCAGATGGCCGCTGACCACCACGAACTCGTGATTTACCGCTCGATGAGTGACAGGGACTCCCGCCAGCGCGGGCACCGCTATGGCACTTGTCACACCGGGCACCACGGTGACCGGAATGCCGGCGTCGGCGCACGCGATCACTTCCTCGTAACCGCGGGCGAACACGAACGGGTCACCGCCCTTGAGGCGAACGACGAAGTGGCCGGCTCGGGCCCGTTCGATCATCACGTTGTTGATCGCGTCCTGGGCCATGGCGCGGCCGTACGGGATCTTGGCGGCGTCGATGACTTCAACGTGCGGCGCCAGCTCGGCGAGCAGTTCGGGCGGGGCCAGGCGATCGGCGACCACGACGTCGGCCTGGGCGAGCAGCCGCCGCCCGCGGACGGTGATCAGCTCGGGGTCGCCGGGGCCACCGCCGATCAGCGCCACCCCGCCGCGCACGGCGTCGGAACTCCCCGAGCTGTCCGAGGCGATCAGGCCCTGTTGCAGCGCCTCGCGGATGGCCGAGCGGATCGCCGCCGAGCGGCGATGCTCGCCACCGGCCAGCACTCCCACCGACAGGCCGGCGTATTCGAACGACGCCGGGGTCACCGCGGTGCCCTCGATGGCGATGTCGGCGCGCACACAGAAGATCTGCCGGCTGTCGGCCTCGGCGACGACGGCCTCGTTGACCGACGCGTCGTCGGTGGCCGCGATCGCATACCAGGCTCCGTCGAGGTCACCGGCGCGGTATTCGCGCATCGTCAGGGTGATTCCGCTCATCGCCTCGACGGCGGGGGTGGCGGTCCGGCTGATCACGTGGACGTCGGCGCCACTGGCGATCAGCAGGGGTAGCCGGCGCTGGGCGACCGAACCGCCGCCGACCACGACGACCTTCTTGCCGGCCAGCCGTAGTCCGACGAGGTAGGGGCTCTCGGTCACCCGGCAAGCCTAGTGAAGACGATCGGCGCGGCCGTCAGGACGGGCGCGCCGCGGCGCGCGCGACGAACCGGGCCACCGCGTCGGGCACCGCGGCCGGGTGGGTGTGCAGATACGACGCGTGCACCCCGAGGTGCACCACGCCGTCGCGCAGCGGCGCCGCGTCGCCGGCCCGGTAGACCCAGGCCGGCTGGTAGCTCTCGGTGAAGGTGATCACGGTCCGGTGGAATTCGTGTCCCACCACCCGGGCCCCGGCCGCATACAGCGCCGAATCGGCCACCGCGACCGCGTCGCGATACGCGAGCTTGAGCTGCGGGGTGAACCGCGCCGCCCCGCCCAGCACCCCGCACATCGGGTACCCGTCGAGTTCGGAAGCCAGGTAGATCAGGCCCGCGCATTCCGCGTGCACCGGGGCTCCGGCGGCGGATAACTCGCGGATCTGTTGTCGCACAACATCATTGGCGGAAAGATCGGCGGTGAACTGTTCGGGGAAGCCGCCGGGCAGCAGCACGGCGGCGGTGCCGTCGGGCAGCGTATCGACCAGCGGGTCGAACTCGACCACGTCGGCACCGGCGGCGCTCAACAGCTCGGCGTGTTCGGCGTAGCCGAAGCTGAATGCCTTCCCGGCGGCCATTGCGACCGTGGCGCGGCCGGGCGCGGTCTGCCCCACCGCGGCAACGGGATCCCACGGGGTGCCGGCGGTGCGGCTTGCCGCGACCGCCACCACCGCGGCCAGGTCGACGTGCCGCGCGATCAGGTCGGTCATCGCCTGGACGGCGAGCCGGGCCCGCCGCCCGTATTCGACCGCGGTGACCAGGCCCAAATACCTTGTCGGCAGCTCTAATTCGGCGGTACGCGGAATGGCACCCAACACCGGGATGCCGGTGTGCTCGCAGGCCTGTCGCAACACCTGCTCGTGCCGGGGCGATCCCACCCGGTTGAGGATCACGCCGGCGATCCGGGTTGCGGTATCGAACGTCGAAAAGCCATGCAGCAGTGCGGCGATGCTGTGGCTCTGGCCGCGCGCGTCGACGACCAGGATCACCGGGGCGCCGACCAGCCCGGCGACGTGCGCCGTGGAGCCCAGCGGCGGGAACGCCATGGGATTCTCCCGGGGCCCGATCCGCCCGTCGAACAGACCCATCACGCCCTCGATCACCGCGATGTCGGCGCCGGCGGCGCCGTGCGCGTAGAGCGGGCCGATCAGCGGTTCGCCCACCATCACCGGGTCGAGGTTGCGTCCGGGCCGTCCAGCCGCCAGGCCGTGGTAGCCGGGGTCGATGAAGTCGGGCCCGACCTTGAACGGCGCGACCGTGTGCCCGGCCTGGCGCAGGGCCCCGATCAAACCC
Organism: Mycobacterium sp. 050272; assembly: GCF_039023525.1. Taxonomy (NCBI): domain Bacteria; kingdom Bacillati; phylum Actinomycetota; class Actinomycetes; order Mycobacteriales; family Mycobacteriaceae; genus Mycobacterium; species Mycobacterium sp. 050272. Next base: position 113,841 of record NZ_JBCHKV010000015.1, on the reverse strand, counting down.
GTTGCGATCGTGGTCTTTCCGCTGCCGGAGGCGGGCGCGGCGACGACGACCGCGGGGGCGTTCACCACTCGATGCCCTGCTGCCCCTTGCGGCCCGCATCCATCGGATGCTTGACCTTGGTCATCTCGGTGACCAGGTCTGCGACCTCGACCAGTCGCGCCGGGGCGGCGCGTCCGGTGATCACCACATGCTGATGGCCGGGCCTGGCCACCAATGCGTCCACCACCTCGTCGACGTCGACCCACCCCCACTTCAGCGGGTAAGTGAACTCGTCGAGCACATAGAAGTCGTGGCGCTGCTCGGCCAGCCGGCGCGAGATCTCCGCCCAGCCGTCGGCGGCCGCGGCCGCGTGGTCGTCCTCGCTGCCGGATTTGCGCGTCCAGGACCAGCCGCTGCCCATCTTGTGCCATTCCACCGCCGCACCGACGCCATGCTCGTCGTGCAATTGGCCCAGCCGTCGAAAGACGGCTTCCTCCCCCACTTTCCACTTCGCGCTTTTGACGAACTGGAACACCGCAACGTCGAGGCGTGCGTTCCACGCGCGCAACGCCATCCCGAACGCCGCGGTCGACTTGCCCTTGCCGTCACCGGTGTGCACCGCCAGCACCGGCAGGTTGCGCCGGGCCCGGGTACTCAGTCCGTCATCCGGGACCTGCAGCGGGATTCCCTGTGGCATGGTCAGGCCGCGCCGCGCACGGCTCGCGTCAGGTGGTCGGCGTGCAGTTGCTCCAGCCGGACGGTCGGTGCGGCGAGCTGGCGGCCCAGCTGCTGAGCCAATCCCAGTCGCACATATGACGTTTCACAGTCCACGACCACCGCCGCCGAACCCTCGGCCGCCAGTCGCGACGCCGCGATTGCACTGCGGCCCAACGGGTCCGGGCCCGCGGTTGCCCTCCCGTCGGTCAGCACCACCACCAGCGGACGCCGCGCGCGATCGCGGGTCCGTTCCCGCACGATCAGCTCACGCGCGGCCAGCAGACCCTCGGCCAGCGGGGTCTTGCCGCCGGTGTCGAATCGGGCCAGCCGCCGGCCGGCGATGTGGGCCGACGAGGTCGGTGGCAGCAACAACCGCGCTTCGTGCTGCCTGAAGGTGATCACCGCGACCTTGTCGCGCCGTTGATAGGCGTCGCGCAACAGTGACAGGGCGGCACCGCTGACGGCGGCCATCCGGTCCCGGGCGGCCATCGACCCCGACGCGTCGACGACGAAGATCACCAGGTTGCCTTCGCGTCCCTCGCGGATGGCGCGGCGGATGTCGGCGGGCCGCGGGCGCAGCGGTCCCGCGCCGGCCTGCTCGGCGGCTGACAGCAGCGTGGCGAACAGGTGCAGACCATGGGCGCCCGGGTCGTCGGCCCCGGCGGCCGCCACGACGCTGCCCGAGGAATTGCGGGCCCGCGAGCGCCGGCCGGGCGCGCCTTCACCGACGCCGGGAACCGTCAATGCCCGGGTGCGAAACGTCTTCGACGGCGGGGCGCTGGGTCGTGTCCGGGGCGCCTGGGTTTTCGCGTTGGAGGACGACTCTTGTTGTGCGGCTGTGTCATTGGTGGACTGGCCGCCGCCGGGCGGATCGGGATCGGGCTCCGGCTGGTCGTCGGCTTGCCGCAGGGCCTCGTCCAGCTGCTCGCGATCGAGGCCGGGGTCGTCGAACGGGTCGCGGCGACGCCGGTGCGGCAGCGCCAGTTCGGCGGCCACCCTGATGTCCTGCTCGGCCACGATTGTCGCGCCCCGCCAGGCGGCGTGCGCGACGGCGGTGCGGGCTACCACCAAATCCGCGCGCATCCCGTCCACGTCAAACGCCGCACACAGCGCCGCGATGCGCCGTAATTCGTTGTCCGGCAACACCACATCGTCGACCAGCGCGCGGGCCGCGGCGATCCGCCGGGCCAGCTCGGCGTCGTCGCCGCCGTAGCGGGTGGCGAAGCCGTCCGGGTCGGCCTCATAAGCCATCCGCTGCCGGATCACCTCCGCGCGCACCTCGACGTCACGCGAGGCGTGCACTTCGACCGTCAGCCCGAACCGGTCGAGCAGTTGCGGGCGCAGTTCGCCTTCCTCTGGATTCATCGTGCCGATCAGCACGAAACGGGCCTCATGTGAATGCGAGATGCCGTCGCGTTCGATGTGCACCCGGCCCATCGCGGCGGCGTCGAGCAGCACGTCGACCAGATGGTCGTGCAGCAGGTTGACCTCGTCGACGTACAGCACGCCGCCGTGGGCACGCGCGAGCAACCCTGGCGAGAAAGCATGCTCGCCGTCGCGCAGCACCCGCTGCAGATCCAGCGACCCGATCACCCGGTCTTCGGTTGCGCCGAGCGGCATTTCGACCAGGCCGGACCCGGCGCCGTTAGTTCCGGTCGCCGCGGACAGCAACGCGGCAAGCCCGCGCACGGCCGTCGATTTTGCGGTGCCCTTCTCGCCGCGGATCAGCGCGCCACCGATCTCCGGGCGCACCGCACACAGCAGCAGCGCCAGCCGTAACTGATCGTGGCCGACGATCGCGCTGAACGGATACGGCTTCACGGCTTCGCCATCTGCCCGGAGCCGGGCCGCAGCATGGGGACGTGCGGCACGCCATCGTCGATGAAATCGTCGCCGTCGCGCACAAAACCATGGTGGGCGTACATCTCGGCGAGATAGGTCTGCGCGTTGATCCGGCACGGGTAGTTACCGACCTCGGCCAGCGCCGCCCGCAGCAGCCGGGTGGTATGGCCCTGTCCGCGCACGCTGCGTTTGGTACACAGCCGCCCGATCCGGAACACCTTCTCCCCACCGGCGTGCTCCTCCATCAGCCGCAGCGTGCTGATCACCTCGCCGTCCGCCGACTCCAGCCAGAAGTGCCGGGTCTCGGCGAGCAAGTCACGCCCGTCCAGCTCCGGATACGGGATGGCCTGCTCCACGACAAACACCTCTACCCGTAGCTTGAGTAGCTCGTAAAGGGTTTGCGCGTCAAGGTCTTTGGCCCAGATGCGGCGTAGCGCTTCTGTCATCGGCGCCGCTCCTCCTCATCAGTTCGGTTAGCTAGCCGGCGCGGTTCATGAGCCGTTCAACTGTAATACGTTGGCGCTCCACGTTCTCACCTCGTCGTAGAGCGCCGGTTCCTCGGACAGCCGGGTCCCCAGCGAGGGCACCATCTCTTTGAGCCTGGGCAGCCAGGATTGGTAGCGGTTGGCAAAACAGCTGGCCAGCACATCGAGCATGATCGGCACCGCCGTCGAGGCGCCGGGCGAGCCACCGAGCAGACCCGCAATGCTGCCGTCCGACGATCCCACCACGGTGGTGCCGAACTCGAGCGCCCCGCCTTTGCCCGCGACCCGCCGGATCACCTGCACGCGCTGACCGGCCACCGTCAGCTGCCAATCCGAATCCCGCGCGCCAGGGGCGAATTCGCGCAGCACCTCCATCCGGTCGCGTTCGGTGAGGCGCAGTTGGCGGACCAGGTAATTGACCAGCGTCAGCTCGGTGATGCCGACCCCCAGCATCGACAGCACGTTGTCCCGCCTGACCGAACGGGGCAAATCGCTGACGTGACCATGCTTCAAGAACTTAGGCGACCAGCCGGCATACGGCCCGAAGACCAGCCACGACTTGCCGTTGACGAACCGAAGGTCCAGATGCAGCGCCCCGAGCGGCGGGGCGCCGGGGGCGGGGACCCCGTAGACCTTGGCCCGGTGCGCGGCCGTCAGCGCTGGGTTGTCGGTACGCAGGAACCGGCCGCCGATCGGGAAGCCGGCGAAGCCTTTGACCTCCGCGATACCGGACTTCTGTAACAGCGGTAGTGCGTCACCGCCGCCGCCGACGAATACGAATTTCGCATCCAGATTGCGCTTTTCGCCAGTCCGCCGGTTTGCGATCCGCAGCGTCCAGCCGTCGGCATGACGGGTCAGATTGCGCACCTCGTGGCCGAACAGTGCCGTGGCACCGTGGCGCACGCAATAGCCGATGAGCTGTTGGGTCAGCGCGCCGAAGTCGACGTCGGTGCCGTCGGGGGCCCAGTTGAGCGCAGTCGGCTCGGAGAAGTCACGTCCGGCGGCCATGAACGGCAGCCGGCGGGCGAACTCGTCTGGATCGTCGACCAATTCCGTCCCGGCGAACAGCGGGTTCGGCGCCAGCGCCTGCTGCCGGCGCCGCAGATAGTCGACCTGCCGCGCGCCGTGCACGAAGCTGACATGCGGGACGGCGTTGACGAAGCGCCGATCCGTGAGGATGCCGTTCTCGACGGCATAGGCCCAGAACTGGCGCGTCACCTGGAATTGCTCGTTGATCGATACGGCTTTGGTGATATCGATCGACCCCTGGGAGCCGGGGCGCTCGGGTGTGTAGTTCATCTCGCACAGCCCGGCATGCCCGGTGCCGGCGTTGTTCCACGGGCTGCTGCTCTCGGCGGCCACCGCATCGAGCCGCTCGACCACCGTGATCGACCAGTCCGGCTCCAGCCGCCGCAGCAATACGGCCAGGGTGGCGCTCATGATCCCGGCGCCGACCAGCACGATGTCGGTGCGCGTCGTTGTGTCTGACACCGAAACGCTGGCCCTTTCTCGGTCCTTTTCGAAGTCCTTTTCTAGCCGGTCATCCAGGCTATCCCGGCCGGCGCGGCCGCACCGACCCGAACCGGCCACGACCAGCAAAAGCATCCGCCACGCTAAGCTGGGCTGGTGACTGGCTGGGTGCCCGATGTCCTGCCTGGCTATTGGCAGTACACCATCGAATTGGGACCCGATCCCGCCGGCGAGGGCGACATCGTCGCAACCTTGATTCGGCGCGGCCCCGGCGGCGGTGACGGCGGCGGCCTCGAGCACGCGGTTCTGACGGTGCACGGTTACACCGACTATTTCTTCAACACCGCGCTGGCCGATCACTTCGCCGCCCGTGGTTTCACCTTCTACGCATTGGACCTGCAGAAGTGCGGACGGTCGCGACGCGACGGCCAGACCCCACACTTCATCACCGATCTCGCGCACTACGACACCGAACTCGAACGCGCCCTGGCTCTGATCGGCCAGCAGGCCCCCGACGTCCGGGTCCTGATGTACGGCCATTCGGCCGGCGGCCTGATCGTGCCGCTGTGGCTGGACCGGTTGCGCCGCCGAAACGCCAAGGCGCACAACGGCATCGGCGGCTTGGTGCTCAACAGCCCCTTCCTGGATCTGCATGGCCCGGCGGTGCTGCGCCTGGGCATGACGTCGGCGATGATCGGCGGCCTGTCGCGGGTGCGTTCCAAGGTCGTGTTGCGCGGCACCAGCAAGGGCGGTTACGGCACCACGCTGCACCGCGACTACGACGGCGAGTTCGACTACAACCTGGAGTGGAAACCGTTGGGCGGCTTCCCTATTACCGCGGGATGGCTGCACGCCGTGCGCCGCGGCCAGGCCCGCCTGCACCGGGGCCTGGACGTGGGGGTGTCGAACCTGATCCTGCGCTCGGACCACAGCGTGACCGAATCCGCGGACGCGATGTCGATGCAACGCGGCGACGCGGTCCTCGACGTCACCCAGATCGCCCGGTGGGCGGGCTGCATCGGGCACCGCAGCAACGTCGTTCCGGTGGCCGACGCCAAACACGACGTGTTCCTGTCGCTGGAGGGTCCGCGCTCGGTCGCCTATCGGGAACTGGATCTGTGGCTGGACGGCTACCTGCGCTCCACGAACAGCGACGCCTCGGCGTCATCCGGAAAGGGGTGAGCAGCGTGGAGACCTACGACGTCGCGATCATCGGAACCGGCTCGGGCAACACCGTTCTCGATGACCGTTTCGCCGACAAGCGCGTGGCGATCTGCGAGCAGGGCACCTTCGGCGGCACCTGCCTCAACGTCGGCTGCATCCCGACCAAGATGTTCGTCTACGCCGCCGAGGTCGCCCAAACCATCCGCGAGGCTTCGCGTTACGGCGTCGACGCGCACATCGACCGGGTGCGCTGGGACGACATCGTCTCGCGCGTCTTCGGGCGCATCGATCCGATCGGGGTCGGCGGCGAGGACTATCGCAGCTCGGCGCCCAACATCGACGTGTACAAGCAGCACACCCGGTTCGGTCCGGTCCAGGCCGGCGGGCGCTATCTGCTGCGCACCGACGCCGGCGACGAGTTCACCGCCGAGCAAGTGGTGATCGCCGCGGGGGCTCGGGCGGTGGTTCCCGCCGCGATCCTCGACTGCGGCGCGCAGTACTACACCAGCGACACGATCATGCGAATCTCCGAATTCCCAGAACATCTGGTGATCGTCGGAGGTGGTTTCGTGTCCGCCGAGTTCGCCCATATCTTCTCGTCGCTGGGCGCGCGGGTCACGCTGGTGGTGCGCGGCTCCGCGTTGCTGCGGCACTGCGACGACGCCCTGTGCAAGCGCTTCACCCGCATCGCGTCGAGCAAATGGGAACTGCACACCCACTGCAACGTCGTGAGCGCCGAGAACCAGGGCAGCGGTGTCGCGGTGCGACTCGACAACGGCCACACCATCAACGCCGACGCGATGCTGGTCGCCACCGGCCGGGTTTCCAACGCCGATCAACTCGACCTCGAGCAAGCCGGCATCGCCGTCGAGGACGGCATTGTCGTCGTCGACGAGTACCAAAGGACCACGGCACGTGGGGTTTTCGCTCTCGGCGACGTCTCCTCGAAGTATCAACTCAAGCACGTCGCCAACCACGAGGCGCGGGTGGTGCAGCACAATCTGCTGTGCGACTGGGACGACACCGAGGCGATGGCGGTCACCGACCATCGCTTCGTGCCGTCCGCGGTGTTCACCGACCCCCAGGTCGCCTGCGTCGGACTCACTGAAAACGAGGCCATTGCACAGGGTTTCAAGATCTCGGTGAAGATCCAGGATTACGGCGACGTCGCCTATGGCTGGGCGATGGAAGACACCACCGGGTTCGTCAAGCTGATCGGCGAGCGCGGCACCGGGCGTCTGCTGGGTGCCCACATCATGGGCCATCAGGCCTCGTCGATCATCCAGCCCTTGATCCAGGCAATGAGCTTCGGGCTGACCGCTCCCGAGATGGCGCGCGGGCAGTACTGGATTCACCCGGCGCTGCCCGAAGTGGTGGAGAACGCGCTACTGGGCCTGCGCTGACCTCAGCGCCCGCCCCGCTGGCATTGCGGGCACAGACCCCGCAGCGTCAGCCCGGCCCGATCCGACAGAGCGAACGCACTACCCTCCATCGCATGCTCGAGCGCCGAGCTGAGCTGACGCGCGGGCACTTCGATGATCGAGCCGCATTGCGTGCACACCGCGTGGTGGTGCGGGGCGGTCGCCAATCCGTAGGTCGTGATCCCGCCGTCGAGGGTGAGCGCGTGCAGCACCGCCTGCTCGACCAGCGTGGTCACCGTGCGGTAGATGGTGGCCACATCGGGCGGCTGGGCGCCGGCGGGCAGGGCGGCCCGCACCCGCTGGTGAATCTCCGCGACGGAGAGGTGTCCGTTCACGGGTTCGAGCACCGCCAATACCTGGATCCGCGAGGTCATGCGCCGCAATCCGCGGGCACGCAGGAAGTCGCCGATGCGTTCGGTGACCGCGGGATCAAGCGACGACGGGTTGGACGTCACCCGCCTAGTCTTGCGCCGGATACCCCGGATTACCAGTCTGGACCTACCGCCGCCGTGCGCACGCCCTGGATTCACCGGTATGCGCGACCCCACGGGTGTAGAAACGACGTCATGGCCGCGCGCCCGGGGACCGGCGATGCATGAGCTCTCGCTGTGCGAGGCGATTGCCGGCGTGGTCAAAACGCATGCCGACGGACGGCACGTCGACGTCGTCCGTGTCCGCATCGGCGCCCTGCGCCAGGTGGTCCCCGATTCGTTGTCGTTCTGCTGGACCCTCGTCCGGGAGTCGCAGAACATGCCGGACGCCGAGCTGGAACTCGAGTGCGTCGGCGCCGAGGTGCGCTGCCGCGGGTGCGGGCGCCAGTCGGAGATCACCTCGGCCTGGTCGATTTGGTGTCCACACTGCGACAGCTCCGATGTTGAGGTCGTGTCCGGCAACGAGTTCCTGGTGACGTCGCTGGACGTCTCATGAGAAGGGGCCCGCGGCACCGGTGTCACATCGAAAGGTGTTGAGCGATGGGTAGATTTCATCGGCACGACGACGACACCGTGCACACGCACGAACACGATCACATTCGGCACGAGCACGACCACGGCGATCACCGTCACTACGAGACCGGCAAGCAGCGCATCGACGTACTGGAGGTGATCTTCGCCGAGAACGACGTTCGCGCCGAGGCCAACCGGGCCGCATTCGAGAGCAACCGCGGCTTTGGCGGGGAATGCCACCTCTTCGCGAGGTCAATGCGGCCGCGCCGATTCTGCCGGTCAGCGCCCGCACCGGCGCCGGTATGGGCGCCTGGTTCGGCTGGCTGAGACGGTTCGCCGAAGGCGCCGTGGACTGAACCTTGACTGTCTTGCAAATCATTTGCAGGACAGCGCCATTGATTCACGGCGCGTGCCAGAACCGTTGACAACCCCTAAGGGCGGGAGTAGACCCAAAAACAGCGCTGCGCAAGTGGGCCGACGGTCGACTCCGGTGGCGCAGGGGCCCTCAGCCCGGCCCCGGAAAGCTGCATCATGCCAACGGAAGCAGCAGTCAAAGCAGAAGAGACGCTGATCCACGTTCTATGGATCAACGCGGGCCTCAGTTGTGACGGTGATTCGGTGGCGTTGACTGCCGCCACCCAACCCAGCGTCGAGGAGATCGCTCTCGGGGCGCTGCCCGGTCTCCCCAAAGTCGCGGTGCACTGGCCCCTGATCGATTTCGAATGCGGACCCAACGGGGGCGCGGACGACTTCCTCGCGTGGTTCTTCAAGGCCGATCGCGGTGAATTAGAACCGTTCGTGCTTGTCGTTGAGGGATCCATTCCCAACGAGAAGATCAAGGACGAGGGCTACTGGTGTGGGTTCGGCAACGACCCCGCCACCGGTCAGCCGATGACCACCAGTGAGTGGCTCGATCGGCTGGCGCCCAAGGCCACAGCGATCGTCGCGGTCGGGACCTGCGCCACCTACGGCGGCATCCACGCGATGGCCGGCAATCCGACCGGAGCGATGGGCGTACCCGACTACCTCGGCTGGGGATGGAAGAGCAAGGCCGGCATCCCGATCGTGTGCGTGCCCGGCTGCCCGATCCATCCGGACAACCTGTCCGAGACGCTGACCTACCTGCTGTACATGGCCACCGGTCAGGCGCCGATGATCCCGCTCGACGATGCGCTGCGCCCCACGTGGCTGTTCGGCAACACGGTGCACGAGGGGTGCGACCGGGCCGGCTACTACGAGCAGGGCGATTTCGCGACCGATTACGGCTCACCGAAATGCATTGTCAAGCTTGGTTGTTGGGGCCCGGTCGTGAAATGCAACGTACCCAAGCGAGGGTGGATCAACGGAATCGGTGGTTGCCCGAACGTCGGCGGGATCTGCATCGGGTGCACGATGCCGGGGTTCCCCGACAAGTTCATGCCGTTCATGGACGAACCGCCCGGGGGCAAGCTCTCCAGCACCGCGTCGGGGTTATACGGATCCGTGATTCGTAGTTTGAGGGGTATCACGGCCCGAACCGTCGACAAGGAACCGCGCTGGCGCCACAAGGGCACCGAGCTTGTCAGCGGGGCACGCCGCACCTGGTAGGTCGCGGCGCGCTCGTCTTGTTTCAGCGATCTTCACGCCACCAGCCCTCGGGGCAGAGAGCAGTAATGCGATGACAACCATCATTCCCAAACCGACAGAGGAAAAAAAGGAACCGGGTCAGCTCGTCGAGATGGCATGGGACCCGATCACCAGAATCGTCGGCAGCCTTGGCATTTACACCAAGATCGATTTCGAGAACAAGGAAGTCGTCGAGTGTCACAGCACATCGTCGATCTTCCGTGGCTACTCGATCTTCATGAAGGGCAAGGATCCCCGCGACGCCCACTTCATCACCAGCCGGATCTGCGGCATCTGCGGCGACAACCACGCGACGTGCTCGTGCTATGCGCAGAACATGGCTTACGGCGTCAAGCCGCCACACCTGGGCGAGTGGATCGTCAACCTGGGCGAGGCCGCGGAATACATGTTCGACCACAACATCTTTCAGGAGAATCTGGTCGGCGTCGACTTCTGCGAGAAGATGGTCGCCGAGACAAATCCGAGCGTGCTTTCCCTGGCGGAGAAAACTCAGGCACCGCACGCCGACGCGCACGGTTATCGGACCATCGCCGACATCATGCGCTCGCTGAATCCGTTCAGCGGCGAGTTCTACCGCGAGGCGCTGGCGGTGAGCCGCTGGACGCGAGAGATGTTCTGCCTGATGGAAGGTCGCCACGTGCACCCGTCCACGCTGTACCCCGGCGGGGTGGGCACGGTCGCGACGATTCAGCTGATGACCGACTACATGACGCGGCTGATGCGCTATATCGAGTTCATGAAGAAAGTCGTGCCGATGCACGACGACCTGTTCGACTTCTTCTACACCGCACTGCCCGGCTACGAGAAGGTCGGGCTGCGCCGCACCCTGCTCGGCTGCTGGGGCTCCTTCCAGGATCCCGAGGTGTGCAACTTCGCCTACCGGGACATGGAGCGTTGGGGCAACGCGATGTTCGTGACGCCGGGTGTGGTGGTGGACGGCCAGCTGGTCACCCACTCGCTGGTCGACATCAATCTCGGCATCCGGATCCTTTTGGGCAGTTCGTATTACGACGACTGGACCGAACAGGAGATGTTCGTCAAGACCGATCCACTAGGCAACGCGGTGGACCGTCGGCACCCGTGGAACCAGCACACCAACCCGCATCCGCAGAAGCGCGACATGGACGGCGGCAAGTACAGCTGGGTGATGTCACCGCGCTGGTTCGACGGCAAGGACCACTTGGCGCTCGACACCGGCGGCGGCCCGCTGGCGCGGCTGTGGTCGACCGCGCTGGCCGGCCTGGTCGACATCGGCTACGTCAAGGCGACCGGTGACAGCGTGCAGATCAACCTGCCCAAGACCGCGCTGAAGGGGCCGGTCGAGTTCGAGTGGAAGGTGCCCAAGTACGGCAGCAACACCATCGAGCGCGACCGCGCCCGGACCTACTTCCAGGCCTACGCGGCGGCGTGCGCGCTGCACTTCGCCGAAAAGGCTTTGGCGGAGATCCGCGCCGGGCGCACCAAGACCTGGGAGCGCTTCGAGGTGCCCGACGAGGGCATCGGGTGCGGCTTCACCGAGGCGGTGCGCGGCGTGCTGAGCCATCACTTGGTGATCCGGGACGGCAAGATCGCGAACTACCACCCGTACCCGCCGACCCCGTGGAATGCCAACCCGCGCGACAGCTTTGGTACGCCGGGACCGTACGAGGACGCGGTCCAGGGGCAGCCGATTTTCGAGGAGAACGACCGGGAGAACTTCAAGGGCATCGATGTCATGCGCACCGTGCGCAGCTTCGATCCCTGCCTGCCGTGCGGTGTGCACATGTATCTGGGGAAGGGCAAGACCCTGGAGAGACTGCACACACCGACGCAATCACCCGCCGGGGCGTGACGATCGCAAGCGCGGCGAAGCCGGGCGCAGCGGGTCGTCACAATATTGGAGGACGCATGGCAGATCGCCCGGAAAGTCCCGACAGCGACCCACAATGGCGTACTGCGGGCGATCGGATCCAGACACTCCTGGATTCCTGCGCAGCGGGTGGCACGGCAGCGTATGAGCGCGCGCAGCAGCTGGTCCGTGAGGTGGTCGAGCTCTACGGAGCCGGGCTCGAGCGGATCATGCGATTGGGTGATCCCGACCTGACCGAGCGGCTGGCCACCGACGACCTGGTGGCCAGCCTGCTCCTTGTGCACGGCTTGCACCCACACGATGTGCATCGCCGGGTCTGCGACGCGCTGGACCGGGTGCGGCCGTACCTGGGTTCGCATGGCGGTGATGTGGACCTGGTCGAGGTTGTCGGCGACACCGTACGGCTGGCGTTCACCGGCAGCTGTAAGAGCTGCCCGTCGTCGGCGGTGACGCTGGAGCTCGCCGTCGAGGACGCCGTTCGTGCTGCGGCGCCCGAGATTTCGGCGATCGAGGTGGTCACCGCCCAGCCCGCGGCCGAGCCGTCCGTGATTCCCGCGGAATCACTGCTGGCGCATGTGCGTTCGAACGGCTCGATGGCGCATTCGCACGGGTCCAGCTGGCACCCGGTGCCCGAACTGGCCGAGTTGGCGCCCGGCGAGGTTGCCGGACTCCGGATTTCGGGCGCCACGGTCGTGGTGTGCAGGGTGGGCGACCTGCCGTTGGCTTACCTCGACCATTGCCCCGTGTGTGACGACACATTGACGGGAGCCCAACTGCGCGAGACGTTGCTGGGCTGCCCACGTTGCGGCACCCAATTCGACGTCGTGCACGCGGGCGCCGGCCCCGACGAAGCTCACCTGGAACCGCTACCCCTGCTGCTGCGTGACGGGGTGCCCTCGGTGGCACTGGCCGAACCAATGGGAGCCGGCGCATGACAACCCCGTACGACGTGCTGGCCCGTATCAAGAGCGGCCGCGCAACTCCCGAGCCGGCCGGCGAGCGCTGCGAAATGTGCTCGGAGAGTCTTGCCGACGAGCATCAGCACGTGGTGAATGTGGCGGGGCGGCAATTGATGTGTGTGTGCCGCGCCTGCTATCTGCTGTTCACCGACGCGCAAGCCGAATTGCGCTACCGCGCGGTGCCGGACAGGTACTTGGCATTCCCGAATTTCGCGTTGGACCGGCGCGCCTGGGACGCACTTCAGATTCCGGTCGGCGTGGCGTTCTTCTTCACCAACTCCGCGCTACTGCGCACGGTGGCGTTCTATCCCGGCCCCGCCGGGGCGTGCGAGTCCGAGCTCGACCTCGACACCTGGAACGCCATCGGCGCGGCCGATCCGCGGGTCGGCCTGCTCACCGCGGACGTGGAGGCGCTGCTGGTCCGGGTCAGCACCGAATTCGCGCAGCCGCAAAGCTATCTCGTCCCGATCGACGCCTGCTACGAATTCGTCGGCCGCCTGCGCATGCTGTGGCGCGGTTTCGACGGCGGCCTGCATGCGCGGCGGTTCATCGATGAGTTCTTCGCCGCGATCGCGGCCCGCGCTTTAGAAACGCCACTGGAGACGCCGCGATGAGCGTCGAGGTGACCTACACGATTGCCGACGTCGCGCCCGAACCGTACGCGGTCAGCCCGGTTCTGACCGCCCGCGTCGGCGTCGCGGCCGACGGGGACGACCCGGTGCACGCCATCGCGCTGCGCGCTCAGGTCCGCATCGAGCCACCGCGCCGGTCGTACTCCGACGAGGAGGCCGCCGGGCTGATCGACTTGTTCGGCCCGCGCGAGCGCTGGGCGAGCACCCAGCACGGGTTCCTCTGGCAGCACTGCACCGCGATGGTGCCCGGATTCACCGGACACACCACCGTGCAACTTGCGCTGGATTGCACCTACGACTTCGAGGTCGCGGCCTCCAAGTATCTGCACGCGCTGCGCGACGGCGCGGTGCCGCTGCAATTCCTATTCAGCGGAACCATATTCGTCAAATCCGACCGCGGCTTCTCGGTCCAGCAGGTGCCGTGGGACCGCGAGCACCGCTACGACATGCCGGTGCAGGTCTGGCGGGCACTGATCGCACAGCACTATCCCAACACCGGCTGGGTCCGGCTGAACCACGAGACCATCGCCGCGCTGGCCAACTACAAGTCGGTTCAGGGCATGCTCGACCTCGATCAAGCGGTCACCTCGCTACTGGATCACGAACGGACGACGGCATGACGACGTCGAGCTGGCACCGCGCCCGCGCCGTCGCCGACGCGGTGCTCTACGAGGGTTATCTGCTCTACCCGTACCGCGGCACGTCGAGCAAAAACCAATCACGTTGGCAGTTCGGTGTTCTGGGACCTCCGGGGGCTGCCGAGGAAAGCTTGGGCGAAGACGACGGGTTGGCCGCACAGTTCCTGGTCGAGGGAGCCGAGGCGCTTACGCTGACGGTGCGGTTTCTGCAGTTGCAGCACCGGCGGGCCGAACGCGCCACCGCCGACGATCGATTCGAACCGGTTGCCGAGCTCACCACGCCGGCCGGCTGCTGGCTGACCTGGGATGAAGCCGTGGAGTGCGAGAGGTCGTTCGGCCCTCTCGCATTCGACGAGCAACCGTGGAAATTGCCGATTGTGGTGAGCGCGGCGACCGACATCGAGCGTGTCGAAGGTGGCCGCCTGGTTCGCGAACGCAAGCAGATCCGCGGCGAGCTGACCGTCCGCAGCGAACCCGACGGCGCGATGCGCCGAGTCTCGGTGCGGCTGAATAATATCGGCGATACCGCGGTGGACAAGGACGACGCGATCGCGCGGTCGATGATCGGCAGCCACCTGATCACCGAAGTCGTAAGTGGCCAATTCGTCTCGATGCTCGAGCCACCGCCGGCGGCGGCCGAGGCAGTGTCGCGGTGCAGCCAGCACCGTTGCTTCCCCGTACTGGCCGGTTCACCCGGCAGCCACGACATCCTGCTGATCTCGCCGATCATTCTCTACGACCACCCCGAGGTCGCCGAGCAGAGCAATACCGCGCTGTATGACTGCACCGAGATCGACGAGATCTTGACTCTGCGCGTGATGACGATGACCGACGACGAGAAGGCGCAGGCCCGGGCCACGGATCCGCGGGCCGCACGGATCATCGAGGCGTGCGACACGATGTCGCCCGACACGATGGCACGCCTGCACGGCGTGCTGCGCGATCCGCACCGGCTCGACCTGCCCGCAGGCCTGGTCCCAGAGATTCCCGACGGCGTCGACTGGTGGGATCCGCTGGCGGACAACGCTGTTTGCCCAGAGATCGACGCGGTGCTGGTGAACGGTATCCGCGTCGCGCGGGGCGTCCGGGTTCGGTTGCGGCCGCGGCGCAACGCCGACGCTCAGGATATCTTCGTCGCCGGCAAGACCGCCCGTGTCACGTCGGTGCACGAGGACGTAGAGGGCAACAAACATGTCGGCGTCGTGGTAGAGGACGACCCAGCCGCCGAACTGCACGACTGGTACGGCCGCTACCTGTACTTCTCCCCCGACGAAGTCGAGCCTCTGGAAACACAAACCAACACCGGAGAAAGGAGTTCGACATGGAGGTCTTAGGTTGGGTATTCATCGCCGTCATCGCACTGGTGGTCGGGATCGCGGTAGTACTGGGGGTGGTGTCGCTGCCCGACGCCCGCCGCTACCTGAAGTTGAGGCGGATGTAGCCGCGTCGGAGACGGCCATGAACGCGCGCATCCTGGTGGCCGGGATCGGCAACATCTTCTTGGGCGATGACGGATTCGGCTCCGAAGTGGTCCGCAACGCCACGCTGCCACATAACAATCCGAGTGTCCGGGTGACCGACTACGGCATCGCGGGTATGCACCTCGCGTATGACCTACTGGAGGACTGGGACACCCTGGTCCTCGTCGACGCGGTACCCAGTCGCGGACATCCGGGAACCCTGCACGTGTTCCAGGCTGACCATGACTCTGGTTGTGCCACAGTTGGTTTCGATGGACACAGCATGGACCCGGCCGCGGTGTTCGCCGGCCTGCGCGCGCTCGGCGGCAATCCGCCCTACACGGTTGTGGTCGGGTGTGAGGCCGGCTGCGTAGAAGAAGGCATCGGTCTCACCGAACCGGTCGCCAAAGCCGTTCCGCGGGCCGTTCATGCGATCGAGGAGATCGTCGCCGCGCTACAGGCTCCGACGGCCTGCGCGGTGCGCGAGGAGTGCTGAGATGTGTTTGGGGATACCCGGTCAGGTGATCAGGATGCTGGACGGTTACGAGGGCCAGCTGGCGCTGGTCGAGGTCACCGGGCAGGCGCGCAAGGTCAACGTCGGGATGCTGCCCGACGAGACATTCGAGCGCGGTGACTGGGTGATCATCCACCTGGGCTTCGTGGTCGAGAAGACCGACCGCGCCGGGGCCGAGCAGGCGATGGCCGGTCTCGAACTGATGGGCCGCGGCGACATCGATCCGACCCTGCCGGAGGGCGGTTGAGATGGCCGGCCTCTCCTCGTCGGGGCCCCTGCTGCTGGCGCCCGACTGCTGCTACCCGCAGGTGCGGCAGCGCTTCATTGTGACCGGTGTCGTTCAAGGAGTCGGCTTCCGACCGTTCGTGCACCGGATCGCCACCGAGCTCGGCCTGGCCGGCTTCGTCGGTAACGACTCGGGCGCGGTCTTTGTCGAGGCACAGGGCGAACCGGCACGCGTGTCGGAGTTCGGTCGCCGACTGCGGGCCCAGGCCCCGCCGCTGGCCCGCATCGCCGCCGTCAGCGTGGCGGACCTGACCGCGGATACCAGTTGCGGGCACGAGTTCCGGATCGTGGCGAGTCGGGCGATCACCGGTGCCACCACCCCGATTCCGCCCGACATCGCGGTGTGCGACGACTGTGTCGCCGAGCTGTTCGACCCCCACGATCGGCGCTACCGCCACCCGTTCGTCACGTGCACCAACTGTGGACCGCGGTTCACCATCATCCGCGAATTACCCTATGACCGCCGGGCCACCACGATGGCGGCGTTCCCGATGTGCGCGCGATGTGCGGCCGAATACCACGATCCCGCGAATCGCCGGTTCCACGCCCAGCCGATCGCCTGCCCCGAATGCGGTCCCTCGCTGTGGTTCTGGTCGCAGGACGGGCGGGTCGCGGGGTCGGACACGGCGCTGGCGGCCGCCCAACGGGCGCTGACGGCGGGCGCGGTGGTCGCCATCAAGGGCATCGGCGGCTACCACCTGGCCTGTGCCGTCGACGACGAAACGGCCGTTGGGGCATTGCGGGCACGAAAAGCACGCGGCGCCAAGCCGTTCGCCATGCTGGTCCGCGACGTGGACGTCGCGCGCCGCTACGCCGAGATCGACGACGACGAGGCCGCGGTGCTGTCGAGTCCCGCGCGCCCGATCGTGTTGTTGCGGCGGCGTCCGGGCGCGCCGGTCGCTGCGGCCGTCGCCCCCGGCAGCCCGCTGCTGGGGCTGATGCTGCCGTACTCCCCCGTCCACCACCTGCTGCTGACCCCCGCTCCCGATGCGCTGGTGTTCACCAGCGCCAACCGGACCGAGGAACCCATCTGCTTCACCGACGACGACGTCGCCTCCCGGCTCCCGGGACTCTGCGACGCGATCCTCGACCACGACCGGCCCATTCACGTGCCGTGTGACGACTCGGTGGTGCGCGTGGTGGACGGCCGGGAGCTCCCGATCCGCCGGTCGCGCGGTTATGCCCCACTGCCGGTCGATCTGGGGCGCCGCGGCCCGGCGGTGCTGGCGGTGGGCGGCGAGTTGAAGAACACGTTCTGCCTCACCGACGGTTCGCACGCCTACCTGTCCGGCCACATCGGCGACATGGCCAGCTGGCAGACGCTGCGGGCGTTCGAGCGTGCGGTGCGTCAGCTCAGCGAAATCCGTTGTGAGCCAGCCCGATTAGCCGCCGATTTACATCCGGGGTATCATACCCGCAGCTGGGCCGAACGTCGCGCCGGTGATCGACCGCTGGATCTCGTCCAGCACCATCACGCGCATGTGGCCTCGCTGTTGGCCGAACACGGCCGCCTCGGTGAACCCGTGGTCGGCGTCTCCTTCGACGGCACCGGGTACGGCTGTGACGACACGATCTGGGGCGGGGAAATCCTTGTCCTCGACCGCGACAGCCACCGCTTCGTGCGAGCCGGCCATCTGTTGCCGGTGCCGCTGCCGGGCGGCGACGCCGCCGTTCGCAACCCGTGCCGGATGGCGCTGTCCCAGTTGTGGATGGCCGGCATCGACTGGACCCCGCAACTGGCGCCGGTCGCCGCGGCTTCGGCTGAGGAATTGCGGCTCACCCGTTCACAATTGGACAGCGGCACCGGATGTGTGCCGTGTTCCAGCATGGGCCGGTTGTTCGACGCGATCGCCTCGCTGTTGGGGGTGCGGCACCGCATCGACTACGAAGGCCAGGCCGCCATCGAGCTCGAGGCGCTGGCCGAGTGCGCCGCGGGCCCCGGTCCGTCACTACCGCTGACCGTGCGGCCCGACGGGGTGATCGACCCGGCCACCTGCGTGCAAACCACGGTGTCGGCGCTCTACGCGGGCACACCACCGGCGCTGCTGGCGGCCGCGTTTCACCGGGCCGTCGCGGTCGCGGTCGCCAAGGTAGTCGCGCAGGTGGCCGGCCCGATCCGGCTGGTGGGCCTGACCGGCGGTGTTTTCCAGAACGTGCTGCTCTTGCGTGCTTGTCGTGAGCTGCTGCAGCACAATGGTTTTGAGGTGCTGACCCATCACACCGTGCCGCCCAACGACGGCGGGCTGGCGCTGGGCCAGGCGGCGATCTCGATGCTCACCGCACTCGAGGAGATGTCATGACGACGTTCACGGCGATCGACCGCGGGCTCGGCTCCGAACTGGCCTCGGATCTGGCCACTGACCTGGCCGCCGCGGCCTTCACATTGGCCAAGCGGTTCGCCGCCGGTGCCACCATGTGGTCCATCGCCCCGTGCTGGGAGCCGCATGCAATGCACATCGCGGTCGAGTTCGTCCATCCGGTGATCGTGGGGAAACGAGCATTGCCCGCCGTCGCACTCACCGGGCCCGATCTGGTTGATCTGGTGCGGGTTTCGGTGCGCCCAGGCGACATCGTGATCGCGGTCTCCGGTGCGCACGACGCGGACGTGCGCTCGGTGATGCGACGCGGCCCCGCATGGGGTGCCACCACGATGTGGATCGGCAGCGGCGAGCGACCGCGGGCAGGGATGGCCGATCACGTGCTGTGGCTGGACGATCCGGATCCGCGGGTGCCCGCAACCGGTGGCTTCGTGTTGTTCTATCACCTGCTGTGGGAGCTGACGCACGTCTGCTTCGAGCACGCCGGGCTGCTCAAACCCGAATGCGCCGAGGACGTCTGCGTGACGTGCAGCGACGAGGGCCGCCTGGGCGAGGTGAGGGCCGCCTGCGCCGACGAGACGGCCACCGTGCGCACCGCACGCGGCGTGGAGAACGTCGTGACCACGCTCGTGGGTCCCGTTGCCACCGGCGATCTGGTGCTCGTGCATGCCGGCACCGCGATCAGCCGAATCGAGGACACGTTATGAGCCGCGACGAACCCACCAACTTTCTCTATCCGTTCATCGACGCGCAGGAGGACGACCCCACCTCGCTGCTCGCCGACCTGGCGGCGTCGGCGCGGGCGAAGGCGGCCGAAAGCCTGGCATTGCGGCGCGCCACACTGGACACCAACGCCGAGCTGCTGAATGTGGCCGCCACCGAGACGGCACGCCGGTTCGCCGCGGGCGGACGGATGTTCACCTTCGGAAACGGTGGCAGCTGCACCGATTCCGCTACCCTTGCCACCTTGTTCGCCCGGCCGCCGATCGGCACGTCGCTGCCGGCCTGGTCGTTGACCGCCGACCAGGCCATCGTGACCGCGCTGGGCAACGATGTCGGGTTCGAGCTGGTATTCGCCCGTCAGCTGATCGCCCGCGCCAAAGCCGGTGACATCGCCATCGCAATGTCGACCAGCGGCAACTCGCCGAATCTGCTCACCGCGCTGGCCGAGGCGCACCAACGCGGCTTGTACACCATCGGTTTCGCCGGCTACGACGGCGGTGCCTTCGTGAACAATCCAAATGTGGACGCCTGCTTTGTCGTTCGATCACAAAGTGTGCACCGGATCCAGGAATCTCAAGCGCTGCTGGGCTATCAGCTGTGGCTGGCGGTTCACGAACGGTCCGGCGACCGAGGTGTGGGGGCCGCATGAACAACTATCTTTCGTCGGGGCCGCGCTTCGCCGAGGGTGAGGTGATCGAGCGGATCGAGTCGTTCCGCCGGCGCCGGCCGCGGTTACTCGACGACCATGTGACGCTGGCGCATGGCGCCGGCGGGAAAGCGTCGGCGGCGCTGGTCGACGCGGTGTTCATGGAGGCGTTTCGCAACCCGGCGCTGGAGTCACTCGGTGACGGCGCGGTGCTCACGTTGCCCAGCGGCGAGCGACTGGCGATGTCCACCGACTCGTTTGTGGTGCAGCCCAGGCGTTTTCCGGGTGGTTGCGTCGGTGAGCTCGCCGTCAATGGCACCTGCAATGACCTGGCGATGACGGGCGCCGTGCCGGCCTGGATATCGGCGGCGTTCGTGCTCGAAGAGGGCTTTGCGATCGGTGAGCTGAAGGAAATCGTCGCCGATATGGCCGCGGCGGCCACCAAGGCGGGTGTGCAGATCGTCACCGGCGACACAAAGGTGGTGCCCAGGGGCGCGGCCGACGGACTGTTCATCACCACCGCGGGAGCCGGCGTCATCCCGGCCGGGCGCACCCTGTCGGCGGATTCGGTGCGCGTCGGCGACAAACTGCTGTTGTCCGGGTCGATGGGCGAGCATGGCATGGCCGTCATGCTGGCCCGCGGCGATCTGGCCATCGAGGCCGACATCGCTTCCGACACCGCCTGTGTCAGCCCGCTGGTCGAAGTGCTGATGGCCGCGGCGCCCTCCACTCGCTGGCTGCGCGACGCCACCCGCGGCGGCGTCGGCACGGTATGCAACGAGCTGGCCCAGGCCTGCGGTCTCGGGGTGGTGCTCGACGAGCAGCGACTCCCGTTGCAGGCACAGGTCAATGGTGCGTGCGAATTGCTCGGCATCGATCCGCTCTATGTCGCCAACGAGGGCAAGTTCGTCGCCGTCGTCGCGCCGCAGGAAGCCGAGGCCGGACTGGCCGCGTTGCGGTCGCATCCGCTCGGGACGCAGGCGGCCGTGGTCGGAGAAATCGTCGCCGAACCCGCGGACGCCGTGGTACTGCGCACCGGATTCGGCGGGACCCGCATCGTCGACATGCTCGTCGGGGATCCACTACCAAGGATCTGCTGACGGAAAGGAGATGC
The DNA here is from genome assembly GCF_039023525.1 of Mycobacterium sp. 050272. Taxonomy (NCBI): domain Bacteria; kingdom Bacillati; phylum Actinomycetota; class Actinomycetes; order Mycobacteriales; family Mycobacteriaceae; genus Mycobacterium; species Mycobacterium sp. 050272. The sequence goes on along the minus strand of NZ_JBCHKV010000015.1, from coordinate 93,055 downwards.
GCCGACATGTGCCTGGGAATTCCGGGCAGGATCGTTGAAATCACGGACCCTGCACAGTATTTGGCGAAGGTCGACGTCAGCGGCGTGCAGCGCACGATCAGCGTGCGCTTGCTGGAGGACGACATGCCTGGGCCCGACGAGTGGGTGCTGGTCCACGTCGGGTTCGCGATGGCCAAGATCGACGAAACCGAGGCGCTGCTCACCTTGGCCGCGATCAAAAAGCTCGGCGAGGCCTACACCACCGAAATGGCAGCCTTCGACTCGTCGGCCATCGTCTGAAGGGAGACGGCAATGAAATTCGTTGACGAATTCCGCGATCCCGCCGCGGCCCGCAAGCTGCTCGGCGCGATCGAGCACCTGGCCGGCAGCGGGGCTTCCCAAGCAGGCGAACAGTTCAAGTTCATGGAGGTGTGCGGCGGGCACACCCACACCATCTATCGGCACGGCATCGAGCATCTGCTGCCCGACAACGTCGAATTGGTGCACGGCCCGGGTTGTCCGGTCTGCGTTATTCCGATGGGCCGCATCGACGACGCGATGTGGCTGGCCGGTCAGCCCGGCGTCATCTTCACCTGCTTCGGCGACATGATGCGGGTGCCGGGTTCGAACGGAAGCCTGCTGGACGCCAAGGCCCGGGGCGCCGACGTGCGTTTCGTCTATTCGCCGCTGGACGCGTGCAAGATCGCGATGGACAACCCGGACCGCCACGTCGTGTTCTTCGCGATCGGCTTCGAAACCACCGCGCCGTCCACCGCGGTCACGCTGGTACGGGCACGCGAGCTGGGACTGCCGAACTTCTCCGTGTTCTGCAACCACGTCACGATCGTGCCGCCCATCAAGGCGATCCTGGAGTCGCCGGATCTGCGGCTGTCGGGGTTCATCGGTCCCGGGCACGTGTCGACGGTGGTCGGCAACCGGCCATATCGATTCGTCCCCGATGTGTATCGAAAGCCGTTGGTGGTGGCCGGCTTCGAGCCGCTGGACATCCTGGCCGCGGTCGCGATGCTGCTGCGTCAGATCCGTGAGGGCCGCTGCGAGGTGGAGAACCAGTACAACCGGGTGGTGCCCGAGCACGGCAACCCGGCCGCGCTGGCGCTGCTGGGCAAGGTGTTCGCGCTACGCCCGCATTTCGAATGGCGAGGCCTGGGCTTCATTTCGCAAAGCGCACTGCGACTGCACGACGACTTCGCGGAGTTCGACGCCGAGCTGCGGTTCGCGATGCCCGGTGTGCGGGTCGCCGACCCGAAGGCATGTCAATGCGGTGAGGTGCTCAAGGGTGTGCTGAAGCCCTGGGAGTGCAAGGTTTTCGGCACGGCCTGCACGCCGGAGACGCCGATCGGTACGTGCATGGTGTCGCCCGAGGGGGCCTGCGCGGCCTACTACAACTTCGGCCGCATGCACCGTGACGCGGTCAAACTGGTGGCACAGTCTTGAATCAGAGGGGCGTCGAGATGTTCGCCCGCTACGCGTATGCACCCAACGCACTGGGCTACTGCGGGCCAGCGCTGGGCGCCACGCTGCGGGACGGCTCGGTAGCCGAGGTACGCGCCGCGGCGACGACGTTCTCCGGGGCCTGGCCGTATCTGCGGGTGCTGGCCGCGCTGACGGGTATCGCCGACCCGCTGGATCATCGCCTGGTCGAATCGTATTGGCTCGGCGGCGGCATCGGCGCCGGAATCGATGCGCGGGACTTCTACGAGGCGTTGCTGGCGATCATCGGGCCGCAGGCCGGACGTTACTGGTCACACCTGACATCGGAGCTGGCGCGCGAAGCGGCCGGCAACCATTGCTTCCATGTGTTCGGCGTGTACCCGTGGACACGATTTCTCGGTCGAGGCATGGACGAACATCCGCTCGGTGTGCTGGACAACTGCCGAATCACCTGGGGCACAGTCGTTTCCCGAAAAGGTGACGACGTCGAGGTGAGCTGCCGGCGGCTGGTCTGCGATGGGCGGGCGCTGGCCCTGGGCGAGCCGTCGCTGCGATTGCTCGACATCTGGGCCGACGGGTACAGCGCGGTCCCCGACGTGGCCGTCGGTGACGAGGTCGCGGTGCACTGGGGCCGGCTGTGTGGGCGGCTGGACCCGCAGCAGCGGCGTGCGCTGGCTGAGAGCACCGACCGGCAGCTGCGGGTGACCAGTCAACGGCTGGCACAGGTTTAGCCGTGCCAGACTGGGGCCATGTCCGCTGCAGCGCCCGGCTCCCTGTGCGATGTGCTTCCGGCGGCGGCCGCACTGCTCGGCGTGCCGGGTGCCGTCGACAGGTTGGCGGTCACCGAATCGGTTGCCGGGCAGGTTGATCGGGTCGCCGTCGTGCTGGTGGACGGACTGGGCTGGCACCTGCTACCGGAGTTGGCGGGCAGCGCGCCGCTGCTGGCCTCGGTGCTGGCCGGCGGCGCGGGGCGGATGTCCCAACTCACCTGCACCTTCCCGTCGACCACGCCGAGCAGCCTGGTATCGCTGGGCACCGGCGCGCAGCCCGGCGAACACGGCATCCTTGGCTTCACCCTCAACGTCCCGGGCACCGACCGGGTGCTGACCCACATCTACTGGCGCTCGGACTCACCCTGGGCCCCGCCTTCGGCGCAGTGGCAGCCGTTGCCCACCTGGTTCGAGCGGCTGCAGCGATGCGGGGTCGCCGCGCGGGCCGTGCTGCCCGCGCTGTTCCTGGGCAGCGGACTGACGGATTCGGCGTATCGCGGCGCGGATTTTCGCCCCAGCAACCCCGGCGACGACTACGCCCAGCTGGTCATCGACGAGCTGGGCGCGGCCCCCGGCCTGGTCTACGGCTACACCGCCGACCTGGACACCGCCGCGCACGTGTTCGGCATCGGATCGCCGCACTGGCATGACGCCGCCGCACGGGTCGACACGCTGCTGACACGCCTGGTCGATGCCCTGCCGGCCAACGCCGCGCTGCTGGTGACCGCCGATCACGGCGGCCTCAACGTGCCGCCGCAGGCCCGCGTCGACCTGGACACCGACGCCCGGCTGAGTGCGGGCGTCCGGGTGGTCGCGGGTGAACCGCGGGTGCGCTACCTGCACACCGAACCGGGCGCCGCGGCCGATGTGCAGGCCACGTGGAGCGCGCTGCTGGACGGCCGGGCCCAGGTATACAGCCGCGACCAGGCGGTGGCCACCGGGATGTTCGGGCCGGTCGATCCGGGACACCTGGCGCGCATCGGCGACGTCGTCGTGATCTGCACCGGCGACACCGCGGTGCTGGCCACCAAGCGCGAGCCCCCGGAAGCGGCCCGCCTCATCGGGTTTCACGGCGGGGCCACCGCGGCCGAAATGGCGATACCGCTCATCGTTTTCGCCGCGTAGCGCAATACACAACAGACTCCGATCCACCTCACAGCTGGCGACCGTCGAAGACCAGCTTTGTCCGGTACAGTCGGGCCACTGTGAACGTCCGGGGCGCAAGTCACACTCGGCGGCGGCAGGCAGCCATCGCCGTTATCGCGGCGCTGAGTCTGTTTGCCAGCCTCATCGCCGGTTCTGCGTTGCGGTCCCAATTTTCGGCGGCCACCCTGCCCGAACCCGCGGCGTGGTCGCAGTCGACACCGAATTCCGGTCATCCGCAATCTGATAGCGCGTTCACCATGGCGGTCCACCTGCAACAGGGCAGTTCATGGGACGCGTCCCCGGTGAACAAGAAGCCGTTCCACAGCATGTGGATGACGCGAGACCGCCCGGACCTCTGGACGCGCATATCGGCGCACTCGTTACTGTCCGTACTGCCGGTTTCTTTTGCGGGCAGCGGTTTTCGCTTCGGCGGCGTGCCCGACGGCACCCCCGCACCCGAATGCCACAAACAGGAGATATTGACGCTGCTCTGCGTTGCTCGTCGTTGATCGGACAGCACCAGGCTGCGCCCGCCTCGCTTTCGACCGTGTGAGATGCGTTGTGAGGCCTGTTACAACTTCCGCAGGAGCGAAAAGCGAACGCCCTTGGCGGCGTTCTTGTTCGCGTCTATCTCTTTGAAGGGAACGTCCATGTTTTCACCATTCTCCGCAGCCCTTAAAGCGTGATAGCAATGGATTTCGCAACGCTACCGCCCGAAATCAACTCGGGGCTGCTGCATTCGGGCCCCGGCTCACGATCGATGACCGACGCCGCAACGGCATGGAGCAAGCTCGCTGCTCGCTTATATGGCGCCGCGGCGCAATATAATTCGGCGACCGCGCAACCCGCGATGAACACCCACGCCCAATGGCTGACCGACGTTGCGGCACAAGCCGAACGGACGGCCGCCCGGGCTACCTCCGCCGCGAATGCCTACGAGTTGGCGCTGGCGGCGACGGTGACCCCTTCGGCAATCCAGGCCAACCGCATGCTGTGCAGGTGGCTGGCCGAGACGAATTGTCTGGGCCAGTCAAGCGCGGCCATCGCGGACGCCGAGAGCGACTACGACCAGATGTGGGCCCAGGACGTCGATGCGATGCACACCTACGCGCAGGCCTGCGCCGACGCCGCGGCGGTGACACCGTTCGCGTCGCCACCACTGGCCGGTGTGAATCCCGGCCGGGACAGCCGGACGCCGCACGCGCCGGCAGTGATCTCGGCTGGCCGCCACGTGATCTCGGCGATACCCGATGCTCTCGATGCACTGGCTACGTCGTCCGGGGAACCGTCGGCAGTGTTCGACACGTACCTATCGCCGGTGACCGCATCGCTGTCCAAGCTTGGTTCGCTGTGTGCGCCGTCGGACTTCGCGATCAACCACTTGAATGCCCGGAACAAGAACGCGGCACTGCAAAAAGCGGCAACGTTGTTGTCCCGGTTACCGATCCGCGCTCGGGCAGCGGTGCCGGGCTTCGGGCGCGCGGCATCGATCGGGACGCTGACCGTGCCGCAAAGCTGGCTGGCCAGGACGCCACCCCCGGCCACCCTGGAACGCGGGTGGGGCTATGAGCCAATGCATTTGGTCAACAACGGTGAACCGCCGCAATGGCCACAGACCCGTTAGGCGACCCGCGTGCCGGACGCATACGAGCTCGCGGCGTCGACGATCGCCGTAAACAGCCGTAGGTCCTCGAGGAATTGCTCGGGATGCCACTGCACACAGACCACGAAGTTATCCCCGGGTACCTCCAGCCCCTCGACGACGCCGTCGGCGTCCCAGGCACTGACGATCAAGCCGTCACCGACCTTGTCGACGGCCTGGTGGTGATAGCACCAGGCGTCGGCGGACTCGCCGAGTAGCTCGGCGAGCCTGGTCCCGGCAACCGTGGTGACCGGCAACTTGGTGAAGCGCCCGTAGCCCGCGTGATGCCCGCGGTGGCCAAGAACGTCGGGCAGATGCTGATGCAGGGTTCCACCGAATGCGACATTGAGCATCTGCGTGCCGCGGCAGATGCCCAGCACCGGAAGACCGCGTTCCAGTGCGGCGCGCAACAGCGCGAACTCGAACTGGTCGCGGACCGTGCGGGGCGCGTCGGTCTTCGGATGCGGTTGCTGGCCATAGGCGGCCGGGTCGACGTCGTATCCCCCGGTGACAATCAACCCGTCGAGGTGGTCGAGCACGCTCTCGGCGACCCCGGGATCCGCCGGCTGAGGCGGCAGCAGCACCGCCACGCCGCCCGCCTTGATGACACCCTCGAAGTAGTTGGCGCCCAGATAGCCCGCCGGGATGTCCCAGCCGTCGGACTGCACTTGCTCGAGATAGCTGGTCAGGCCGATGACCGGCCGACGCATTCCAGAGGCGTTCACGCCGCAGCGTCCTTTCCTTGACTGCGCGACCACGCTGTCGCCAAACGTATGCCGGCCGGACAGTCCTACCAGGTGCTGGTACGCAAGACGATCTCGGCCGCTAATTGGGCGGTCGACTCCTGGGCGTTGCGCCGTCCGAGCATGTCCACGCTGCGGTAGTCGGCGTACACGAACCGCTGGCTGTTGCGGGCGACCGTCCGCCCACCCGGCGTACTGACCAACACGGTGGTGCCGATCTCGACCGGGGGACAGTGCTCGTCGCGGACCACGCCGTTGACGTCGGCCACGCACGGATGCCCGCGGTCCACGACGACCAGGCCAACAAACCGGCCCAGCTTGGTCGCCGCGAGCTCCCAGGCGATGTCGCCGCCGGCGCGGTCCCCCACCACGACGGCCCAGCCGATACCCAGGCCGTCCAGGATGCCGATCACCGACTTAGGGGTCAGCCGCGGGTCGAGGCCGATCACGATGGTGCGCAGCGACGCGGTGTGGAGGCGCTCACAGACCGCGTCATAAGCGGCTAACTCTCGCTGTTCATCGCCGAGGATGACGACGACGACACCCTTCTCCGGACCGGACACGCCCACCGGGACGGGAAACCCGTCGAGCGTGGTCATCATCGAGGGCACTTACGCACGCTACAGCCAATATTGGCACCGCGCGAGGTTTCTCCCGGCGCCGCGCGAGCCGCCGGCGTTACGGCCGCAGCCGGCTCACCAGCTGTGGCCGCGGTGGCGGGCCGTCGAGCAGGCCGAGGACGGCGTCCATGTCGAGGTGCGACGCGAGCAGTTCGGCGGCCGCGTCCAGTTGGGCGTCGCGTCGCGCCGCGACGTCGGTGTCGTCGGCGACAACGAACCGTGTCCGTCCGGCGGCCGCGGCCACCTCGGTCAGCCAGTCGCGGCGAAAGTCGTCGTTGTCCAGCAGGCCGTGCCAATGCGTTCCGAAGACCGCGCCGTGGGCCAGGCCGTGCAGGTCGTCGCCCGCCTGGAACCACGGCTCGTTGAGGTAACGGGCCAGCCGGCCGTGGTGGATTTCGTAGCCGGACAGCGGCCGCTCCCACCGCCGCAGCACCTTCTCCTCGGCGAACACAATGTCGGCGTCCAGCAGCCCGAGCCCCGCCACTTCCCCGCTACCGGATTCCACCGTGTCCTGGATCCGTTGGCACAGCATCTGGAATCCCCCGCAAATCCCCAACAGCGGCTTGCCGGCCCCGGCGTGCTCGGTAATCGCGGCGGCCAGGCCCTGATCGCGTAGCCAGTGCAGATCGGCGACGGTCGCCTTGCTCCCGGGAAGCACCACCAGGTCGGCGTCGGCGAGGTCGGCCGGGTCGCTGGTCCAGCGGACCAGCACACCGGGCTCGCAGGCCAGCGCCTCGATGTCGGTCGAGTTGGAGATCCGGGGCAACCGGACGGCGGCGACCTGGAGCCACTCACCGCCGCGCGGCGGCGCCGGCCTACCGACGACGCGACGGGCGAGCACCGACAGCGAGTCCTCGGCATCCAGCCAGAGCTCGTCGGCGTAGGGCAACACCCCGTAGGTCGGGCGGCCGGTCAATTCGAGGAGTTGCCGCAGCCCGGGCTCCAGCAGCGCGGGGTCGCCGCGAAACTTGTTGACGATGAAGCCCGCGATCAGTTCCTGATCGTCGGGGTCGAGCACCGCCAGGGTGCCGAACAGATGCGCCAGCACACCACCACGGTCGATGTCGCCGACCACGACGACGGGCAGTTTCGCGGCACGGGCCAGACCCATGTTAGCCAAATCTGTTGCACGCAAGTTGATTTCGGCCGGAGATCCGGCACCTTCACAGATCACCACGTCGAATTCGTCGCGCAGCGAAGCCAACTCGTCGGCGACGACTTCCGTGAGCCGGTCGCGATACTCGAAATAGCTTGCCGCGGTCACTGATTCGGCAACACGCCCGCGGATCACCAGCTGCGACGTCCGGTCGCTGCCCGGCTTGAGCAGGATCGGGTTGAACCGCACGCTGGGCTGCAGTCCCGCCGCCCGGGCCTGGATGGCCTGGGCCCGGCCGATTTCGCCGCCCTCGACGGTGACCGCGGAGTTGTTGGACATGTTCTGCGCCTTGAACGGCGCGACCCTGACCCCGGTGCGGGCCAGCAGCCGGCACAGGCCCGCGACGACCACCGATTTGCCCGCATCGGAGCTGGTACCCGCGACCAGCAGCGCGCCGCTCAAGCGCTCACGGCTTCCTAGACCTGGGTCAGGATTTCGGCACCGGTGTCGGTGACCAGCAGGGTGTGCTCGAACTGTGCGGTCCACTTGCGGTCCTTGGTGACCACGGTCCAGCCGTCGTCCCAGATTTCGTAGTCCAGCGAGCCCAGATTGATCATCGGTTCGATCGTGAACGTCATTCCCGGTTGGATCTCCGTGGTGACCGACGGCTGGTCGTAGTGCAGCACGACCAGCCCGTTGTGAAACGTGGTGCCGATGCCGTGACCGGTGAAGTCGCGAACCACGTTGTACCCGAACCGGTTTGCGTATGCCTCGATCACGCGTCCGACGACGGACAGCGCGCGTCCGGGTTTGACGGCGTTGATCGCCCGCATCGTCGCCTCACGGGTGCGCTCGACGAGCAGCCGGTGTTCCTCGGACACATCGCCGGCCAGAAACGTCGCGTTGGTGTCGCCGTGCACGCCGTCGATGTAGGCGGTGACGTCGATGTTGACGATGTCGCCGTCTTCGACCACCGTCGAATCGGGGATGCCGTGGCAGATCACCTCGTTGAGCGAGGTGCAGCAGGACTTGGGGTAGCCCTTGTAGCCCAGGGTCGACGGGTAGGCGCCGTGGTCCACCATGTACTCGTGCGCGATGCGGTCCAGCTCGTCGGTCGTCACGCCGGGCGCGACCGCCTTGCCCGCCTCCTCCAGCGCACCGGCCGCAATCCGGCCCGCGACGCGCATCTTCTCGATCACCTCGGGCGTCTGCACCCACGGCTCGGTGCCCTCCTTGGCGGTGGGCTGCCACGCGTACTCGGGTCGCGGGATGCGGTTGGGCACCGGCAGAGTCGGGGACAACACTCCGGGCGAAAGCGCGGTGCGAACAGACATGCTCGCTAGCTTAATCGCAGGCAGCGGGCTCGGGTGTGGCTGCGGGAGCCGCAGGCGCCGGCATCAGGGCTTGCGGCGGTGCAGCAGCGAACGGCGGGGTCCGTGGATGGTCACCGAGCCGCACACCACCCGCCCGGTCAGCACCACATGCGGCCTGCCCTCGCCGGGAGCATCCTTGCGGCGGTCGCGAGCACTGCCGCCGTAGACCTCGACGTCGTCGATCGAGGCGCTGGCGCCCTCCGGCAGCCAGATGTCGACCGAGCCGAACCGCACGTCGAGCTCGACGACCACTACCGGCCCGGCGAACCGGGCCTTGGTGAGCTCGAGTTTGACCGAGCCGAGCCGCCGTACCAGCGCCAACCGGGTGGGCACCGTCCATTCGCCGTGCCGCCGCAGCGAGCCGGCCCAGCCCCGCAGCTCGATCCGATCCGCCGCCGAGGTGACGATCGCGCCCGGCCCGGGCAGGTCACCGACCAGGCCGTCCAGCTCGCCCTGGGTGCGCGCGTAGGACACCCGCGACGAGCGCTGCTCGAATTCGTCGATATCGATCAGGCCGAGCGCAACCGCGTTGTGCAGTCGCCGCATCGTGCCGTTGCGGTCCGCATCGGAGACGCGCAGCGTCACCATGTCCCCGCCGCTATCCGTCATGCCCGCAATTTACGCCGTTCCGGGTTGCCAGGCCGAAAGGTTTCAGGTCAGATAGCCCGGCGGCAGCGACTCGAACATGAATTTGGTCATCCGGACCGCCCATTCCGAGCTGCCGCCCCCGACGATCAGCGCCGCGAAGGCCAGATCGCCGCGGTACCCGGCGAACCAGGAATGTGACCCGCCCGGGAACTCGGCCTCACCGGTCTTCCCGTAGATCTCGCCACAGCCGTTGATCTCCTTGGCTGTCCCATTGGTCACTACCAGCCGCATCATCGGGCGCAGCGCGTCGATCATCTTCGGGCTGATCGGGGTGCTGTCACCCTCGACCGTCGTCGGCCGGCCCGCAATCAATTGCGGCACAGGGGTTTTCCCGGCAGCGACGGTGGCCGCCACCAGCGCCATGCCGAACGGGCTGGCCAGCACCCGGCCCTGCCCGAAGCCGTCCTCGGTGCGCTCGGCCAGGTCGACCGTCGGCGGCACCGACCCGGTGACGGTGGTGATGCCGTCGACCGTGTAGTCGAGCCCGATCCCGTATTGGGAGGCCGTCTGCGTCAGGCCCCGCGGCGGCATCTTGCTGCTCAACTCGGCGAACGTGGTGTTGCACGAACTGGCGAAGGCGCGCGACATCGACACCACGCCGAGGTCGAAGCCGCCGTAGTTCGGGACCGTGCGGTGGCCGATGTCGAGATGGCCCGGGCAGCCGACCATCGAGTTGGGCGTGGCCATGTCGCGGTCCACGGCGGCGCCGGCGGTGATCATCTTGAACGTCGACCCCGGCGGAAACAGGCCGTTGGTGGCGGGCAGCCCGTCGGCGTCGGCCGCGCCGTTCTGGGCGATCGCGAGGATCTCCCCCGTCGACGGCTTGATCGCGACGATCATCGCCTTGCCGCCCTTGTTGTCCACCGCGCGCTGGGCGGCGTTCTGCACGACCCGATCCAAGGTGATCGACACCGACGGGGCCGGCGCTCCCTCGACCTCGTGCAGCACCGCGACGTCGACGTTGTTCTGGTTGACGCTGACCACCCGCCAGCCCGCCTGGCCGTCGAGTTGGTCGATCACGGCCTTCTTGACCTCGCCGATGACGGCGGGCGCGAAATGCGGGTCGGTCGCCAGCATGTCGGCCTGCGGGGTGACCACGATCCCGGGCAGGTGGCCGATCAGCGGAAAGACCTTGTCGTTGTCGGCGGGCAGCAGCGTGACGCCCAGGTCCACCTGGTTGGCTGTCGAGCTGGCCCGTTCGGCGAGCAGCTGCGGGTCGGTCAGCGTGTCGTTGAACGGCCGCAGCACGTCGACGATCGAGTGGGTGGTGAAGCTCAGCGACTGCGGCGGGCCGGCCTTGGTGGCGTCCAGCGTGTAGTGATAGCGGTAGCCAGGCGCCAGCACGTCGCTGCCGCCGAGTTCGTTCACCGAGGCGCGCCGCGGCTGATCGGCGCGCAACGCGAACGTCTGGTGCTCGCCCAGCTTGGGGTGCAGCCCGTTGGGCGCCCAGCGGACCTCCCAGCGACCCTCGTCGCGGGCCATCTTCAGCTGGCCGTCGTAGCTCCACACCCGGTTTTTCGGCAGGTGCCAGCTGAACCGATAGTCGACCGTGCCGGTGTCCTCGGCGTACTTCGAGCTGAGGATCTGCGCGTCCAAGTGGGTGGCCTGCAGCCCGGCCCAGGCCGCGTTCAGCGCCTCGCGGGCCTCGATGGGGTTGTCGCTGAGTTGGGCGGCCGTCGCGGTGTCGCCAATGGCCAAGGCGCGGAAGAACTTCTCCGCGGCAGGGCCCGGGCCGTCGGGCCGCGGCGTGCAGCCCGACAGCGCGGCAGCCGCGACCAGCAGCAGGACCGCCGCTGCCGAAACAACTGATACTGATGAGGTTTTTGTGGCCATCGTTACTGATGTTAAGAACAGCGGCCGGTGCACCGGCGCCGACACACCGAGACCAGACCGTAATGTGGCGCGTTCGTGCGGCGGGCGCCGGCGGCGCCTGGGGGCGACAGCCCGGCTAGTCCAGCAGGACCGTGGCGAAGGTGCCGACCTCGGCGAAGCCCACCCGGGCATAGGCGGCGCGGGCCACCTCGTTGAAGTCGTTCACGTACAGGCTGGCGATCCGCCCGCTGCCGACGATCACGGCGGCCAGCATCGCGGTGCCCCGAGCACCGAGGCCCAGGCCGCGCCACTCCGGATGCACCCAGACACCCTGGATCTGCCCGACCGCGGGCGATTGCGACCCGACCTCGGCCTTGAAGACGACCTGACCCTGCTCGAACCGGGCCCAGGCACGCCCGGCGGCGATCAGGCTGGCCACCCGGCGGCGGTAGCCGCGACCGCCGTCACCCAGCCGCGGGTCGATGCCGACCTCGCCGATGAACATGTCGACCGCGGCCACCAGGTAGGCGTCCAGCTCCTCCGGCCGCACCTGACGCACCTCGGGGTCGAGGTCACACATCGGGTGCTTGGCCAGCGCCATCAGCGGCTGGCGTTCCCGCACGTCACGGGCCGGTCCCCAGGCGGTCTCGAGCCGCTCCCACATGGGCAGGACCAGACTCGCCCGCCCGACCAGCGACGAGCAGCGCCGCGTCCCGCTCATCGCCTCGTCGGCGAACGCGTTCAGGTCGGCCGGCAGCCCCCGCAACGGGATCAGGTTGGCGCCGGCGAAACACAGCGACTCGTCCGCGCCGCGGCGGGTCCACAGCTCCCCGCCGATCGCGCCGGGGTCGATACCGTGATCGGCGACGCGGGAGGCGACCATGCAGGCCCCGATCGGGTCTTCGTCGAATACTCGCCACACCGCGGCGGCGTCGCGCACCACGGACACCCGTCTGTCGCCAACGAGGCGAAACAGGGGCGGAGCCGACATCTGGCGAACTCTCCATGGTGCGAACGACAGGACCAGTAAGAGAGAACTGGTCTTATCAGCTTACGGTGACAACCGGCGTCCCGCTGGCTGTTGTGCCAGGACCGTTATCACCGGCCATGTCCGAAGCCAACCGCATCGCCTCTTCGATCAGCGTCTCGACGATCTGAGCTTCGGGAACGGTCTTGATCACCTCGCCGCGAACGAAGATCTGCCCCTTGCCGTTTCCGGAGGCAACGCCGAGATCGGCCTCGCGGGCCTCCCCCGGGCCGTTGACGACGCAGCCCATCACCGCGACCCGCAGCGGCACGTCGAGCCCGTCCAGGCCCGCGGACACCGCGTTGGCCAGGGTGTAGACGTCGACCTGCGCGCGGCCACACGACGGGCACGAGACGATCTCCAGCCCGCGCGGGCGCAGGTTCAGCGATTCGAGAATCTGAATGCCGACCTTGACTTCCTCGACCGGTGGCGCCGACAAGGACACCCGGATCGTGTCGCCGATGCCGCGGGACAGCAGGGCGCCGAAGGCCACCGCCGACTTGATCGTGCCCTGGAAGGCCGGCCCGGCCTCGGTCACACCGAGGTGCAGCGGATAGTCGCACGCCGCGGCCAGCTGTTCGTAGGCGGCGACCATCACGACGGGATCGTTGTGCTTGACGCTGATCTTGATATCGCCGAAGCCGTGCTCCTCGAACAGCGAGGCCTCCCACAGCGCCGACTCGACCAGCGCCTCCGGTGTGGCCTTGCCGTACTTCTCCATGAACCGCTTGTCCAGCGAGCCGGCGTTGACGCCGATGCGGATCGGGATGCCGGCCGCGGCGGCCGCCTTGGCGACCTCACCGACCCGCCCGTCGAACTCCTTGATGTTGCCCGGGTTGACGCGCACGGCAGCACATCCGGCGTCGATCGCGGCGAAGATGTACTTCGGCTGGAAGTGGATGTCGGCAATCACCGGGATCTGGCTGTGCCGGGCGATCTCGGCCAGGGCGTCGGCGTCCTCCTGACGCGGGCAGGCCACCCGGACGATGTCGCAGCCCGCGGCCGTCAGCTCGGCGATCTGCTGCAGCGTCGTGTTGACGTCGTGCGTTTTAGTGGTGCACATCGACTGCACCGAAATCGGGGAATCGCTGCCGACCCCGACGTCGCGGACCATCAACTGGCGCGTTTTGCGCCGGGGCGCAAGCGTGGGCGCCGGCGCTTCCGGCATGCCCAGGCCGACGCTCATTGGAAGAGCCTGATCGGGTTGACCAGATCGGCGGTCACGGTCAGCAGCATGTAGCCGACCACGAACACCAGGACCACATAGGTCGCCGGCATCAGCTTGAGGTAGTTGACCGGGGCCGCCGCGACCATGCCCCGCGCGGACCGGACCAGGTTGCGGATCTTCTCGAACACCGCGACGGCGATGTGGCCGCCGTCGAACGGCAGCAACGGCAACAGATTGATCGCGCCCAGGATCAGGTTCAGCTGGGCCAGGAAGAACCAGAACGCCACCCACAGTCCGTGGTCGACGGTGTCGCCGCCGATGATGCTGGCCCCGACGACGCTCATCGGCGTCTGCGGGTCGCGCTGTCCGCCGCCGATCGCGTGCACCAGCGCGCCGACCTTGCCGGGGATCGCGACCAGCGCCTTGCCCACCTCGGCGGTCAGGTCGCCGGTAAAGGCGAAGGTGGCCGGGATGGCGCCGAGCACGCCGTAGTGCGTGGGCGCCTGTTTGACGCCGCCGACGCCCATGGCGCCGACCGTCGCGGGGGCGGGCTTGCCGTCCTGTCCGTTGCCCACGTATCGCTGCGTTTGCGTGATGTCGACGTAGGCGGTGATCGGGGTGCCGTCACGTTCGACGACGACCGGGACGGTGCCGTGCAGCTTGCGGATCGCGGCGGCCATGTCGTCGAAGGTGGACACCTTGGTGTCGCCGACCTTGACCACCACGTCACCGGGGCGGATGCCGGCCAATGCGGCCGGTCCGGGACCGGTGCACTCACCGAGCTTGCCCGGGGCGACTTCCGGTGCGATGCAAGCGGTTTCGCCGACGATCGCCTGGGTGGGCGGGTGCAGGTTGGGCAACCCCCAGATGAGTGCGATCACGTAGATCAGGACCACGCAGATGATGAAGTTCATGCCCGGGCCGGCGAACAGCACCGCGACCCGCCTCCAGGTCTGCTGCTTGTACATGGCCCGGTCGGACTCGTCGGGCGCCAGGTCCTCGACCGGGGTCATCCCGGCGATGTCACAGAAGCCACCCAGCGGAACGGCCTTGACGCCGTACTCGGTCTCGCCGCGCCGCGTCGACCACAGCGTGGGGCCGAAACCGACGAAATAGCGGCGCACCTTCATGCCGGTGGCACGCGCGACCCACATGTGGCCGCATTCGTGCAGGGCCACCGAGATCAGGATGGCCAGCGCGAACAGCGCAATGCCGAGTCCGAACATCATCAGCCGCTAGGACCTTTCTAAGACCATTCCCGAGACTTTGGCGGGGCTTGCAGTTGTGACCGCGCGCTGCGCTCGCTCCCGTGCCCAGCGCTGCGCGTCTAGTACCTCATCCACGTTAGCCGGTGTTACGGCCCATTGGTCGGCGGCGCTCAGCACGTCGGCGATTGTTCTGACGATGGTCGGAAAGCTGATGCGGCCGTCCAGGAAGGCCGCCGCGGCCTCCTCGTTGGCGGCGTTGTACACCGCGGTCATGCAGCCGCCGGTCTCGCCTGCCTGCCGGGCCAGCTCGACGGCCGGGAAAACGTCGCTGTCCAACGGCTCGAATTCCCAGGTGGACGCGGTGGTGAAGTCACACTGCGGGGCCGCTCCCGGCACCCGCCGCGGCCAGCCCAATGCCAGCGAGATGGGCAGCTTCATGTCCGGCGGGCTGGCCTGGGCGATTGTGGAGCCATCGGTGAACGTGACCATTGAATGAACAATCGACTGGGGGTGCACGACGACCTCGATGCGGTCGTAGCCGACGCCGAACAGCAGGTGGGTTTCGATGAGCTCGAGTCCCTTGTTCACCAGCGACGCCGAGTTCAGCGTGTTCATCGGGCCCATCGACCAGGTCGGATGCGCGCCGGCCTGCTCGGGGGTGACGGCCTCCAGGTCGGCGGCGGCCCAGCCGCGAAACGGTCCGCCCGAGGCGGTCAGCACCAGCTTGGCAACCTCGTCGGGCTCGCCGCCGCGCAGGCACTGGGCCAGCGCGGAGTGCTCGGAATCCACCGGCACGATCTGCCCGGGTCGCGCCGCCGCCAGGACCAGCGGGCCGCCGGCAATCAGCGATTCCTTGTTGGCCAGCGCCAGCCGGGCGCCCGAGTGCAGCGCCGCCAGCGTCGGTCGCAGGCCCAGCGCGCCGACCAGGGCATTGAGCACGACATCGGCCTCGGTTTCCTCGACCAGCCGGGTGACCGCATCCGGGCCGTGAAAGGTGACGTCGCCCAGGGTGGCGGCGGCCCGCTCATCGGCGACGGCGATATTAGTCACTCCGGTCTCGGCGCGCTGGCGCGCCAAGGTGTCCGGGTTGGACCCGCCCGCCGCCAGCCCGACCACCTCGAAGCGGTCCGGGTTGGCGGCGATGACGTCCAGCGCCTGGGTGCCGATGGAGCCGGTGCTGCCCAGCACGAGCACGCGGATCGGGCCGTCGGCCCGCACTTCGGTCCTCGGGGAGCTCACTCACTCATTGTGCCGCCGGTGGCCGTCGCGGGCCATGGCGGCTCGAGTGTGCGCTCAGGGCGCGAGCCCGCGTCATGGCCGTCCGATTCAGACCCATCCGTGACCGCCCGCACTCCGAATCACTGGCGTTCATCCCAGAGGTGGCGGCTGCGGCCGTCGTAACAAAGGAATCGAAGCGCAATGACGAATGTTCAGGTCAAGACAGTCGCGGCGGCCAGCCTGGCCGCGATCGCGATCGTGGGTTTCTCGGGCTGTTCGAGCAACAAACCCGCAGCGCAAAGCTCGACCAGCTCGACCGTTGCGACCAGCAGCACAACGGCACCGATGACCACCTCCGCTGCGGCCGCCGACCCGGCGGCCGACCTGATCGGGTCGGGGTGCTCGGCGTACGCCTCGCAGAACCCCACCGGCCCCGGGTCGGTCGCTGGGATGGCGCAGGACCCCGTCGCGACGGCGGCATCGAACAACCCGATGCTGACCACCCTGACCTCGGCGCTGTCGGGCAAGCTCAACCCACAGGTGAACCTGGTCGACACCCTCAACAACGGCCAGTACACGGTGTTCGCTCCGACGAACGCCGCGTTCGACAAGCTTCCGGCGGCCACTATTGACAAGCTGAAGACCGACGCCGCCCTGCTCAAGAGCATCCTGACCTATCACGTGGTGCAGGGTCAGCTCAGTCCGGCGAAGGTCGCCGGCGCCCACGTCACACTGCAGGGCGCCAGCGCGACGGTGACCGGCCAAGGAAACGACCTGAAGGTCAATGACGCGGGCCTGGTGTGCGGCGGGGTGCACACCGCCAACGCGACCGTGTACATGATCGACACGGTGCTGATGCCGCCGAATCAGTAACCCTTCAGGCGGAATGGCTAGGCAGCCGAGATAGTGGGCTGCCTAGCCATTCTCATGTTGATTGCGAAACTCCTTGGCGCTCAAACCAATCCATCACGGTGACGGCAACGAATACCAGGCATGTTGACACTCGCGCTGGTCGGCTTACTCGGCGGCCTCATCACCGGCATCTCCCCCTGCATTCTGCCGGTCCTGCCGGTGGTGTTCTTCTCGGGAACGCAAGTCCACGCCGAGCAGTCCGAGGGTGCCGTCGCGGTCGCGGGAAAGCGCACGCTGTCCGCGACATTGCGGCCGTACCGGGTGATCGGCGGCCTGGTACTCAGCTTCAGTGTGGTCACCCTGCTCGGCTCGGCACTGCTGTCGGTGCTGCGCCTGCCGCAGGACACCATCCGCTGGGTCGGCCTGGTCGCGCTGGTCGCGATCGGCATCGGTCTGATCTTTCCGCGCTTCGAGCAGCTGCTGGAGCGGCCGTTCTCCCGCATCCCGCAGAAGCAAATCGCCACTCGCGGAGGCGGTTTCGGGCTGGGCCTGGCGCTGGGTGTGTTGTACGTACCCTGCGCGGGTCCGGTGCTCGCCGCAATCGTGGTGGCCGGGGCGACGGCGACCATAGGCGTGGCGACGGTGGTGCTGACCGGCGCGTTCGCAGTCGGCGCCGCGCTGCCGCTGCTGTTCTTCGCGCTGGCCGGTCAGCGGGTCGCCGAGCGGGTGCGGGCTTTCCGGAGCCGGCAGCGCGAGATCCGGGTGGCCGCGGGCGTCGTGACGCTGCTGCTCGCGGTGGCGCTGGCGTTCGACCTGCCGGCCGCACTGCAGCGGGCGATTCCGGACTACGCCGGGTCGCTGCAACAGCGAATCGGTGACTCCGAGCAGATACGGGAAAAACTGAACCTCGGCGGCATCGTCAACGACCAGAACGCACAGCTGTCGAACTGCAGCAATGGCGGCACAAAACTCGAGAACTGTGGTGCCGCACCCGATCTCAAAGGCATAGCCGGATGGCTGAACACACCCGGCGGCCAGCCGATCACCCTCGACTCGTTGCGCGGCAAGGTAGTGCTGGTCGACTTCTGGGCCTATTCCTGCATCAATTGTCAACGCGCCATCCCACACGTCGTCGGCTGGCAAAAGGCATACCAGGACGCCGGTCTGGTGGTCATCGGCGTGCACACCCCGGAGTACGCGTTCGAGAGAGTTTCGGACAACGTCGCCAAGGGGGCGGCGGATCTGGGCATCACGTATCCGATCGCGCTGGACAACGGTTACTCCACCTGGACCAACTATCGCAACCGCTACTGGCCCGCCGAATATCTGATCGACGCCAGCGGCATGGTGCGGCACATCAAGTTCGGTGAAGGCGACTACGACGTCACCGAGAGCCTGATCAGGCAGCTGCTCACCGGCGCCCGGCCCGGGGTCAAGCTTCCCAGACCGGTGGACGCGGCCGACACCACCCCGAAGGCCGCTCTGACACCGGAGACCTATTTCGGGGTCGGCAAAGTCGTCAACTTCGGCGGGGCCGGGATGTACGACGAAGGGACGGCGACGTTCGATTACCCACCGGAGCTCGCGGCCGACAAATTCGCCTTGCGCGGCCCCTGGTCGCTCGACTATCAAGGCGCGACGGCGGACGGCGACGATTGCGCCATCAAACTCAACTACCACGCGAAAAACGTGTACATCGTCGTAGGCGGCGCCGGCACCCTCACAGTGGTGCGCGACGGAAAAGCCACCACGGTGCCGATCAGTGGGCCTCCCACGTCCCACCAGATCGTCGGCGGCGATCAGGCGGCACCCGGCACGCTCGAGGTGCGCCCGGGCAAGGGGTTGCAGGTGTTTTCGTTCACCTATGGCTGATATCGCGGTCGCGATCAATCCACAAGCGGATCGGCTCCGAATGAGGGATACCGGGACTTCAGCCAAACGGGGTGAATGCTCCCGGCCTATGAAGGGAGCGAATCGCATGAATGCATTCAGGAAAATGGCGGCAACCAGCTTCGCTGCCGCGGGAATCGTTGGCCTCGCAGTCGCAGTGTCGCCGAGCGCGGGCGCCGCTGATTTGGTGGGTCCGGGATGCACGGATTACGCGGCGGCCCACCCCAACGGTCCGGCCTCGGTGGACGGGATGTCTCAGGCGCCCGTCGCCGTCGCGGCGTCCAACAACCCGATGCTGACCACCCTGACTTCGGCACTTTCGGGCCAGCTCAATCCGCAGGTGAATCTGGTGGACACCCTGAACAACGGCCAGTACACGGTGTTCGCGCCGACTGACGCCGCGTTCAGCAAGCTGCCCGAGTCCACCATCGGCCAGCTGAAGACGAACGCGGCGATGCTGAAGAGCATCCTGACCTACCACGTGGTACAGGGTCAGCTGAGTCCGGCGAAGGTCGGCGGCAGCCACGTCACACTGCAGGGCGCGAACGTGACGGTGACGGGCCAGGGCAACGACCTCAAAGTCAACAATGCGAGCGTGGTCTGCGGCGGGGTGCCGACCGCGAACGCGACGGTGTACATGATCGACACCGTGCTGATGCCGCCCTCCTAAACCGGTAGCGCAGGCCGGCCGGTGCGGCGCCTGCCGGCCGGGGTTGGTGGCCTACCCGATCCGGAGGGTCGGCCACCAACCCGTGCCTGCGGCACGGCGGGTATGCCAGAATCTGTGATCAGAAGACGATCCGATCCGAAGGGAATCGCCGTGGCCAGTACCGAGGTGGAGCTCTACAACGGCGTCGACCCGGCCGAGGTGCCATCCGCCGCGTGGGGATGGAGCAAGATCAACACCCGCACCTGGCACGGCGTCGGCATCTTCGCCGTGCTCTTCTTGCTGGCCATGCTGCGCGGTAACCACGTCGGCCACGTCGAGGACAACTTCCTGATCGGTTTCGCGGTCCTGTCGCTGTTTATCCTGATCCGCGACATGTGGGGCCGCCGGCGCGGCTGGATCCGCTAGCCGCTGTACGTCGGGCGCGCCGGTGCCAGGCGCTCACCACCGCGACGCCCACCAGCGCGACCAAGGCCAGCAGCCACGGCCAGACGCCATGCTGGTGCACCCAGCCGGCCAGCACGCCCTGTAGCCGCCCGGCCGCGAGAATCACCGCATCCCGGGGGTCGGCCGCGGCGTCCAGCAGCCGCAACTCGTAGCAGCCGTAGTAGCCGACGTACAGCCCGACCAGCACCAGCAGCGCGCCGCCGATCCGGTTGACGAACGGCAGGATGCGTCGCAGCCGATCGGCCAGCGCCGAGCTCGCGGTCGCGGCGGCAACGGCGAGTACGCCGACGACCAGCGTCAGGCCCGCGATGTAGGCCAGATAGATCGACACGCCCGTGACGAGCGACCCGCTGCGCAGGCCCGCGGCGGTGACCGCCAGAAACGGCCCGATCGTGCACGACAGCGAGGCGATCGCGTAGCTGATGCCGTAGCCGTACATGCCCGCCAGGCTCGTCGGAGCCCACCGCGGACCCAGCGCCCGGGGCGTCAGCGCGGTCAGCTCCCGGCCCGAGAGCAACCA
This sequence comes from Mycobacterium sp. 050272, assembly GCF_039023525.1. Classification (NCBI taxonomy): domain Bacteria; kingdom Bacillati; phylum Actinomycetota; class Actinomycetes; order Mycobacteriales; family Mycobacteriaceae; genus Mycobacterium; species Mycobacterium sp. 050272. The sequence goes on along the minus strand of NZ_JBCHKV010000015.1, from coordinate 72,777 downwards.
AATGCCAAGGGCGACAAGCACAATGCCGATCACGACGGTCGCGTACGGCAGGTAGCGCTGCACCGTGGTGGCCGCCGAGATGGTCAGCGCGCCGAACAACCCGAACACCGTCAGGAAGCCGAGCGCCATACCGGCGGTGGCGGCCAGCGCGCGCCCCACCCCGCCCACCGGACCGGGACGTGGCCCGTTGTGCTGGCCGCGCACCACCAGCAGCAGGTAAGCCGGCAGCATCGCGAACCCGCACGGGTTCACCGCGGCCACCAACCCGGCAGCGAATGCCAGACCGACGAGGCCCTGGTTCACTTCAGCGCGGCCACCCGATTGGCCAGTTCCTGCTGGGGCATCGCGGAGGTGGGGTTGTTGACGAACGTCGAGCTGCCGTCCGCCCGGTAGAACACGTAGGCCGGCTGCCAGGGCACGTTGTAGCGGGCCCAGATCGAGCCGTCGGCGTCGTTGAGGTTGGTGAAGTTCAGGCCGTATTTGGAGACGAAGGCCTGCTCCGCGCCGGGGTCGGAGTGCCCGGCGATGCCGACGAAGGTGACACCGGGATTAGCGGCCGCGACCTGGGCCACTCCGGGAGCTTCTGCGTTGCAGAACGGGCAGAACGGCGCCCAGAACCACAGCACCGCCGGTTTCCCTTGCAGGCTGGCGCCGTTGAACGGCGCCCCGCTCAGCGTCGTTCCGGTGAACTGCAGCCGATCGTCGGCAGCCTGTGCCCGTGGCGCACCGGCCGATATCAGGACCGTCGCGACAAGGCCCGTCATGATGGCCGCCGCAAACATCTTGAAGCGCGAGAAAAGGCGAATCGTCATCCCAACCCCTTTTGCTGGACTACTAACTCACAACACGGACTAGGGTCGTGCCCGGTTCAGCGCGCTACTAACCCTCTTCGAAGGCAAGTTGTCCGCATGCCGCACTGATCTCGCGGCCGCGGGTGTCGCGGACCGTGCACGACACGCCTTTGCCCCGGACCCGCCGGACGAACTCGCGCTCGGCGTCCTTGGGGCTGGCGTCCCAATCGCTGCCCGGGGTCGGGTTGAGCGGGATCAGGTTCACGTGTGCCAGCGGCCCGAGCGCGCCGTGCAGTCGCTTGCCCAGCAGGTCGGCGCGCCAGGGCTGGTCGTTGACGTCGCGAATCAGCGCATACTCGATCGACACCCGCCGGCCCGTCACGTCGCCGTAGTATCGCGCGGCGTCGAGCGCCTCGCTGATCTTCCAGCGGTTGTTGACCGGGACCAGCGTGTCGCGCAGCTCGTCGTCCGGCGCGTGCAGCGACAACGCCAGCGTCACGCCCAACCGTTCGTCGGCCAGCTTGCGGATCGCCGGAGCCAGGCCGACCGTCGAGACCGTCACCGACCGAGCCGAGATGCCGAAGCCGTGCGGCGGCGCTTCGGTGATGCGCCGCACCGCGGCCACGGCCCGCGCGTAGTTGGCCAGCGGCTCCCCCATCCCCATGAACACCACGTTCGACAGCCGGTCACCGAACTCGTCGCGCAATGTCACCGCCGCGGCGCGCACCTGTTCGGTGATCTCGGCGGTCGACAGGTTGCGCGTCAATCCGCCCTGGCCGGTCGCACAGAACGGACACGCCATGCCGCAACCCGCCTGCGACGAGATGCAGACGGTGTTGCGCTGCGGATAGCGCATCAGGACCGACTCGAACGTCGTCCCATCGGCGGCCCGCCACAACGTCTTTCGCGTCTGCCCGGCGTCGCAGGTGATTTCCCGGGCGACGCTGAGCAGGTTCGGGAACATCGTCTCGGCGATCACGTCGCGCACGGCCACCGGAAGGTCGGTCATCTGCCGCGGGTCGGCGATCAACCGGCCGTAGTACTGATGCGCGAGCTGCTTGGCCCGAAACGCCGGCAAGCCGAGCTCCTCGACGGCCGACACCCGGCCACCCGCGTCGAGGTCGGCGAGATGCCGCGGCGGCTTTCCCGCCCGCGGCTCTTCGAACACCAATTGTTGGGCCATGCTCTGTCCAGTATCGGCTAGCGGCCTAGGGAACCAAGGTCAGCACGATCCAGGCCGCGACGGCCGACGGCAGCACTCCGTCGAGCCGGTCCATCAGCCCGCCGTGGCCGGGCAGCAGCCGGCCCATGTCCTTGATACCGAGATCCCGCTTGACCTGCGACTCCACCAAATCACCGAGCGTGCAGGTGAGCACCAGGATGAGACCCAGCAGCGCGCCGATCCACGCCGGTTTGCCGGCCAGGAGGGTCGCGGTCAGGATCGCCGCGGAAATCCCGAAGACCAGGGAGCCGGTGAATCCCTCCCAGGACTTCTTCGGGCTGATCGTCGGGACCAGCGGATGCTTGCCGAAAAGCGCCCCGACGGCGTATCCGCCGGTGTCGGAAGCGACGACGGTAACCATCAGGCAGAACACCCGTCCCGCGCCGTCGTGGGGATAGACGAGCAGGACGCCGAAGGAGGCGAACAGCGGGACCCAGGCGGCCAGGAAGACGGTGGCCGACGCGTCGCGCAGGTAGTTCGACGACGAGCCGGCGGGTGATGGACTGCGGCTGGGATCCGGCATGAACAAGCGCCAGACATTGCAAACCACCACAGTGGCGGCAAAGCCGGCCAACGCGCCGGCGGCGTGGTAAGGCCAGGTCAGCCAGACGGTGACTTGGCCACCGACCAGCAATGGGATGACCGCAATGACGTACCCCGCTTCGCGCAGCCGGCGCACCACCTCGTGGGTGGCAACGAGAATCGCGATCGCGACGATGAGCACCCAGAAGCGCGGAGCCAAGACCAGCGTCGCGACGAGCAGGCCGCCGATCGCCGCACCGACCGCGATCGCCGCGGGCAGGTCGCGTCCCGCCCGCGACGTTTTCTTGGCGGTTTTCTGCAGGGTGTCTTTCACGCCCCGCGCCGGCTCGTCGGGCGGGGTGCCGGTACCGGCATCGGAGGTTGCCACTGACTCGGTTGCTGAGCGGCCCCTAGACCTCCAGCAGCTCGCCTTCTTTGTGCTTGACCAGCTCGTCGATCTGGTTGACGTACTGCTGGGTGGTTTTGTCCAGGTCCTTTTCGGCGCGGCCGACCTCATCCTCGCCGGCCTCGCCGTCCTTGCGAATCCGGTGCAGTTCTTCCATCGACTTACGCCGGATGTTGCGCACCGAGACCTTCGCGTCTTCGCCCTTGCCCTTGGCCTGTTTGACCAGCTCGCGGCGGCGTTCCTCGGTCAGCTGGGGTACCGCCACCCGGATCAGGGTGCCGTCGTTGCTGGGATTCACCCCGAGGTCGGAATTGCGAATCGCCGTCTCGATCGCGTGCAGCTGGCTGGCTTCGTACGGCTTGATCACGACCAGCCGCGCCTCCGGGACGTTGATGCTGGCCAGCTGCGTGATCGGAGTGGTCGTGCCGTAGTAGTCGATGACGATCCGGGAGAACATGCCCGGATTGGCGCGGCCGGTCCGGATGGTTGACAAGTCGTCACGGGCCACGGATACGGCCTTCTCCATTTTCTCTTCGGCATCGAAGAGAGCCTCATCGATCATCTGCGTCTTCCCCTCAAGTGGTGACTAGCGTTCCGATCTTCTCACCAGCGACCGCCCGAGCGATATTGCCGTTAGTCAGCAGGTTGAACACCAGGATTGGCATGCCATTGTCCATACACAGGCTGAACGCGGTGGCATCGGCCACCCGCAGCCCCCGGTCGATGACTTCCCGGTGGCTGATGGCGGTCAGCAGCTCGGCGTCGGGGTTCACCCGCGGATCCTCGGTGAACACGCCGTCGACCGCCTTGGCCATCAAGACCACATCGGCGCCGATCTCCAGCGCGCGCTGCGCGGCCGTGGTGTCGGTGGAGAAGTACGGCAACCCCATGCCCGCGCCGAAGATGACCACGCGGCCCTTCTCCAGATGACGGACGGCCCGCAGTGGAATGTAGGGCTCGGCGACCTGGCCCATCGTGATCGCGGTCTGGACGCGGGTGTCGATGCCTTCCTTCTGCAAGAAGTCCTGCAGCGCAAGGCTGTTCATGACGGTGCCGAGCATGCCCATGTAGTCCGAGCGAGTGCGCTCCATACCGCGCTGCTGCAGTTGTGCACCCCGGAAGAAGTTGCCGCCACCGATTACGACGGCGACCTGCACGCCGTCGCGGACCACCTCGGCGATCTGGCGGGCGACCTGTGCCACCACGTCGGGATCCAGCCCGACCTGGCCGCCACCGAACATCTCGCCGCCGAGCTTCAGCAACACACGTGAATACTTCGCGCGCGGCTGGCTGGTGGGTTGTCCGTGGCCGGATGAAGATGTCGGAACGCCGTTAGCGCTGGTGGGCTCGGGCTGCGTCATCAGACTCCTCGCATGACAGTGCCATCCCGAGCTTGGCAGCACGGTGGCTTCCCACCCGGAACGGCAGTTCACATCCTGCCCCATCGCAGCACAATCTGGCGCCAGCGGGGTGGATTATTTGCGCGGGCGGCGAGCCACACCGCAGCGGCGCACCGTCGGCGCAGGTCACGCCCGGATGTGCTGGCGTCGCGACTTTGCTTCCGGTGCCAGATGTTTGAGCTCGCGCCGGCTTGGGAATCCGCACCACGCGGTGGGGAAATCTGCGGTCTTGAGAAGCAGGGCCGAATCACGCCGTATGCCGGAAAGCGATCGCCAGCCGATCGCGCGAGCGCGTCAGTCGCTCACCCCTCGTAGGCCTCTGAGGAGGAATTGATTCATGGCGGACAACGAGAACTCTGGTCCCGCGGAAGCCGTCAAGGGCGTCGTCGAAGACGTCAAGGGCAAGGTCAAGGAAGCCGCCGGCGCGCTGGCGGGTCGCGACGACCTCACCCGCGAAGGTCAAGCCCAGCAGGACAAGGCCGAAGCGCAGCGCGACGCGGCCAAAAAGGAAGCCGAGGCGGAGGCCGCACGCGGCGCCGCGAAGGTGGCCGAAGAGCGCCAGAAGGCCAATCAATAGCTTGTTTGAAGGATGGGTCCGGCCCGTGTTGACGGGCCGGACCCGTCGACTTTCCGGGCTGTGGTGGGCGCATCCAGACAAAGCCATCCGCGGTAACCGCGCACTTCACCGGGCAATCTCCCGAACAATGAGCAACAAAGCAGGCATAGTTAACTCCCGAATGGGGTACTCAGCGCTGCGCTGGTGGACATCTGGGTGAGGTTCCGAAGCGGTCGGGGGCGACGACAGACCCTCATGAGGTTTGGAGATGTCTGTGGATGTGCTACTTCTTTCCAATGCCGACGATTTCGCGTCGGCATTACCGACTCTCGAATCGCTGACCCAGACGATTCGTCGCGCGCCACTGTCCGACCAGCTCAACGGACACCATGACAGCGCTGACGTGGCGATCATCGACGCACGCACCGACCTGGCGGCGGCCCGCAGTACCTGCCGCGGCCTGACGGCCCACACCCCGGCCCTCGCGGTGGTCGCGGTCGTCGCCCCCGCGCACTTCGCGTCGGTGGACGTGGACTGGCGCATCGACGATGTGATGTTGCCCGCCACCGGCGCCGACGAGCTCGAGGCGCGATTGCGTCTGGCTATCAAGCGCCGCCGCAGCGCGGTGGACGGCTGCTTGAAGTTTGGTGACCTCATCCTGCACCCGGCGAGTTTCGCCGGATCCCTGTGCGGCAAGGATCTCAGTCTGACGGTTACCGAGTTCAAATTGCTGAATTTCCTTGTGCAACACGCCGGTCGGGCATTCAGCCGCACCCGGCTGATGCACGAGGTATGGGGATACGACGCCAATGGACGCGTCCGCACCGTCGACGTCCACGTGCGGCGGCTACGCGCGAAGCTCGGCCCCGAACACGAATCGATGGTCGACACCGTCCGCGGTGTGGGTTACATGGCGGTGACGCCACCGCACCCGCAGTGGGTCGTCAACGACACCGCGGGGAATCCGGACCTCAACGGCCGCGGCCACCATTGAACTGCGTTGAGGTTCAAGCACATTCGAGCCTCACGCGAACAGCGGTAGCGCACGCTTGCGTGCCAGCGCATCCATACCTTGCTGGATGCCGGCTTGCACCTCCCGGTACTTTGCGTCGACGTAATCGTCGTCCTCGGCGCGCGCGGGATCGTGGTCCAGCTCGACCGCCGGCATGAACCGCGTCCTGATCTTGGCCGGTAACGGTAATTGCGGAAGTGCGGCCGGCGCGATGCCCCACGGCAGCGAGACCGCCAGCGGAAAGACCTTGAGCCGCAACAGTCGATCCAGTCGCAACGCCTTGGACAGGCGGTCACCGCGGATCAGCACCGGCATCGCGTCCGCGCCGCCGACCGTGGCGATCGGCACTATCGGCACCCCGGCGCGAATCGCCATCTTCACGAAGCCTGTGCGCCCCGCCAGGTTGGCGCGGTCGCGTTCGACCCAGGGACGCAGCGAATCCACTTCTCCGCCAGGCCATAGCGCGACGTCTCGCCCCTCGGCCAGGGCGGTGGCGATGGCGTCGGGGGCGGCCGGAAGCACGCCCATCGACCGGAAGTAACGGCCGAAAAGCGGGATCGCCATCAACGCGTCGTGAGCGGTGCCATGCAACGTGCGGTCCGGGCCGAAGCGCCGCCACCATTGCAGACCGACCGTCCACGCGTCCCAGACGAACGGGGCGCCGGAGTGAATCCCGATCAGCAGCGCCGGGGGCTCGGGGATGTTCTCCCAGCCGTCGATCTCCATGCGAAACCAATAGTCGACCAACAGGTTCCACACGAACTTCTGGCGTTGCAGGGTGGCTTCGTCTTGACCGCGCAGATCCCAGCGGGCGGCCCGCTGCGCCACCCAGCCACTCAGTCCCCCGCGCCGCGCGTCGCGCTTTTCCTCCATCATCTCGCGGGCCTGTTCGGCGTGCTCTTGAGCCTGTTCGCGCACCGCGGCCGGCCTGTGATCTGTGTAACCCATTCCTGCCGGATACCCCATTGAGCCGCAGGCAATTCGGCGAATTATCTGGCGAAAAACCTGAAAAATCGCTGTCAACGCAGAACTCCCCGCGCCACGGTGGGTGGCGCGGGGAGTTCTTCAGCGACTAGGCCTTAGGTGTTCGCGCGCGCGTTCGGCGCCGGGGCCGGCGGCTGTCCGGGTGCCGGGGTGGTGTTCGGCGCCGCACCCGGCTCCGAGCCACCCTGCATGTTCGACGTCCAGATCAGGATGTCCTGGGTGCCCTCGTTGTAGACGACGCCGTTCGGCGGTGCGCCGGTCACGTCGAAGTACAGCGTGCCGGTCGACTCGCTGCCCTGCGGAATCGGCGCCGGGTTCAGACTGCCCGGGGCCCCGACCTTGTCGATCACCCGGTAGTTCTGGCCGTTGGGCCCACGGGCAATGAAGTCGTTGACCATCGGGGTGACCAGGCCGCCGTCCGACCGGGCCGTGACGTCCGCCTGGTAGAGCGTGCCCTTCGGCGTGTACCCCGGGATCGACACATTGCTCGGCTGCAGGTTGCTCACCGTGTAGTTGGTGATCAGCGGCCCCGCGACGAGCTGCTGGCTGGTGCCGAAGCCCTGGATGTTGGGCGCCGCGGACGCGGTGGCCGCGGTGAAAGCGCTGACAGCAGCAATACCGGCGGCTCCGATCACCGATTTCATAGCATTTGAAGTGAACTTCATAGCTAAATACCTCTCAGTTCAATCGTTACCATTGTTTCGTCGCGATGATTTCCCTCCGGCACGAGTTATCACCGCACCATTGCCGCATATCCAATCCCTGTCAGCCCCAAACATCAGAGCGCTGAGATGCAGAAAACGTCGTAATTCGTCGGCGCAAATCAATTCGCCACAGAATGCGCACTAACCTCAAAGCATAAATTCAGCCCCAAATGCCACAGTCGAATTCCGACGCGCAAAACAAAGTTCCCCGCGCGTAAACAGCGCGGGGAACTTCTCGCGAATTCGCAGTTCGAGCGGGCTAAACGTGGCGCGTCCAGACCAGGAAATCGTCTTCCTTGTCGGTGTACACCACGCCGACCGGCCGCTCGCCAGTTACGTCGAAGTAGAGTTCGCCGGACGTCTGTTGGCCCTGATCGATCGGACGAGGGTCAAGGCCGTCGGGCACCGGCCTGGTGTTGAGCACGGGGTAAACCGTGCCGTTGAACGCCCTGGCCATGAAGCGGGACATCTGGGGCTGGACGGTTCCGGCAACCGATTTCGCCGTCACATCGGCCCGGTACAGCTGCCCAGCCGGTTGGTAGCCGGGAATCGTCACGTCGGTCGGCGCCAGATTGCTGACGGTGTAGTCGGTGATCAGTGGGCCATCGACGGCCCGTTCGGTGGCTCCGTAGCTCTGGACGTTGGCAGCGGCCATGGGCGCCATCAAGATGCTCGCGCCCGCAATCCCCACAGCGCTCAGAGCCGCTTTCACTGTCGTCCTGGTAAGTGTCATTGTGATCCCCTTGGTAACTCGTGTTCCCTCCGAAAACAGGCGTTACCCATCGGCGTCCGCACGCCAAACGACGTAGCGCGCTGTGAACACCGAATTGAAGCGACGTTCAACCACCTGTTACCTCGCATTCGCCGCCGCGCCATCGCCCATCCTTTGGCCGCGCTTACGCCGACCCGCCGTCGGGATATGTCAGTATCGCTGACATGGGTGCGACCGAAGATGCTCCGCTTGGCTATCTGCTCTACCGGGTGGGAGCCGTGCTGCGACCCGAAGTTTCGGCCGTGTTGAGTCCGCTCGGCCTGACGCTGCCCGAATTCGTTTGTCTGAGAATCCTTTCCATGTCGCCAGGGCTGTCCAGTGCCGAGCTGTCCCGCAGCACCAACGTCACGCCACAGGCGATGAACACGGTGCTGCGCAGGCTGGAGGAGATTGGCGCGGTGGAACGGCCGGCGTCGGTGTCCTCCGGGCGCGCGCTGCCGGCCACCCTGACCAGTCAGGGGCGCACGACGCTGAAACGCGCGGAAGCTGCGGTCCGCGGCGCCGATGACCGCATCCTGGCCAAGCTCACCGCGACACAGCAGCGCGAATTCAAGCGCATGCTGGAAAAACTCGGCTCCGACTGACCAGCGGCGATCGCGAGGGCGGCCAAGCGGGTCGCCGTCGAGTTATCCGGCCGCTTGAATCCGGGCCCAGGGCCGCGCTTGTTCGAGTTCGTACGCCAGTTCCAATAGCAGCGCATCCTGCCCCAGGTCGGCCGCGAACATCATGCCGACGGGCATCCCGTCCGCGGATTGGGCCAGCGGCAACGAAATCGCCGGATCTCCGGTGACGTTCTGCAGCGGCGTGAACGCCACCCAGTCGATCAGCCGGTCCATTACCTGCTGGTACTCGGTGGGCGCCAGGTGACCGACTCGCGGCGTCGGGTCGGCGAGCGTCGGGGTGAGCAGTGCGTCATAGGTCTGGTAGAAGTCGGCGCTGCGCCGCCGCATTCTGCGCAGCCGCATGATGACGCCCGGCAGCCGGTGCAGGTTGCGGCCGGTGTGGCGCTCCAGGCCCAGCGTCAAGGCATCCAATCGGGTGCGGTCGAAGGTGTTGCCGAACAGGCGCCGCCCGGTGCGCACCTGCATCAGCGCGAGAAATCCCCAGTACAAGATGAAGTCGTCGACGAAGCTGTCCGGCACCGGGTGATGGTCGATGTGTTCGACCCGGTGCCCCAGCTCTTCGAGCACCCCGGCGGTCTTGAGGGTCAGCTCCCGCAGTTCCGGGCCGCACTCCCGCCGGACCGAGCCGGTGGCCACCGCGATCCGCAAGCGCTGCCGGCCGGGCCCGGTGACGTCTCCGATCGGGGCCAGCTTGGCGTTGCGCCAAATGCGTTCGGCCTCCCGATAGAACGCCGCGGTGTCGCGCACGGAGCGGCTCAGCACACCGTTGGCGACGATACCCACCGGCATCCGGCGCAATTCCGCGTCAAGCGGCAGCCGACCGCGCGACGGCTTGAGACCGACAATCCCGTTGCAGGCGGCCGGAATTCGAATCGAGCCGCCACCGTCGTTGGCGTGTGCGATCGGCACCACCCCGGCGGCGACGAACGCACCCGAGCCCGACGACGAGGCCCCGGCCGTGTAATCGGTGTCCCAGGGGTTGCGCACCGGCCCGAGGCGGGGATGCTCGGCGGCCGCGCTGAACCCGAACTCCGACATCTGCGTTTTGCCCAGCGACGTCGGTCCGGTGGCCAGATACACCGCGGTGAACTCGCCGTCGGCGACGGCGTTGCGCGGCGCCCACGCGTCGGCACCGCGCATCGTCGGCTGCCCCGCGACGTCGACGTTGTCCTTGAGGAACGTCGGGACGCCTTCGAAAAACCGGGCAGAACCGCTCGCGGCATTGGCCGACGCCTTCGCCCGGGCCTGCTCGAATGCCTTGTAGGCCAAGCCGTTCAGCGCGGGGTTGACAGCCTCGGTGCGAGCGATCGCCGCCTCGACCACCTCAGTTCTGCCGACCCGGCCGGCCCGGAGGGCCTCGGCCAGGCCGGTGGCGTCGAGATCGCCGAGGGCGTCGTCACCGAAAGCGTGCACGCGTCGCATAGCACTGACGCTAGCCGCTCGGGTTTGTCGGCTAGGCCTGGCCTACCTCGAAGCGAACGAACCGCGTCACCGTGACGCCGGCCTCGTCGAGCAGCGCCTTGACGGTCTTCTTGTTGTCGGACACCGACGGCTGCTCGAGCAGCACCACGTCCTTGAAGAAGCCGTTCAGCCGGCCCTCGACGATCTTGGGCAGCGCCTGCTCCGGCTTGCCTTCTTCTTTCGCGGTCTCCTCGGCGATGCGGCGCTCGCTGGCCACCACGTCCTCGGGCACGTCCTCGCGAGTCAGGTAGCGCGCCTTGAGCGCGGCGATCTGCAACGCGACGGCGTGCGCGGCCTCGGCGCCGGCGCCGGTGTACTCGACGAGCACGCCGACCGCCGGGGGCAGGTCCGCGGCACGCTTGTGCAGGTAAGTCTCGACCGTGCCGTCGAAGAAGGCGGCCCGGCGCAGCTCCAGCTTCTCGCCGATCTTGGCGGACAGGTCGGCGACGGCCTGCTCGACCGTCTTGTCACCCGCCGAAGCGGCCTTGAGCGCGTCGACGTCGGCGGCCTTGGATTGGGCTGCCGCGGCGACGATTTCGTCGGCGAGCTGCTGAAACTCGGCATTCTTGGCGACGAAGTCGGTCTCGCTGTTCAGCTCGATCAACGCGCCGTCCTTGGCCGCGACCAGACCTTCGGCCGTGGCACGTTCGGCGCGCTTGCCGACGTCCTTGGCGCCCTTGATCCGGAGTGCCTCGACGGCCTTGTCGAAGTCGCCGTCGCTTTCGGCCAGTGCGTTCTTGCAATCGAGCATGCCGGCACCGGTGAGCTCACGAAGACGCTTGACGTCGGCAGCGGTGAAGTTCGCCATATCAGCCTTCCGTGCTTGTTTCGGTTGCAGCTCCAGCGGCGTCGGTGGTGGCTGTGGTGGTCGCGGTCGTGGTCGCCGAAGCCAGCAGCTCCTGCTCCCACTCGGCGAGCGGCTCGGCGGCTTCCGCCTCGGGCTTGCCGTCGCCGCGGCCCACCCCGGCACGCGCCTGCAGGCCCTCGGCGACCGCGGAGGCGATCACCTTGGTCAGCAGCGCGGCCGAGCGGATCGCGTCGTCGTTGCCCGGGATCGGGTAGTCGACCTCGTCGGGGTCGCAGTTGGTGTCCAGGATCGCGATGACCGGGATGCCGAGCTTGCGGGCCTCGCCGACGGCGATGTGCTCCTTGTTGGTGTCCACGACCCAGATCGCCGAGGGCACCTTGGACATGTCGCGGATACCGCCGAGGCTGCGGTCAAGTTTGTTCTTCTCGCGGGTCAGCATCAAGATTTCCTTCTTGGTGCGGCCCTCGAAGCCACCGGTCTGCTCCATCGCCTCGAGCTCCTTGAGGCGCTGCAGGCGCTTGTGCACGGTGGAGAAGTTGGTGAGCATGCCACCCAGCCAGCGCTGGTTCACGTACGGCATGCCGACGCGGGTGGCCTCAGCGGCGACGGATTCCTGCGCCTGCTTCTTGGTGCCGACGAACAGCACGCTGCCACCGTGAGCGACGGTCTCTTTGACGAACTCGTACGCCTGGTCGATGAAGGTCAGCGTTTGCTGCAGGTCGATGATGTAGATGCCGTTGCGGTCGGTGAAGATGAACCGCTTCATTTTGGGATTCCAGCGACGGGTCTGGTGCCCGAAGTGGGTGCCGCTGTCGAGCAGCTGTTTCATGGTCACGACGGCCATGGTGATGCCATTCCTTTATGTCGGTTGTCGCCTGGCATCGGGTGAGGCCAGGCCCTGGCGCCTGCTCGATGCCGGACCCTGTTACGGGACCGCCCGGCATGCGATGCGAACTCCTAGTGGAACGGGAGACGCGAGGCAGACGCGCGAAGTCAGCCCGCGAACGAGCTGCGACGAGCAGTTTACACCGACTCAGCTGGTGGTTTTTCCAGCACACGTCCACAGTGCGGTCCGCGTGCACAGATTGGGCAAACGCGGGTGGCCGTGTCGTCGACGCCACGCTGAACTCATGGGGTGCGGTGGGCGGCGCTGATCGTGGGTATGGCGCTGTTCAGCGCGGTCCCGGCGGCCGCCGAACAGGTCCGGCTGGATTGGCCGCTGCGGCCGGCTCCGGCCGTGGTGCGGCCTTTTGACGCGCCGTCGCCGAACTGGAAGCCGGGGCACCGCGGCGTGGACCTGGCCGGACGCGCAGGTCAGCCGGTGTACGCCGCCGGCAGCGCGACCGTGGTGTTCGCCGGGTTGCTGGCGGGACGGCCGGTGGTCGCCCTGGCTCACCCCGGCGGACTGCACACCAGCTACGAGCCGGTCCGGGCCGCGGTGCGGGTCGGTCAGCAGGTGAGCGCCCAGACGGTGATCGGCGAGCTGATCGCCGGGCATGGCCAGTGCCGGGCGTCTGCAGGTGGCGGAGCCTGTCTGCACTGGGGAGCGATGTGGGGGCCGTCGTCGGGTGCGGACTATGTCGATCCGCTCGGCCTGCTGCGGTCCACCGCCGTCCGCCTCAAGCCGCTCGACGGCGGGCCTGCCGCTTGAGTGTGCGGCTACGTCGCCCTGGACGCACACTCACCGCCCTGGACGCACACTCGACGCCGCTCGGCGGCTAGGCGCGCGGGTGGGCTTGATCGTGCACCGCCCGCAGCCGCGACACCGCGACATGGGTGTAGAGCTGGGTGGTCGCCAGGCTGGAATGGCCGAGCAGCTCCTGGACGACGCGCAGGTCGGCGCCGCCTTCCAGCAGATGCGTGGCCGCGCTATGCCGCAGCCCGTGCGGGCCCAGGTCGGGCGCGCCGTCCACCGCGGCGATCGTCTGGTGCACCACGGTGCGGGCCTGGCGTACGTCGAGGCGGCGGCCCCGCGCGCCCAGCAGCAGCGCCGGCCCGGAATCCGCGGTGACCAGGGCGGGACGCCCGTCGGCCAGCCACGCCCGCAGCGCGTCGGCGGCCGGCACCCCGAACGGCGCGCTGCGCTGCTTATTGCCCTTGCCCAGCACTCGCACCACCCGGTGGCCGGCGTCCACGTCGTCGATGTCCAGGCCGCACAGCTCGCTCACCCGAATCCCGGTCGCATACAGCATCTCGACGATCAGCCGGTCCCGCAGGGCGAGCGGATCTCCTTGCTCGGCACCGGATTTCGCGGCGGCCATGGCGTCGCGCGCCTGATCCTGACGCAGCACGGCGGGCAACGTGCGGTGTGCCTTGGGCACCTGCAGCCGTGCGGCGGGGTCGACGGTCAGCAGGCCGCGCCGCACCGCCCACGCGGTGAACGCCTTGATCGACGAGGTGCGCCGCGCCAGCGTGGTACGCGCGGCCCCGGCCACCGCCCCGCTGGACAGCCAGGTCCGCAGCAGCGGCAGGCTCAGCGCGTCCAGCGCCACCCCGCGCTCGTCGAGGAAGGCGAATAACGAGCGCAGGTCGCCCAGATACGCGCGCCGAGTATGCGCCGAACGGCCGCACTGAAGATTCAGGTACTCGTCGAACTCCTCGAGAATCGCCTGCACTCCCCCACGGTCGCAGGTCCGGCCCGCCGCCCCTTAGCCGACGCGCCGAAGCGTGTCCGGGGTGAGATCTTTCAGGGTCGGGTAGCCGTCGACGGCCATGATCAGATCCGCTTCGGCCAGCAGGCTGCGCAGCACATGCACAATCCCGTCGACGCCGCCGAGCGCCAGACCGTAGGCATACGGCCGACCGACCCCGACGGCGGTCGCGCCCATGGCCAGAGCCTTGACGACATCGGCGCCGCTGCGGATCCCCGAGTCGAACAGCACCGGCAAGCCTTGCGCCGCCTCGATCACGCCGGGCAGGCAGTCCAGCGCGGGCAGACCGCCGTTGGCCTGGCGCCCGCCGTGGGTGGAGCAGTAGATGCCGTCGACGCCGCCGTCCCTGGCGCGCCGGGCATCGTCGGGATGACAGATGCCCTTGATGATCATCGGAAGGTCGGTCAGCGACCGCAGCCAGGGCAGGTCATCCCAGGTCAGCGGGTTTCCGAACGTCGTAATCCACTGCAGCACGGTGCCTTGCGGGTCCTCTTCGGGCGGGCGTTGCAGGCTGGCGCGAAAGACCGGATCGCTGGTGTAGTTGCTCAGGCAGTGCCCCCGCAACTGGGGGAAGTTGGCCGTGCTGAGGTCGCGCGGTCGCCAGCCGGGGATCCAGGTGTCGAGGGTGACGATGATGCCCTGGTAGCCGGCCGCTTCGGCCCGCTGCACCAGGCTGGCGGCCAGGTCGCGATCCTTCGGCGTATACAGCTGGAAGAAGCCGGGGGTATCACCGAACTGTGCGGCGACCTCTTCCAGCGGGTCCGCGGTCAGGGTGGAAACCACCATCGGGACACCGGTGGCCGCGGCCGCACGCGCGGTGGCCAGGTCCCCGTGGCCGTCTTGAGCACAGATGCCGATCACGCCGATCGGCGCCATGAACAACGGCGACGGGAGCGTCATGCCGAACATCTGCACCGACAGGTCGCGCTCGGCGGCCCCGACGAACATGCGCGGGATCAGACCCCAGTGATCGAACGCCTCGCGGTTGGCCCGCTGGGTGCGTTCGTCGCCGGCGCCGCCGGTGACGTACGACCACACCGACGGTGGCATCGCCTTCTCGGCGCGGGCCTCTAACTCTGCGAAGGCCATCGGCAGCGCGGGTACGACCCCCGCCAGGCCCTGGAAGTAGATCTCGTTCTGGTAAGCGCCGAATGCCATGGGATAGAGAATGCCAGCCGGCCGTCAGGCTGACGAGCTTGCCGACTCCGCCTCGGCTAGTTCCTTCTTCCACTGCCGGAACGTCTCTTCGGTGCGGCCGCGCCGCCAGTAGCCGGAGATCGACGACGCCCACTTCGCGTCCACTCCACGCTCTTTGCGGATGTAGGGCCGCAAATTGTGCATGACGGCTTGGGCCTCACCGTGGATGAAGACGTGCACCTGCCCGGGCAGCCACAGCGTGGTGGTGACGGCCTCGATCAGCGGCGCGAAATCGCCGGCGCGATCATCGGAGGCAAGATCCGCGCGAGCGCCGCGATAAACCCAGTTCACCTGCATGCCTTCCGGCGCAATTAACTCGATTTGGTCGTCGGGTCCCGCCACTTCGATGAAGGCCTTGCCAATTGCGTTGGGAGGCAATGCTTCCAATGCGGTAGCGATGGCCGGCAGCGCCGACTCGTCTCCGGCCAGTAGATGCCAGTCTGCCGCGGGGTCGGGCGTGTAGGCCCCTCCGGGGCCCATCAGATAGATCACCTGACCGGGTTGGGCGTGGGCCGCCCAGACACCCGCCACGCCGTGTTCGCCGTGCACCACGATGTCCAGCGAGATCTGGCGGGCCGCGGCATCGACCTTGCGGACGGTGATGGTCCTCACGGCCGGCCGTTTCTCCGGGGGCAGCACCGCGAAGCTGTCCTGGGTCAAGGGTTGGGGCAACGCAGCCACGTCGATGTCGGCGGCGACGAATACCAACTTGACGTAGGAGTCGGTGAAGTTGCTCGGCACGAAGGTGTCGAACTGATTGCTCCCCAACGTCACACGCTTCATGTGCGGTGCGAGTTGTTGGGTACCGACGACTTCAAAACGTTGGAGTGGTCGACCTGCCACATGTCCTCCTGTTCAGACCCGGCCCCAGCCGACTATACGAGCCGGGGCCGTCGTCGCAGGTCGGCCACCCGCGACGGTTCCCGTGGGTCACCTAGACCTCATCTGGGCCTCCCCACCTCGGTCGCGGGTGCGAACGAGGCGCCACCGTCCGCCGTCACGCTCGGTCAGCCCGGTCACCTCGAGGATCGCCAACGGTCCCAGCACCTGCTCGGGCATCAGCCCGGAGGAGACGGCGATTTCGTCGACCGTTGCGGCACCTCGCCCGGGCAACGCCTCGTACACCTGACGCTCGGCCTCGCCCAGCCCGTCCAACGCGGTCACAGGCCGGGCCTCTTCGACGGCGAGTTCACCGATCTGTCCCACGAATTCGACGATGTCGTCGGCACGGGTGACCAGCTCGGCCCCGTTGCGCAGCAGTGCGTGACAACCCGCCGAGGCCGACGAGGTGACCGGTCCGGGCACCGCGGCCACCACTCGGCCCAACGCCCCCGCCCAGGCCGCGGTGTTCGCGGCGCCGCTGCGCAGACCCGCCTCCACCACCACGACGGCCCCTGCCACCGCGGCGACCAGACGATTGCGGGTCAGGAACCGATGCCGAGCGGGCCGCAGGCCAGGCGGATATTCGCTGAACAACAAGCCATGCGAGGCGATGCGATGCAGCAACGCCGAATGCCCGGCCGGATAAGGGATGTCGATGCCCCCGGCCAACACCGCCGCCGTGATTCCGTCGCTGGCCAGCGCCGCCCGATGGGCCGCACCGTCGATTCCGTAGGCGCCGCCCGAAACGACCGCGACGTCGCGCTCGGCCAGCCCGGAGGCCAGATCGGCGGTCACCTGTTCGCCGTAGGCCGTGGCCGCACGGGTGCCGACCACCGCCGCGGCGCGCCGGGCGATCTCGTCCAGACGCACCGGACCCAACGCCCACAACACCATCGGCGGCCCGCCGCGAGGCCTGCACCCGGCGCCAGCGAATGCCGAGAACGCGACCAGCGGCCACTCCGGGCAATCGGGCGTGATCAACCGGCCGCCGCGACGAGCGAGCACCTCGAGATCCGCTGCGGCCCGGTCTATCTCCCGCCTGGCGGCGGTGTGCCGTATCAGCTCCTCGCTGACCAGCCCGCGCCGGACGCGGTCGGCCGCCTCGACCGGCCCCACGCATCCCACCAGGGCCGCGAGCTCCGGGCATGGCGGCTCGGCCACCCGCGACAGGTACGCCCAGGCCGGCCAGGCGGGATCGTGGAACACTGCGGTCATCGTTGTTCTCCCAGCTGCCGGAAGCTCAGCGCGGCGGCCACCTCGTCCAGGCCGGGCGAGCCGCGGCCGGCCAAGTCGGCCAGGCTCCACGCGACCACAAAACCAACAAAATAGCGAAACTAGGAGTCATGCCTCATGGCGATCCCTGACCACGACACCGCGACCAACTGGCGCGAGTTGACCGACCAGCTGACACCCAAGCAGATCGTCGACCTCGAAGGCTTGGAAAGCGCGTCGGCGCAATGCCCAGACGACCCGATTTCGGGCAACCAAGGCGTTTTGAACTGCGCGCGCAAAATGGCCGAACTCAACATCTGCCAGGCCATGTTTGCTGATGTCTCGCTGCCCGCCCAGGTTGTCGGCGAGGTCGACGAATGGTGCGAGTGGGGCGACGGGTACGCCCGCACGTACAACGCATGGGTTCGCGAAGCCGGGAACTTGGCGGTGGTAGTTGATGGCGTCCAGTTCGATGACGGCCGAGTCGAACTAAGCATCTGTGTCAAGTGCGGAACCGAATCCTTGTCAGCTGACGAAGCTAAACACCTCGCCGCACTACTCGCCGAGGCAGCTGCCGCGATGGAGCGACTGCGATGAGCGCTTTGCGGCTGGTCCATGGCGACGACGGCGACGGTGGATTGCCACCACTGGATGCCTGGGAGATCTATATGCGCGGCGCCGGGCGCTCCGAGCGAACGATTCACGATGCCCGGTTGCGGCTGGAACAGCTCGAACGGTTCGCCGGAAAAATGGTGGAAACGATGACACCCCTGGACGTTTCGCGGTTCCTCGGGCGTCCTGCGCTAAATGCATGGAGCAGGTCGTCCTATTTCGTCTCCCTTGCGTCGTTCTACCGGTGGTACGGCGAGCACGGAGGTGTAGACGTGACCGCGCGCCTGCCGCGGCCGAAGATGCCGAAGTCAACGCCGCAGCCACTCACTGATGAGCAGCTTGCTGCATTGCTGGCGACGAATATGCGCAGAAAGACCCGAGCCATGATCTTGCTCGCCGCGCTGGCCGGCCTACGCGTGCACGAGATCGCCAAGCTGCGTGCGGAGGACGTCGACGTACGCGAGCGGACCTTGCGAGTGACCGGAAAAGGCAACCGCACCGAAACGTTGCCATTGCATCCGCTACTCGTCGACATCGCGACCACCATGCCCCGATCGGGTTATTGGTTCATGGGGAACTCGACACGCCCAGGTCAGCCGATCGCCCGCCGCACGGTAACAGCGGTGATCCAGATGGCAATGGTGCGCGCGGGCATCCCTGGCGGGACCGCGCACAAGTTGCGGCACTGGTATGCAACGAAGCTCGTCGCCGGCGGCACTGACCTGCGGACTGTGCAAACGTTGATGAGACATGCAAACCTCAATACAACCGCGATCTATGTCAAGGTCGTCGACAGCAAGCGCGTCGATGCCATCGACCGCCTGGTGGCGCCGGAGCCCACTGAAGCCGAGCGGGCGCGGGACATGCTGAATCGGCGGCTCGAGCACTGTAAAAAATCGATCGTGCGGCTGCTGGGCAAGCTTGACCCTGGTGAGGAGATGCCACGCACGAAGCTCAGCCAAGCGCTTCAGCACGATGTGCGACCGCATATCGACGCGGCGATCAACGAACTCACGGCCGAAGGCGTTGTAGCCACGTCCACATCTGATCGCGGCCGGGCGTACTGCTTGCGACCCAAGTCCGTCCGCGCGTGCCCGCCGATTGATTGACGGGCTGAACATGGTGAGGCTGCGCCCGGCTACGTCGGAGGAGAAATGCGAGGCGTTCGACGAATGTCTCGCCGGTGCAATGCGGGGCGAGATGCCTTCAAGTGCAACGGGTTTGAGCTCGGCAACGGTGGCCGCACTCGAAACTGTCGCCCAGGCCGCCTATCTTCGCCAGCCCTTCGTCGGCGGCGGCCTGGTCGCCGCAGCGCGGGCCGTGTTCTCTGCCGAAGTGATGAGAGGCGAGTAGCAGATGACGGTGCTGATCGTGTTGGTGGTATTCGTGTTCAAGTTCGCGTGGCTGATCGGCGCGGTGGCGGCGGCGGGTATAGCCGGCCGGTTGATCGGCGGGTTATTGGCGCGCCGCGATGACTGTGCCGCGGCGCGGCGTCGGCGGAATGCGGAGTTGTGCGCGCGGGCCGACCAGCAGAACGCGTGGGCGATGGCCGGCGACGCCCGTGGCGTGTACGGCGACTACCCGATTGCAAACGAGTGTCAAAGTGGCTGAGCTGCTGATCATCTGGGTCGATGGCAGAGGAAAGCTCACCGCGTTGGCTCTGTCACTCATCTATGGCGTGCCCGTTGATGAGGTCGATCAAAAGTACGTCGAATGGGAATCGCGCGGCGGCCTGGCGGCCAGCGATTGGGGACCACAGGGAGCACGACGCACGCGGGAAGCCGCGGCCCGCGTAAATAGTTACGACGCGGTCGACGTCCTGCGTTATTGGGCCGACAAGGAACTCGGTGCCGATGTTCTCCGGATTGGAACCGGGGTCATGCTCGTCGAGCGCTGACGTGACCCCTACAGTGCGGGCTAGGAGATGGGGATCAGGACGCCGCCGACGGCGCCCCAGGGGTTGGAAGCGGACCCGGATCCGAGGAAGCTCACCGACGAGGCTCCGTTGGAATCTCCAATCACCATGGGGATGCTTGCGGTGTTGGCCTGCTGCCATCGCTGCGACGGGCTGAATGAGCCGAGGACCGCGTTGACGGCCGCGAAGCCGCCGACCACCATTTGGCCGGCCGCCGACGAGATGTTGGGTAGCGACAGGCCGGTGCCGTTTCCGCTGCTGGTCTGGAAGTCGCCGAACGCACCGACGTTCTGGTAGCTCAAGGTGTTGCCGGCGAGGTCGTTGATCGTGGCGTTGGTGGCGGAGAGCGTGACGTTCTGTGTTCCGCTGGGCACCCCGATGATGCCGAGGGCGAAGATGAAGATCCCGATGCCGCCGGAGTTGTAGTACGTCAGGCCGTCGAGGTTGTAGACGAACGAGGTGCTGCCGTAGGTGGCGCTGATACTGGCTGCGCCACTGGAATAGTCAACGGCGCCCAGGAGGACGACAGCGCAGTTCGGGCCCCCATCTGAGTCGTGGGCCCACGAAAGAGTGTTGCCCCCAACGTTGTTCGCGCCGACGCCGGTGGCCTCATAGGCGACCGCGAGTTCGCTGCCGCCCCCGCCGAGGCCACCGCCCATGTTGATCGACGAGGCGCCGCGCTTGGCGGTGATCCAGGCGCGGCCGTCCCCGCCGGCAAAGGCCGGGCCTGTCGGGTTGGTGCTCTGGTTGCCGCCCGACGCGGCCCCACCGGGCGGATTGCCGGGGTACGACAGCGCTGTGGCGTCCGGGCCGCCGGCACGCAGTTTCCCGGCCCATTTTTTGTTGCCTGGCCCGGGACCGTTGCTTGTGGCGTTGGGGTTGGCGGGATTGAAGTTCCCGGCCCCGCCGGGGCCCCCGGGCTGACCACCCGTAGTGCTGAGCAGCACCGTGCCCGCGGGGTTCAACACGAGGGAAAGGGCACCCCAGTTGTCTTGGACGCTGAGTTTCGCGCCGAATGTGGTGGATTCGGTGGCGTAGCTCAGTGAGATGCCGTCTGAGTAGTAGTTGCCGTTGGGGACGTAATTGTAGGCGCGGTTGGTGCCGCCGCTGAATGACTTCTGTTGGGCGTATCCCTGGTTGCCGAACGCATGGACGATGAGTTGATTTTCGCCACAGATCACGTCGTGGGTGAGGGTGTCTGTCGCGGTGCCGTACGCGTCGGTGACGAGGCCCGCGCACGAAACGTTGTTGAACGACAGCGAGTTTCCGCTCATCCACGCGGCTTGTGCGGTGTTAACCATGATGAAGCTCGTGCCGGGTGGGGCGTCGGCAATCCCGTAGAAGCACAGCGCGCCGACGGTCCCGATCCCGCCCACATACACCAGGCCGAGCGGGATCATTTCCATCCCGTCGTAGGTGACGTCGAAGGTCCCCCACGTCGTGTAGAGGCCCACCACGACGTACGCCCCGCCCTCGGCATCGTGGGTCCACGAGATGGACGTGACGCCCGCGCCAGAATCTCCGTCTGCGTCCGCGTCGAATGTGGGTGGGCTGTCGAATCCGTAGCCGATGAGGGTGTTGGAGCCGGCGCCGCTCGGGGCGCTGCCGCCGTGGCCGACAATGACGTCGAGTTCGGTTGTGCCGCCGGGTATGTCGGTGCCGTAGTTGAGGCTCTTGCTGTCCCAGGAGCCGGGTTGGCCGCCTTGTCCGTTGTTGACTTGGCAGATGTTTCCGTCGGCCCAGCCGCCGGCACCGCCGCCGGCGACTCCGACGAGGTCGAGGACGTCACCGTCCAATACCCATGTGGGGATCGGGTATTTGGAGGTGCCGGCTGAGGTGAATTCTTTCTCGTTCGGCGGGAAATACGTTGGCGGCAAGTCAGTCACGCTCATGCACACAAACGGCGCTGTGCCTCCGAATGCGAGGTCAGTCGCCGCTGATAGCGTCGCCGGTGAAACACCCCCGGTGGCGAGGGTTGTGCGTGTGGCGCCGATGTTGGGCGGGATCATGTAGGACTTGTTCGGGCCGCCGATCGTGTCTGCCACCACAGTCAGGGCGTGGCCCTGGGCGACGATCTCCCAGAACACCCCTTGGGCCAGCGCGAGTTGCGGTTTGTCGGACGGAATGCTGATCGGTGCCCAGTCGAGCGCGCCGGTTGAAATCTCCGCTGAGATGTCCGCTGAGGTATACACGTTGGTCAAGTCGCCAGTCGTGGGATCCATCGTGTAGAGGTTCAGATAGATGCCGGTCGGGGTTCCTGAGCTTTTCGCGAGGAACTCGACGAATCCCACGGGGATCGCCGGGGCGGTGTTGATGTAGCCCATCAGGGTTGTGCCCATGGGGATCGTGACCGTGGGCAACGTGCCGCGTGGAAGTGAAAACGTCACCTGGCCGCTCGGCTGCATGCTGGCCCAATATGGCTGCGTGGCAACGTTACTCAGAATCTGGTGGTTGCTGACGCCAAGTTCGTAGGCGAGTTGGGCGTTCTGCGCGGTAAGCCCGGCCGCTTGCAGCATCTGGGTCAGCTGGGCGCCGGTGACGTTGGTTTGGGAGTTCGCCGACGCCAGGTTGTCGATCAGGTTCTGCCAGGCCGTCAACATGTCGGCCTGCCCTTGCGGGCCGGCGAGCTTCACGCCGGCCAGCTGCGGAATGTTCGTGACGTCGAGCCAGCCAGCGTCGAACAGGGACTCGGGCTCGAATTTGCAGTCGTCAAACCAGACGATGCCGGTCCGCATCGCATCCGGTTCCACGTCTAAGACGATGCACGCTGTTGCGGTGCCTTCGGGCATGACGAAGTCGGAGACGAGCTCAATGAATGCCCAGTTGCTGCTGGGTTCGGGGTCGGAAATCACGCACTCGTCGGAAGTGACTGTGGCGATCAGGTTTTCGTTCTTGTCGTAAGCATTGACAGCCACGATGATCGCGGGCCCGTCGGCGGCAACATTGACCCACATGACCTGTGCGCCAGCGCGAACCACCTGGAACGGTTTCACCGCGACACGTTGGCCTAAGAGCTGGTGGCGCTCTCCGTTGACCGGCGGGGTTCTGATCGGCGTGCCGTCGGGGTGTGACCCCGCGATGAAGCTGTTGATGTAGTCGATGCCGATCTCGAAAAACGTTCGGGTGTCGCCTCTGTCGAGGAACGGCTGCGAAATGTGGTAGGTGTTGTGGGGGCTGTCGACAGGGGCTAGAGCCGAAATCTGTTGGTAGACAGCGCCCATGAATTCCGTCAAAATGTTGAGGCTGCCACCTATGCCGTGCGCCAGCGTCCAGGCAATGACGTCGCCGATGATGTTGTTGCTGCCGTTGTACGCCTGGTTGATGAAGGTGTAGAACTCGCGCAACTGGTAGCCGGGTATGCCGGCGATGCAGCCGACGTTGCCGCCCAGCGTTCCGTCTGGCGGGACCTGGGTGACGCCGTTGACCGGTGTACAGGCGAAGTAGTCGCCTGCTTGGCAGAAGTCCCACCACAAGTCTTCGGTATCAACAAGATTGCCGATTGTCGGGTCAGCCGGGTTGCCACTACCCGCGTATGGGCCGGTGGTCATGAGCGAGACATCGCACATGCCCGCCGTGCCCGGTGCCGGATCCGGGTATCCGGGGAAGGTGTGGCCTTGTTCGCGGCGCAGGTTACCGATCGCGATGGCGCCGAGGAAGTCGTTGCGGCGGTCTTGCATCTTGCCGAACCGCAGTTCGTCGTAGACGGCGGCACCGACCTGGTTGCCTTGGCTGTCTAAGACGAAAAAGAACGGGCCCGGGATTTCGTTGATCGCGTTCATCAGCCACTGTGCGCCCGCGTAAACGCTTGCCCCCATGGGATATTGGGCGGCCGGATAAGGGACGTTGATCCACTCGAAATAGATCGGGTCGGTGCCTTTGAGTACCCAGTCGACAAGCCAGCCGTACTGCTCGTTTCGCAGATATTCAAGGACGATGCCGTCACCGCCCACGTTGATCGGGATCGGGCCCTGACCCATGACCGGGAAGTTGAAGATGCCTTGGCTAGTGCCGATGACGTTGTAGATGGTGATGACACCGGGTCGGACGGTGCGGATAGAGGCATTGATGCCGGCGAAGGCGCCGGTGCCCACCCAGCCGTCCCAGCACCACCGGCCTTGGCCTTGAATGAACGATCCTGTATCGAAACTGGGATCAGCGAGGACGTTTTTCGTTTCCTGCGACGCCAGTGATTGCAGTTGACTGGGCGAGATCTGCTGGTCGGTGGTCAACGCCCCCAGCAGTTGCGTGAGGGTGAGCTGGCCGCTATTGACGCCCGGCACTGTGATGCCGCCTGCGCTGCCGACCGTCGGATTGCCGACCAAGCCCAGCAACTGAATGATGTTGCGCAGCACGTTCGTCAGGAATCCGAAGCCCTCATTGACAGCGGTGTTGGCGACCGATGCGGCATCGGTGATCGCGGCTGCGACCGCTTTGGCGATCGCGTCTTCGATTGCGACGGCCACCGTGGCGGCGTCGTCGGCAATGTTGGCCACGAAGGCCGCGGCGGCGGCGAACCCTTCCTCCAACGTCTCGAAGACGGCTTCGGCGTCCCCGATCAGCTCGCGCACAAACGCCAGGAACAGGCCGGGCAGGCCGCCCGCGATGCCCCCAAATACGTTCTGTGAGGCGCCCTTCCAGCTCGGCGAGCCTTGCATCTCAGCTTGCATCTGCGCAATGACGCCGTCTTGCGTGCGGCCGGCCAAACCGGGCAGGGAGCCGTTGCCAGAGGTGACGCCGTACTGGACGCCGGTCGCGATACTGCCCGGGCCGCCAGGGGCGGTCATGGTGTGTTCCGGGGGTGGGCGGCGAGGGCGGCCTGGTGGTCCTGTTGCTGCCTGAGTTCCTGGGCGTCCATCGCGGCGCGCAGCTCGTAGTTGCCCGAGATGTTGGTGACGTTGGTGGTGACGTTCTGGGCGACGTTGGGGTTGTTCTGCGCCGGCCGCAGTGGCGCGCCATAGGCGAGGTCCTGGGTGCCGCCGGTGATGTTGCCGACCAGGAACGAAGATGGCACGTTGACAACGTCTTTGACGACCTTGCCGCCCTCGCGGATCAGCCCATCGACATAGGGGCCGATCGCGCCGAAAGCTCCCGCAGCGCTGCCGCCCGGCGAGAATCCAGAGCTGCCGGCCGCGCTCGCGACGCTGGCAGCGATTCCGATGGCCGTCGAGGCAGCTTGCCCAATGGCGGAGGCCGCGGAGTCGATGCCGGTGTCGATCGCTTTGAGGTTGTGGTCGAGGTTCGACGGTGCCGGCGCAACCGCGTGAGCGGCCAGCGACGGAGCGACCGTTCCACCCGTGGGTGTCGGTGTCACCACGTTTGGCGCGTTACCGCCAGGGTTCGGGATCACCGAGGCGGGTGCAGACTGTGGCTGCTGCGGTCCCGCCGGCTGCTGCATGTGCTGAGCTTGGTCACCGCCTGGGTTCGGCTGCGTTGTCGTGGTGATTTGTTGCGCAGCAACGGTTTGCAGCGCTTGCTGGGCATTGGCGTGCTGGGCGGCCGTGTAGACCTGCTCTGACTGGCCGGTGTTGTTCTGTACCAGCGTCGTACCGGTGGGCAAGGGCCCGGCGTTGACACCTGAGTCAAACAGTTTGGGCGCCCCGACAAAAGTGTTGGGCCACGCGCCAGGGCCTTGGCCGGCGAGGATTCGTTCGGCGATGGAGATTTGCTGGTCTTTGGTCGCCAAGTCTGGGCGAACGGAGAATTGCCTGCCGCCGAACTGGTCCCAGGTCGACTGGAGGATCTGCAGGCCGCCGAAGTAGCCGTTGCCGGTGTTGATCGACCAGTTACCGCTGGACTCGCCCTTGGCGATGGCGTCCCAGTTGGCATGCCAGCCCGACGGTGCTGCGGCCGGCGCACCGGGCATTCCGGCCGCCGGCCCCCCGCGCGGGTTGATGATGACGGGCTGATCGGTGGCCCAATGCACATGGTCGGCGTGCCCGCCCCAATCCTTCGAGTAGTAGCCCGGCGATTGGGTGCCGGGTCCGACTGCTTGGCCGGCAGCGATGCCCCATTTCTGTCCGGTCTGCGGGTTGGAATGGATGAGCTGCAGGGTTTGGTTGCCCATGTTCTGTTGCAGCCATGTCGCGAACTGGTCGAGCTTGGGAGACCAGCCGTTCGGGCTGGACGGGTCGTTGAAGTCCCATGCGTAGCCGCCGTGATGCAGCGTGTCGCCTTCGTCGTAGGTCGAGGCGACCAGGCCGAACTGTTCGGCCATGTTCTTGACCCACCCGGGCACGTTGCCGGCGGCCGAGCTGCCGTTGCCCCAGCCGTAGAGCGGCTTGAATCCGGCTGCGGCCAGGGCTTCGGGGGTGACGTCACCTGGCGCCCTGCCGGCGTACAAGGCCGCGGCCCGCGAATCGGGGTTGGCGCCGATCAATTCGCCCGTGGGCGTGGTCGCGCCGGGGACCGCGTTGCCAAGCCCCGCAGCGCCAGGGCCTGCGGTGCCGTAGGTCGGGATTTGGATGACGGAGCCGTCCCCGAGCGTGATGGATTGGGTGCCAGAATCGGCGGGTGCGACGCTGCCGCCGCTGCCGCCCATGAGCGATTTGAGCGGGCTCTGATCGCCGAGGTAGAAGCCGGCCGTGCGTTGTGCCGCCTGGTTGTAGGGGTTCGACGGGGACAGCATGCTGCCCCCGAGCCCGACAGCATCGAGGGCACCTTGCATTCCGATCTGGGCGGCGCTGGACAGGGTTTTGGCCCCAAAGTTCGCTGTCCAGTTCAGCGTTTGGCTACCCCACTGCATGAGCGCGTTCGGGTCGTTGCCCGCCTGCAACAGGCCCCAGACGCCGGGGATCATGCTGGATCCGCTGCTGCCGCCGGCACCGAAGCCGCCACCGCCAAAGCTGGGCAGGGAGCCGTTGGCTTGCCCCTGGGACATCCCTTGCTGAATCGCGTTGCTCGCGAATCCGATGGCGTTACCGATCGGGCCCTGCACACCGGATGCCACGCTGTTGACAACATTGTTGAGCATTCCGGGCGCCCCTCCGCCCGGACCCATCGGGTTAGGAGCGACGGTGGCGGGGCCCAGTGAGGCCGGGTTGGGCGCTGCGAGCGAGCCGTACCCCACATCGCCGCCTGGTTGGCCGGGCGGTTGGTCGCCGGGGCCGCCGACGTCGAAGTGCGGCAGCAGACTGGTGTCGACGACACCTTTGTTCGCGGCGGCCAGGAACGGGTCGCCTAGGGCCTTGCGGCCGACTGGGTTGTTCACCCATTCGTCGGGGTGAATGACGGCGTGGTAGCCGCCGTCGGGTAGCGGGCCCGCGGTGCGTGGTGTCGCGCCGCCAGCGCCATAGCTTTGCGGGGGCTGCCAGCCGGGCTTGTCTTGATCCTGGTGTGCCAGTGCCCATTGCGCCCGTTTGGCGATTTCATCAGGACTGCCACCCGCAGTGACCCATTGGGCCATCGGGTCACCCTGCTTGGCCAACGACTCCCAGGCGGCCTGATCGGACATGCTGCCGGTCCTGCCCAGGGTGGACTGACCTTGGCTGTCCTGCAATTGCTTTGGCGTGCCCGGCGGGACAGGCGCGCCGGCAGGGGGACCGCCTGGTGTTCCTGGCTGCGCCGGCAGGTGGTACCCGAAGTAGCGCTTCTCGATTTCGTCGCGCTCTTGCTGCGTCTTGGCGTTCGCCATGTCGTGCTGGAACGCTTTGGCTCGCTGATCCTGGTCGTCGAGCGTGTCATACATCATCATGCCGCCGGCAGCGAGGATCCCGACAGGTCCCGCCGCCGCGCCGAGGGCGCCCATCACGCGGCTGAGCCGGCCCTTAGCGGCGGTGGCGTTGCCGGCGATCGCTTCGTCGGAGGCGAGAGCGGCATCGGTGACGGTGGCGTACGCGCCAGCTTCGGCCCTGGCCGCAAGCCCGACTTCCTCGGCGGCCGTCTTGGCGACGGTGCCCGTCTTTCCGATCGCAGTGTTGGCGTCGTTGATGTGGTCACGGAACGTCTTGACGAGGCCGCTCAGGTCCTTAACTGCATTGAAAACAGAGCCAATTGGCTTGACCGTGGTCTCCCAGGCCAGATAGCCGCCGACGATCGTTTCGAGCAACGCGGGGTTCTGCGCGAGCAGGTCAGTGAGGCTGCGGATGATCGGCAGGAAGCTGTCCGCGTTCTTTTTGGCCGTCTCAAATACCGTAGGCAGCATGCGGCCGAGGTTTTCGATGACCGGCTCCCACTTGTGGAATTCCTCGCGGCCCTCTTGAAAGAATTTGGTGAGTTTCTGTTGTCCCTCAGTCGAATTGGTGAACTTTTCGAGCTTGCCGGTCAGTGAATCGAGGTCGGCTAGTAGCCCATTGCCGCCCACGGCTTCGGTGACGCCGTGGAAGGTCTCGCCCAGGTGTATGGCGATTTCGCCGAGGTGGGTAAACGCAGTCTCGCCGTCGTTGATCCACTTCGAGAGGCGGCCGTCGCCAGCCGCCGCGGTGATGAATCGGTTGAAGCGGTCCGCAACGTGATCAGCTGCGGTAGCGAGCCGGGGAAGCGTCGAGGTTCCGGTTGCCGTCAGCGTGAGAATCGCGTGAATGATCGGGTCGATCGCATCCTTCACGCGCCCGTCCGCGTTGGCGGTGTCCCCGAGGATGCGGGTGATCAGGCCCTTGCTGGAATCGGATCCCAAGCTGGAAAACAATTGCCTGAGATCGCCGTTGATCGCAGTCGCGATGCTTCCGACGCCTGTCCGCACAGCCGGAAGATCAGACGCAGCAAGCTGTTTCAGAGCGCCGCCCATCCCGGCGAACAGATTCTGAGCGTCTTCGTCTTCCAGGCTCTTAAACGCCGGCTTGAGGTCGACGATGGCCTGGACGAACTCGCGAGCGTTGGGCGCGAGCTTGGCCATCGCCTCGGCAGCCTTGTCCGCCAGGCCGCCGGCACCGACGTTCGCCAGGGATGCCTGTGCCGCCTGCACGGCCTGATGTGAACGGACTAGGCGCTCGTTCGCGGCGACGACGCGGTCAGACCCTTCAACGCCCTTCGCGTTGGCTTCGCCGACTTTCTGTTGTAGCTCAATGTTCCGCTGCTTGGCCTCGACGACACGCTGGTCGGCTTCCTGGACGCGCAGCTCAGCGGATTCACGGTCGAGTGCATCCTTGAACCGGCCTTGGGCGAGATCCCGGCGGGCCTTGTTCGCTTCGAGGATTGCCTCTTTCTCCGACAGCGCGCCAGCGTGTGTCGCGATATTGAGGTCCTCGAGTTGCTGGCGGGCGTCGCGGCGGGCATCGGCGACGTCTTTCTCCGCCCGGGCTTCGTCGACGACCGCGTTGCGCAGCGAATTGGTAGCCGAAACGACTTGCTGCGCTTGGCGTGCCTGAGCGCTACCGGACTCGTCGGCCGCGGCGCCGACAGCCGTCCACGCGTCTTTGACACCCGACAGCCCGAGCGCGACGGTGGCTGCTGAGGCGCCGACGCCTGCCAGGATCCCGGGCACTGCGAGTCCCGCGTCGGCGACCTGTTCTAACGCCTGTGCAACGGAGGCTAAACCCGTTGCGAGAGCGGGCAATAGGCCGATGCCGACTGTCGCGGCATCGAGCTTGAGCGCCTTGCCGAGCGTGTCGCCGAGGTCTCCAAAGTCGCCGCGCACCGTATCGAGCGAGCGGCGTAGGTGATCACGGTCAACTTCGGTGCGGACACGGATCGCGTGCGCCTCTTGCTCGGCGCGGAAGCGGTCTATCTCACCGCGTGCGCGGGCGATATCGGCTATGACCGGCACCGCGAGCTCGGCCCGCACCTTTCGGAGATCCGCTTCGAGCTTCGCGCGGAACTCACGCGCATCGGGAACGATCGTCAGACGAGCCTGACCGGCCTCATAAACTGACATCACGTGCCACCCGGGAAATAGTTATGACCCCCGAGCAGATCGGCGAGCAGCCCCGCGATCCTGTCCCGATGCTCCTGCGGTGCCTCGTCCTGTCTTGGCTCCAACTCGCCCACGGCAGCATCAATTTGACCGACCACGCGGCTGTTGGTCGCCATGATCTCGCGAATCGCCCTGTCCGACGCCTCGACGGCGCTCTCTCGGAGCGTGAAAAACACCCCCCGATACCGATCTATTTCCTCACGGCTGACCCGCTCAACATCCGAACTCATGACGTTTCCCGACAACTCGCTGGGCTCAATTTCGCCGAAATAGCATGCCCACTGGGCTTTTTCGGCCCTGAGCGCCTCTGTGCGGCCCGCTTTTGTACAGGGGGTCGAGATCGCATTATCTGAATCATGTTGGTGCCCAACCAAAAAACGAACTTGGCGGACCAGTCGCACGCTGTTGCGTGGCTGCTATGGCCTACCGAGCCGAGGACGCGGTTCGGGGGGTACCCCCCACCCCCCGAGGGTCGCACGCAGCACGCAGATCCGCAACGAACGCATGCAGAATGCATTTACAGCCTCCCCGGATGCGACTCAAGGTCTCGGTTGCGCCGGCTGATTCCGCCCCGCTTCTCACGTGCTCGCTGGCGACCCTCGGCAGCTTGCTGGCGAGTTTTGATCGCGTGGCAGTGTTTGCAGACGCCCTGGATCTCTTTGGCGCTGAGGACCGGTGTGCGCGGGATCCCGAGCGCCGCTAGGCCCTCGATGTGATCCATCTCCTCGATGCTCTTTGTGCATCCGGGGTACTGGAGTTGGCAGACCTTGTCGCGCCTGCGTACCGCCGCCTTCACGCGTTCTGAGACACGCGAGCGCGGTCGCTCACCCCACGCCATCGGTGTGTCCTTCCACGCCTGCGATCGAGCTGACGGCATGGGCAGGACGGGTCTCTGCGGGCGAGGAGCCATGGCGGCGCCCGCTAACCGACCTTGCAGTCCGCATTCCGGCGCGCCTGGCACTCCCAGCCGTGCCGGCCGGTGAGTTTGACCCCGCCGTCAAGCTCGTCGCCATGTCAGGCACCCCAGGCGTTGCCGCGGTTGCCTTGTTCGACTCCGGCCTCGATCGCGGCGGCGATCTCGCCGATAGGAATGCGGTGATTCACCGCGTACGGAACGATGTAGGAAGGGCGTTGGAGCGGGGCGCCCTCGAAGATGGGCCTTTTCTCGACCGGGAGATGCTCGTATTCGGCCGCTAGGCGCGCGTGCTGCTGCCTGCGCTGCCCGATGATGGACATTAGCTCGGCGATGTTGTCGGTCAGTTGAGCTAGTAGTACTTTTTCGCGTGACTGAGGGTCGTTGCGTTCGCGCACCGCGTCTTGGTATTCCTCAACGATGACCGGGACCCGGGCGAGTTCGACGTCATCGAATGCTTGGCGCTCAACGACTTCGGCCGCCTGCAGTTGTAGCTTGGCGAAGTCGAGGTCATCTTCAGCCTTCTTCACTGTGGCGCGGGCGGTTTCGATGCGTTGCCGTGCGGCGAGGGGATCGGCACACCTCGCGTTCACCGCTTCGATGGCGGCGACTTTCGCAGCGTCGAGAGCTTGCTCTGCGCGAGCAATACCATCGTTGGCCGCACTGAGCATCGCGCCAACGCCGTCGCGGACTTTCACGGCCTCGGCATAAGCCCGCTGCGCGGTGGAGGTTTTGGTGGTCATTCGGCCGGTCCTTTCAGTGGGTGCCCCTGGTTGTCGACACGGGGCCGGAGCTGCTGCTTGGCGGCGATAGATGCCGTCATCGCGCGCATCCGAGCAGCGGGATCAGTTGACAAAGGCGATGTTTCGCCAGGCGGGCGCACGCGGTAGACCAGTGCGCGGAAGTCGGCCGCGGACATGTCCGCGAGGTATTGCTCGATCGCTACGCGCCGCGCGTCGTCGCCGGTATCTGTCGTGGGTGTTGTCATGCGCTTGCCCTCCCGGCTGCGTACTCCTCGACGGTGGCGCGGGAGTAGCGCCACCGATCACCGTGCTTTTCGCCGCCGAGCAGATCAGGGTGGCGACGAACCCACCTCTCGGACCTGTTCAACTTCTCGGCGACCTCCACGCTGCTCAGTGTGTCTGATTCGCCTGCGTTGCACGAGTTTTGGTGTCCGCACGCGGACAGCCGGACTTCGGTGTCGAGTTCGCGGAGGTACGGGCCCAGCCACGCCGGCATAGGTTCTCCGGTTCGACGGCGTGCGCGAAACACCTCAAAAGCGCAGTAATAAGCCATTTTTAAGCGTTCGTTGTCGTTGCGCTTCACGACGGCGCCTGGAGTTTCGGGTGCATGCAACGAACTGCTGGGTCGAGTGGCATGTCGCACTCATCGAGCACCCAATGCCCGCCACGGCAATCCGGGCAGTGTTGGATCCGCTCGAATTCGACGGCCTGTCGTTCGCGCTCGGCGACTCGCTGCTCTTGCTGAGCCTTGGCTGCAGCCTCCGCACTCAGACGTAACCGCTTGCAATCGAGGCATCGTGGGACGTTTGCGTCGTTGATGATGTTGGCGTGGCGCGCGCAGCGCAGCCGTTCGCCGCTGCCGGCTTCTTGAATCAGCGGAGGGGGCGCATCTGCGGGTGCCTCGTCTGGTGACGTACCCGACTTACGTAACCCCCCTTCGGGATATATATCGGGAATAGAGGGATACGTTGCACCAGCGCAACGTGCACTGGACGCTAATGCAACGTGCTCCTGCGCTAGTGCAACGTGCTCTCCCGGCGCTTGTTGCGCTAGTGCAACGTGCTCTCCCGGCGCTTGTTGCGCTAGTGCAACGTGCTCTCCCGGCGCTTGTTGCGCTAGTGCAACGTGCTCCCCCTCAGTGCCTGTTGCGCTAGTGCAACGCGAATCGGGAAGAACGACGTAACGGGATGCCTGGAAGTGGTTGCCGCGACTCAGCTTTTCGATGTACCGCAGCCCTGCAAGTTTGTTGACGGCGCGCCACAGCGAAGTGCGCTCCCGGCCGCTGAGTTTCTCCAATTCAGCCATGCTGATCGACGCGGTGCGTGAATCGCCTCGACACGTATCGGCCATGATGAGCAGCACGGCGAATTCAGTGAAATTGATACCGGGGAGCCGATCCGCCAGCCGCGCCTGGCGTACTTCATTGGTCATTTGCCAACTCATCAGCCGCCGCGTTCTTGAAGCGCCAACGCCGCCGCCGGCAGCGCCTCGCCGAATGTCTTGTCGTGCACCAAAGAGCACCATGCCGGCGCACCAGCCATCGGCCAACCGTTGACCTGATTTAACACCGCGCCAAGGAATCCCTGGACGGACAACCACGACGAAACAGGCTGCGAAGCAGCAGAATTTGGGTCAGCGTTCGCCGTCGTCGAGGTCCGACTCTCGGCGGTCGCATTGACTTTCGGAAGAGTCATGACGCATTACCGCTCCGCAAGATCGCTGCGATACGGTCCCGCTGCTCGGATGAAAGCGGTGGCGCTTCGGCCACCACTTTGCGCACGTGCTCCTCCAGGCGAAGAGCACGCAGGTTGAGCCGGGCCTGAAGTAGCTCGGGATCATCCGGTGCTCGTTCACCAGCGCGGATACCACGTGTCAAGGCAGCGATTTTGGCTCGCTCGCTTTGCCATGATTGGCGGACGGATTTTGTGCCGGCGTCCAAAGCTTCTCACCCCAGAAAAGGCGTGAGCCAGGTCAAATGGCTCAGGTTGAGAAGCTGGCGCGGTTGCGCTGCTACGGGATCGGTGCCCGCTCGTAAAACTGTCTAGATGCTAGCGCAGCCTTGCAGCTATCTCGTCAACGTCGATTCTGTGCGTGTCGCCCACCGTCATCTCATCAAGTATCGGTTGTAGGCGATCCCATGGAAGCTGTCGCCCTGCAAGCGACAAGATCTGTCTGCCACCGGCTGTACTGAGCGGGCTTCTCGGTAAAAAATGCCGCACGTCGCGCCGGACCTTTCCAGCGAGCGCATCGTCCACCATAAGGCGCTGGCTCCGCCGAGAGGTCGGCCTCAAGAGAACACGCCACCCTAGTGTTCGATACCGCTTCAGAATGCACTTGGCACCGCCAGGACCAACGATCTCCACGATAAGCTCAACGGCATCGGCCAACAGGTCAACACCGAACGGCGTCCAGTGTTCTTGCAACGGCGACGTCACTTCGTTGCCTTCCAACGTATTTCGACGGTTTCGGGTCGGAAGGTCCGTGTCCCACGACCAGGCATGTGTAGTACAGGCGTCATCAATGCGGCGATGATGTTGCGCCGCTGCGCAACTGACAATGTCGACCACGTTTCCTCGACGTGCCCGCTTGCCACGATCGACAGTGGCGACGACGAACCGGCCGCCGCGAGTTTCGCCTCAATCTCGCCAAGACGTCCGTTGATCCGCTCGTTCATGGTGCGCCACCTGACGCGGTCGATAATCCCCTCGGCGCGGTCATCGTCGATGCCGTCGCGCTCGCGACGCAGCTTGTCGGCCTCGGCCATCAGCTCGTCGGCATCCGGAAGCTCTGGCGCCCAGAGACCCGCCGCGTCCGGCTGCAGCAGCCGCTCGACCGCGACGGCCATAACGTAATCGTCGACTGGCCCAGCCTGTCGCGACACGTGGCGCCCACTGATGCACCGGTACATCGGGTAACGGCCAACGGCTCCTCCGCGGTGCACCGTCTGGCCGCATACGCCGCACAAGGCCACGCCAGTCAGTAGGCCCTTCGCGCCGGCACGGCCGGTCAGTCGGGCCGGGTCAGTGAGGATCCGAACGGCGGCCCGCCAGGTGGTCTCGTCGACGATGGCCGGCCATTCTGCTTTACCTACGATGCCGAGTTCGGGATTTTGGCGGATCTTTGCCCGCTCCTCCGGCGTCCGGTACCGACGTAGGCCGGCATGCCGTGGATTTGTTAGCACGTCTTTGACCGTCCCTCGGTACCAACGCTTTTCGCTTTGGGCTGGCGTGACCCCCGAAGCATTCCACCGACGCGCGATCTCGCTTACCGTTTCGCCAGCGAGCACGTCTACGTACGCCTGTTTGATCATGGCCGCTTCCGACTCGCAAATGGTGACACCGTCCTTCTCGTACCCGAACGGACGCCGTCCACCGACCCAGCGGCCCGCCTTCGCCGCCTGGATGGCCGCAGAGCGCTGCCGCGCCCCTTTCCGCTCCACCTCCCCCTGGGCCACGGACGAAAGGATGCGGGCGACCAACCTGCCGCCATCGGTAGAGGTATCCACGCCATCCGATGCGGTGACGATCGCAACCCCGGCCGCCTGGCATCGCTCAAGCGTGTTCTCAAGCTCGGCCAGGCGACGCAGCAGCCGGTCCATGTGGCGGGCAACGATGACGTCGAACTCCCCCGCGTCAACCCTGGCCATCATCGCCGAGAACTGTGGCCGCGGTTTGCGACTCAGCGCCGAGACGTCGTTGTCGACGAATTCCGCGGCGAGGGTCCAGCCGCGAGCCTCTATGAGGCTGCGGACGTCTTCGCGCTGGCGGTCGACGCCGAGGCCGTCGCCTGAACGGTCGAGTGATTGTCGAAGGTAAACAGCGGCGCGCACGGCTTGACCTTAGCATCAGTTCTGCTATTTTGAATTCCACGCGACGCGAAGCGTGCGATCGAGCCCGCGGATGCTGAGCAGCCCACGCTCCACCGCGAGGCGCAGCGGATGCATGGCTTGACTACTGAGCCGAAACTTGCGCCGCAACAGCGTTCCGCTCACTTCGGCGTTGGTGCTGAAACCGTGCGGGCGCCACCGGGCCGCGGCCGTCTCGCGGGCCTGCGCCACCCGATCGCGCACCTGCGCGGAGGACTCACCCTCGACGGTGGCGAAGGCCCCGGTCCGCACCGGGTGCATCTGTACCCGCAGGTCCACCCGATCCAGCAACGGGCCCGAAAGCTTGCCCAGATAGCGGCGTTTCGTCGCGGCCGGGCAGATGCAATCCTGCGGATCGGCCGGCGCGCAGGGGCACAGGTTGGCGGCCAACACCAGCTGGAACCGGGCCGGGTAGCACGCCACCCCGTCGCGGCGCGCCAGACGAATGAGGCCGTCCTCCAACGGTGTTCGCAATGCCTCCAGTGCGCTGACGCTGATCTCGGCGCATTCGTCGAGGAACAGCACACCGCGGTGCGCCCGGCTGACGGCGCCCGGGCGGGCCATCCCCGAGCCTCCCCCGACGAGTGCGGCAACGCTGGAACTGTGGTGCGGCGCCACAAACGGCGGCGCCGTGATCAGCGGTGTGTCCCCGGCCAACAAGCCGGCAACCGAGTGGATCGCGGTGACCTCCAAGGCCTCACTGTCGGTCAGACTGGGCAGCAATCCCGGAAGGCGTTGCGCCAGCATCGTTTTGCCCACACCAGGCGGTCCGGTCAACATCAGGTGATGCGCGCCCGCGGCGGCCACCTCGACCGCGAACCGTGCCTGGGCCTGTCCCACCACGTCGGCCAGATCCCCTACCGGCTCCGGGCCGGTAGCCGTTGCGCTGATCCGCTCGGCCAACCGGGCCGACCCACCGAGCCAGCTCCGCAGCTGCCCCAGCGTGCGGACGCCCCAGACATCGATGCCGTCGACCAGGCTGGCCTCGGCCAGGTTG
The DNA here is from genome assembly GCF_039023525.1 of Mycobacterium sp. 050272. NCBI lineage: Bacteria > Bacillati > Actinomycetota > Actinomycetes > Mycobacteriales > Mycobacteriaceae > Mycobacterium > Mycobacterium sp. 050272. The sequence continues at coordinate 36,682 of NZ_JBCHKV010000015.1, read as the reverse complement.
TCCACCGGCACAACGACGGCGGGCCACCCGTCGCGTTTGGCGGCCAGCACCGCCGGCAGCACCCCGCGCACCGGCCGGATGCGGCCGTCCAGCGACAACTCGCCCAGCAGCACCGTCTTCTCCAGGCGTTCCCACGGGTTCTTTCGCTGCGCCGACAGCACCGCCGCCGCGAGCGCGATGTCGTAGACCGAACCCATTTTCGGCAGCGTCGCCGGGGACAGCGCAAGCGTGAGTCTGGCCTGGGGCCAGCTGTTCCCGCAGTTGGTGACGGCCGCACGCACCCGGTCCCGCGACTCCTGCAGCGCGGCGTCGGGCAGGCCGACGAGGTGGACACCGGGCAGACCCGAGGTGATGTCGGCCTCGATCTCCACGATGTGACCGTCCAGTCCGCGAACCGCGACGGAGAACGCACGTCCCAGCGCCATCAGCCGATTCCCTGCAGATGCGAGATCTCCGGTGTGCGCCGGCGCCCGACACGGATCCCGATCACATCGATGCGGACCGCCGCCCAGCGCCCGTCCTGCGCGGCCAGCCACAGTCCCGCCAGCCGCCGCAGCCGCCGGACCTTGCGGGGTGTCACCGCGTGTGCCAAGCCCCCATACCCGTCGCCGGTACGGGTCTTGACCTCGACGAACACCACCGTGCGGGTGGCGTCGTCGGCGGCGATCACGTCGAGTTCGCCGTAGCGGGAGCGCCAATTTCGGTCCACGACGCGTAAGCCCATCCGCGTCAGGTATTCCACGGCGAGGGCCTCACCCATCGCGCCCAGCTCGATGCGTGTCTTTGCGATCGTCATGCGGCCAATCTGGCCGATGTGCCCGACACGACATGTCGGAACGGACGCCGAGCGCCCGCTATCACGGCCGGTTATCCCCAGCGGAGTGTTCATCCACAGCGCGAGGGCGGAACTCGTTTGCCGCGCAGCGCAATCGGCTACGTGACGCGGTCCGCTCGGGTATAGACGTTCATCGAGTCCGCCCGCAGGAACGCGATCAGCGTGAGCCCGGATTCCTCGGCCAGGGAAACCGCCAGCGACGACGGCGCCGACACCGCTGCCAGCACGGGAATCCCGGCCAGCACGGCCTTCTGCGTGATCTCGAACGACGCCCGCCCGCTGACCAACAGCACCGAACCGACCAGCGGTATCCGCTCGTGTTCCAGGGCCCAGCCGACGACCTTGTCGACGGCGTTGTGCCTGCCGATGTCCTCGCGGACCACCAGCATCGTGCCGTCGGTGTCGAACAGCGCCGCGGCGTGCAGCCCGCCGGTGCTGTCGAAAACCTTTTGCGCACTGCGCAGTTGGCCGGGCATGGCCTTGAGCGTGGCCGGGGCGACGGTGACCGGATCCGCGCCGGGGGTAAAGCGGCTGATCACCCGGACCGCATCCAGTGACGCCTTGCCGCATACCCCGCACGAGGAGGTGGTGTAGAAGTTGCGGGTCACGTCGAGATCGGGCGGGTTCACCCCGGGGGCCAGCGTCACGTCGAGCACGTTGTAGGTGTTGGCGCCGTCGTCCCCGCGGCCGCCGCAGTAGCGGATGGTCTGCACGTCATCGCGGCGCACGATCACGCCTTCGGTGAGCAGAAAGCCTTGCGCAAGTTCGATATCCGAACCCGGCGTCCGCATCGTCACGGTGACCGGTGTGCCGTTGACGCGGATCTCCAGCGGCTCCTCGACGGCCAGGGTCTCCGGCCGGATGACGGCCTGACCTGCGTTGACGTGCGTGGCGCGCCGACGCGCGGTTACGTTCCCCACGGGAACGGAACTCCGGCCGAGCGCTGAAACCTCATTACGCCAAACTACATTGGCCCACGGCGCGGCGCCGATGCGGCGATCGAGCGCCCCGGAAGACGTCTGACGTGCCGCCATTCGGGCACCGTGCCGTCGCGATTGCTCTAGTGTCGACATGGCTCGTCGCGCCTGAGCAGTGCACCGCACCTGGACAGGTCTGTAATTGGCGGGTATGGGGAGAAGGTGGTAACGGCCGGCGTAAGAATCACGTCGTCGATACCGCGGAAATAACGAGGCACAACATGGCAGCTGAAACACCAGGCGACGCGTCGATGCCGGGCGGGGAGAAGGCCGATCCGGCGACGGTGTTCGCCGCCCTGGCCGAAATCATCTATCAGGGCTCGGATGCCAAGGAGATGTACGCGGCCATCTGCGTCGCGGCGACCCTGGCCATCCGCGGCTGCGACCACGCCAGCCTGTTGATGCTCGAAAACGATCGTTATGTCACCGTCGGCGCGAGCGACGCGCTCGCCCAGCGGATCGACCAGATGGAACTGGAAGCCGGCGACGGCCCCTGTCTGGACGCGATCGAGGAGGAGACGCCGCAGATCGACGCGGACCTGACCACGCCGTCGCATTGGCCCAAGCTGGCGGCCCGGCTGCTCGAGGAGACCCCGGTGCGCGGTGCCATGGGGTTTCGGCTGCAGGTCAACAAGCGCAAGGGGGCCGCACTGAACCTGTTCAGCGACACCCCGAACATGTTCGACGCCGAGTCGGCCGGGCGCGCGGCGGTGCTGGCCTCGTTCGCCAGCGTGGCCATCAACGCGGTGGCGAAGGGGGAAGATGCCGCCAGCCTGCGACGGGGACTGCTCAGCAACCGCGAAATCGGCAAGGCCGTCGGCATGCTGATGCTGCTGCACGACCTGACCGAAGACGAGGCGTTCGAACTGCTCCGCCGGCACTCACAGGCGCTGAACATCAAGTTGGCCGACGTCGCGCGCGAGGTCATCGAGCGGCGCGGTGGCCTGCCGTCGAGCGGCGAGCAGGAGCTGCCGTCCGGCAAATAGCTATTCGGGGAGCCGCAGCTCGGGCTTCTCGACCTCTTCGATGTTGACGTCTTTGAAGGTGACCACCCGCACCTGCTTGACGAACCGGGCCGGGCGGTACATGTCCCAGACCCAGGCATCCGACAGCCGTAGCTCGAAGTAGACCTCGCCGTCGGCGTTGCGCGGCACCATCTCGACGCTGTTGGCCAGGTAGAAGCGCCGTTCGGTTTCCACCACGTAGCTGAACTGGCCGACGATGTCCTTGTATTCGCGGTAGAGCGAGAGCTCCATCTCGGTTTCGTACTTTTCGAGATCTTCGGCACTCATCTGCTCAGACGTCCTTTTCCCTGCCCGTTTTCCTGACTCCCCGTTTCCAACAGCTCGGTCGCCGGGTGAGCAGTCCGCATCTATCTTTCCTCACCGGCGTTCGCCACGCTCGCCCGGAGGGTCCGGTTTGCATTCGGCCACCAACCGCGTGCGGGAGCCGTCCCCGGTCGGCGAGGCCACCCGCCGGACGTTGATGAAGGAATAGCGGTGCTCCGCGCAGGGCCCCAGCCGGGTCAGCGCCGAGCTGTGCGCGGGCGTGCTGTAGCCCTTGTGGTCGGCGAAGCCGTAGCCGGGGTGATCAACGTCCATGGCGACCATCAGCCGGTCGCGGCTGACCTTGGCCAGCACGCTGGCGGCGGCGATGCAGGCCGCGGCCGCGTCCCCACCGACCACCGGCAACGACGGCATTGGCAGCCCGGGCACGCGAAAGCCGTCGCTCAGCACGTAGCCGGGCCGCACCGACAGGCCCGCCACCGCGCGCCGCATGCCTTCGATGTTGGCGACGTGTACCCCGCGCCGGTCGACTTCGACCGACGGGATGAACACCACGTGATAGGCCACCGCGTAGCGGCAGATCAGCGGGAACAACTTCTCCCGCATCTTCTCGGTGAGCTTCTTCGAATCATCAAGGGCAGCAAGGCTTTCCAGGCGATTTGGTCCCAGCACGCACGCCGCCACCACCAGCGGGCCCGCGCATGCGCCGCGGCCGACCTCGTCCACCCCGGCCACCGGTCCCAGGCCACTGCGATGCAGCGCGGATTCCAGCGTGCGCAGTCCCGTCGATTTGCGGATCACCGTCCGCGGCGGCCACGTGGTGGCCACGGCTACTGGCCTTGCTGCGGGTTCACCGAACCCACTGGACCCCATCGCGTCGGCGGCCAGACGATGAACCTGGCCTTGCCGATGACGTTGGCCACCGGCACCGTCCCCGACATCGGATCACCGGTGCACAGAATGCCTTTGAGGGCGTCGGTCGGAGTGCTCGTGCAGTGGGCACGCGAGTCTGCCGAGTGGGTGCGGTTGTCACCCATCACCCACAACCGTCCGGGCGGGACGGTGACCGGACCGAATTCGCTGCCCAGGCAGGGGTATACGGACGGGTCGGCCATCATCGTGGCCGGCTTCAGGTACGGCTCCTTGAGCGGCTTGCCGTCGACCGTCAGCCCGGTATCGGCCCGGCACTGCACGGTCTGCCCGCCGACCGCGATCACCCGCTTCACCAGATCGTTCTCGTCGGGGGGCACAAAACCGATGAACGACAACGCGTTCTGCAGCCAGCGCAGCGCGGTGTTCGAAGACCGGATCGACTTGTATCCGGTGTTCCAGTTCGGCGGTCCCTTGAAGACGATCACATCGCCGGGGTGCGGCTCCCCGAACCGGTAACTGAGCTTGTCGACCATGATCCGGTCGCCGACACAACCCGAGCAGCCGTGCAGCGTGGGCTCCATGGACTCGGACGGAATCAGGTACGGACGCGCCACGAACGTCAACATGACGTAGTAGAGGACGATCGCGGTAACCGCCAGGATCGTCAACTCGCGCAGCGCGGACTTCTTCTTGGGTTCCGGCTCGTCCGCGTCCTGCGACTCAGCACCCGGTTCGGGCTCGGCGGTGGGCTCGACCGCGTCGGGCCCTTCGTTCACGGGCGCGTCTGGGACGCGAGTGGAGACCTTCGGCTCCGACTGACCAGGCTCGGACTGGGGCTCGGGCGAGTCCGTGGAATCCGTCACGAGATCAGAGTAGCCAGCGCGGTGTGGGTGTCGGTAAAGCGTCGAGGCGTTCCGCCGGAACGCACGCGATCAGCGCTTTTCCTTGATCTTGGCCTTTTTGCCGCGGAGTTCGCGCAGGTAGTAGAGCTTCGCGCGGCGGACATCGCCACGGGTGACCACCTCGATGTGGTCGATGTTCGGCGAGTGCACCGGGAAGGTCCGCTCGACGCCGACGCCGTAGCTCTCCTTGCGCACGGTGAAGGTCTCGCGGATGCCACCGCCCTGGCGGCGCAGTACCACGCCCTTGAACACCTGGATACGCTCCTTGGCGCCCTCGATGACCTTGACGTGCACATTGATGGTGTCGCCCGGGCTGAAGGCCGGGATGCCGTCGCGCAGCGACGCCTGATCGACGAAGTCCAGCCTGTTCATGTGGAGACACTTCCTTGAGGTCGCGGCGTGCGGAAACTGCCCGCACGCAGGGGTGGTCGTTAAGCCGATTCGGGCTTTGGGTGGTATCTCGCAGCGGGCGGAATGCGGCCCGGCCGGCCGGGTGCCGCTGGAGACAACTGGTCAATTGTGCCAGACACCCCGCGTGCATTGAAAATCACATGTAAACGCTGCGATTCATGCCGCGCCCGAGGCACCGGTGAATGGTACATATGACTGGGGTCAGCACACGCTAGTCACTACCCGAACTCGAAGACGCCCGGGCAGATTGCGGTACGGCCGCCCACACAGGTTTACGTCAGAGGACTTGGGAGAAGAACAGATGCGTGTACGCCCGCGCACCGCACTCGCCGCCGTCGCGGCGGTGACGCTGGTGCTGGCCGGGTGCGACGAGGCACGACTCGCGGCAAAATCCCAGGTTAAGGCGTCCAGCAACGCCTCCGGCGCGTCCGATCACCAACCGCAACTCATTCAGCTGCTGCTGGACACCATCGACACATCCGGGTTGCCGGCGGCGCCGCCCAAGACCCTGGACGCGCTGCCCGGCGCCGGATGGGGCGGGTTGCCGGCCCGCATCCAGCAGGCCACCGACCAGGCCGCCGCCAGTGGTGCCACCCTCTCGGTGGGCATCCTGGACCGCAAGACCCACGAGCTGATCTCCAACGGCAACAGCCAGATCATCGGCACGGCCTCGGTGGCCAAGCTGTTCATCGCCGACGACCTGCTGCTGGCCGAATCCCAGGGCCGGACCACCCTGTCCCCCGACGACCGTCAGGCACTCGACCTAATGCTGCGGTCGTCCGACGACGGCGCCGCCGAGAGGTTCTGGGGTCAGGGCGGCGGCGACAACATCATCACGCAGGTGGCGGGCCGCTACGGGCTGTCATCCACCGCTCCGCCCTCGGACGGGCGCTGGTGGAACACCACGAGCTCGCTGACCGACCTAATCCACTACTACGAGAAGCTGCTCGACGGTTCCGGCGGGCTCTCCGCGGACCGGGCCAAGATCATCGTCAACGACCTGGCCCAGTCCACCCCGAACGGCGTCGACGGGTACCCACAGCGCTTCGGCATCCCCGACGGTCTGTTCGCGGAGCCGGTGGCGGTCAAGCAAGGCTGGATGTGCTGCATCGGCACGGAGTGGATGCATCTGTCGACCGGCGTGGTGGGCGCGGACCGCCGCTACATCGTGGTGGTGGAGTCCCTGCAGTCCTCCGACGACGCGACGGCGCGCGACACGATCACCCAGGCCGTCAAGACGATGTTCCCCAACGGCCGGATCGGGCCGACACCGTTCTAGGGCGAATCGCCCGGCTCGAGATCGGGCCGGCGCTCGCGCGTGCGTTGCAGCGAAACCTCCCGGCGCCAGGCCGCGATGCGCGCGTGATCGCCGGACAGCAGCACCTCGGGAACGTCGAGGCCCCGCCAGCTCGGCGGCCGGGTGTAGCTAGGCCCCTCCAAAAGGCCGCCCAGCACGTCGGAGTGTGAATCCTCGCGATGGGACGCGGGATTGCCCAGCACCCCGGTCAGCAGCCGCAGCACGGATTCGATCATTACGACGGCCGCCGACTCACCGCCGGGCAGCACATAGTCGCCGATCGAGACCTCCTCGACCCGCATCCGTCGCGCGGCGTCCTCGACGACGCGGTGGTCGATGCCCTCGTAGCGGCCGCAGGCGAACACCAGATGCTGCTCGGCGCTCCAGCGTTGGGCGGTGGATTGCCTGAACAGCGCGCCGGCCGGCGTGGGAACAACCAATAGTGTTTCGGCAGAACAGATTTCATCCAGCGCTTCGCCCCACACCGGTGCCTTCATCACCATTCCCGGCCCGCCGCCGTAGGGCGAGTCGTCCACCGAGTGGTGCACGTCGTGAGTCCATCCCCGCAGGTCGTGCACCCGCAGGTCGACCAGGCCTGATGCAATTGCCTTGCCGGGCAACGATTGCCGCAGCGGATCCAGATAGGCCGGAAAGATCGTCACGACGTCTATGCGCACCGGCTACCCCAGATCCAGCAGGCCCTCGGGCGGATCGATTTCGACCATCCGGTCGTCCAGCGACACCGACGTGACGATCGCGTTCACGAACGGCACCAGTAACTCCCGGGTTTCGCCGCCCTCACTGCGGTGCACCGCCAGCAGTTCCCCGGCGGCGGTGTGCAGCACCTCGGCGACGACGCCGAGATCCTGCCCCGCCGTGGTCCGCACCCGCAGTCCCTCGAGCTGATGGTCGTAGTAGGTGTCCGGCTCGTCGATCGGCGGCAGGTCGTCGGAGTCCACCACGAACAGGCTGCCGCGCAGCGCGTCGGCGGCGTCACGGTCGTCCACACCGGCCAACCGCACCAACAGCCGGCCGCCGTGTTCGCGCGCACCGGCGACCACGTAGCTGCGTTCTGCTCCGCGGCCGCGAGATGGCTTGGCGCGCAAGGTAATACCTGAGGCGAAGCGATCGGCAGGGTCGTCGGTGTGAACCTCCACGACCACCTCGCCGGTGATGCCGTGTGCTTTCACGACGCGCCCGACGAGCAGCTCCATGAGTGTGGTGACCTACTGGTCGGTGTCCACCACGTCGACGCGGATACCGCGGCCACCGATCCCGGCGACCAGCGTGCGCAACGCGGTCGCGGTGCGTCCGCCGCGACCGATCACCTTGCCCAGATCCTCGGGGTGGACATGCACCTCGACAGTGCGCCCACGCCGGCTCGTCACCAGGTCCACCCGGACATCGTCCGGGTTGTCCACGATTCCGCGAACCAGATGTTCAACAGCGTCGACGACGACGGTACTCATTGCGGCCGTCAGCCTTCGGTGGTCGGCTCGGCGGTTTCGGCCGGCGCTTCGGCGGCCGGCTCGGCCGGGGTCTGCGCGGTTTCGGCCGGGGCTTCGGCGGTTTCAGCCGGCGCCTCGTCGGCTTTGGCGGCCTTCTTGGCCGGGGCCTTCTTCTTCGGCTTGGTGGCCTCGGTGGTCGGTCCGCCGTCGGCCTCGGCCAGCGCGGCGTTGAACAGCTCCAGCTTGGTGGGCTTGGCGGGGGCGACCTGCAGGGTCCCCTCGGCCCCGGGCAGGCCCTTGAACTTCTGCCAGTCGCCGGTGACTTTCAGCAGCTTGAGCACGGGCTCGGTCGGCTGCGCGCCCACCGAAAGCCAGTACTGGGCCCGCTCCGAGTTGATCTCGATCAGGCTGGGGTCTTCCTTCGGGTGGTACCGGCCGATCACCTCGATGGAGCGGCCGTCGCGGCGGTTGCGCGCGTCGGCGACGGCGATGCGGTACTGGGGATTGCGGATCTTGCCAAGCCGGGTGAGCTTGATCTTGACAGCCATGATTAAGCGAATTCTCCTGGGTGTCACGCTGCAATTCAGCGATCGGGGCGGGATGCCCGGATCCGGTTTTGCCTCGCGTGTATGACCGCCGAACGAGCACCCCGGCGACGGGGCGGGTCGCGCGGCGGACAGCCGCCCATTGTGCCAGAACGAGGGCCTCCGGCAGAAATTCGCCCGCACCGGCGACTTTCGGCCACGCGGGACGTCTCACTGGTTAGGATTGCGCCCGGGGGCGAAAGTAGGGAGCCGATCGATGCGGATCGTGAATTTCGGCTGGGGCCGGCGAGTTACTGGTCCCATCGCCGTCGCCGCCGTGCTCAGCGTCCCGTTCGCACTGCTGGGGGCGCCGTCCGCGCCCGCTGCGACCGGCATCGACGGCTACGCTCAGTGCGTCGACACGAAGCCCCCGCCGCCGGGGGTCAATGCGGAATTCTGGTTTCCGAGCGTCCACATCATCCAGAACGATCTCGACTCAGGCATTCCCGCCGCCCAAGTGACCCAGATTCTGGTGACCATGGGCGTCTCGCCGCAGGATGCCGCCAAGCGCGTGCAGTGCTTCCAGGCCAACCAACCCCGCGGACAAGGGCACTGACCCACCTGGCCCGCGGCGTCACATGATCTTCTGAAAGACCTTCGTCTCGACCCGGCGCGTCATCCGCCAGCCCTGCGGGGTGCGCGCGAACTCGTCGTCGTACCAGAGCCCGCAGAACATCACCTGGTCACCGGGTTTGCCGGAGCCGTCCGGAAAGACCATCGGGTTGAAACAGATCACCCGCGACGTGGCCTTGTCCCCGTCGATCTGGACCGAGAAGTTCCCGAGCATGTGCGCATATACCGGAAAGCCCGGCAGCACCTCGGAGAGCCATTTCTTGACCTCGGGGTAACGGCCTTCGATACCTCCCAAGGCCGTGTAGTCGATGTAAGCGTCTTCGGTGAATACCTTGTCCAAATCGTCGAATCGCCGCTGATCAATAGCGGTGGAATAGTCCACCATCAGCTGCTGGATCTCCAGACGGTCGGAAATTTCGGCCAGGCTCAACATGCATCGATTCAACACCCGGGGCATCGGGCACACCCAGGCACCCCGAGCAGACGTCAGTTTCCTTGTGTTCCAGCGTGTTTGACATCCTGTTTGGCGACCACCGCGGCCGGCGGGTTGCGGAAACTGATCGCCAACCGGTTATAGGTGTTCATCGTCGCGATCGCGATCGTCAAATCGACCAATTCCTTGTCGTCGAATTGCGCTGAGGCGGCCTCGTACGCGCTGTCGGGTGCGCCCGTGCGCGCTATTTCGGTGACGGTTTCCGCCCACGCCAGCGCGGCCCGCTCGCGGGCGTCGAAAAGCTCACCGGCTTCCGGCCACACCGGGACCAAGGCGATCTTCTCGTTCGGCACCCCCAGGTCGCGCAACTCGCGCGTGTGCATGTCGATGCAGTACGCACAGCCGTTGATCAGTGACACCCGCAGGTAGACCAGGGTCAGCAACACCGGCGACAGACCTGACTGGCTGACATACAGATGCACGCCGCCCAGCAGTTTCACACCCCGCGGTGCTACGGATTGGTAATCGATTCGTCGACTCATAGCTGTCTGCTCCCCTTTTCCGATGCCGCGCAGCGCCCCCGAGGAGATAATCCCAGCTATGAGAGCAGGAATCACCTGCCTAGCAACGGCCTTGTTAATGTGGGTCGGCGCACCGAGCGCCGCCGCCACCCCCGGGAGCTGCGCGCCGGGCAGTGCCTGCCAGCGCTGGTGCCCCGGCGATCCCGATCCGGCGGGCCGGCCCATCCCCTGGGACCCGAACGTCTGCCACGACTTCTACTGGGATTACGCCGGAGTGCACGACACCGGAACCGGCATCTTCTACTCGTGGTCCTCGCTTCCGTTCAAGCAGCCGCCGCCGCCCGGGCCGGTGCCCACCCAGACCTCGTATCTGCCGCTGCCCCCGCTGCCGTTCTGCCCGGTGCCGCCCTGGTGCCCGTGAGGCAGCAGGCGTCGGCCAGGCCAGGAAGTTACACTGTGCGCCCATGCGGAAACTCATCGCCGCAGCTGCTGCGCTGCTCACGGTCGCCGGTGTCACCGCCCCCGCCTCCTGGGCCGACGATATGCAGCCGGTCGGCTCGGTTCCGATCCCCGACGGCCCGGCGCAGACCTGGATCCTGGCCGACCTGGACAGCGGCCAGGTGCTGGCCGGTCGCGACCAGTACGCGGTTCATCCGCCCGCGAGCACGATCAAGGTGCTGTTGGCGCTGGTGGCGCTCGATCAGGTGAGCATGGACTCGACGGTCGTCGCCGACGTCGCCGACACCCAGGTCGAGTGCAACTGCGTCGGAATCAAACCCGGGCGTGTCTACACCGCGCGCCAGCTGCTCGACGGCCTGCTGCTGGTGTCCGGCAACGACGCCGCCAACACGCTGGCGCATCTGCTGGGCGGCGCCGACGCCACGGTGGCCAAGATGAACGCGAAAGCCGCCTCCCTGGGGGCGACCAGCACGCACGCCGCGACCCCGTCCGGGCTGGACGGCCCCGGCGGCTCCGGTGCCTCGAGCGCGCACGACCTGGCCGTCATCTTCCGGGCCGCGATGGCCAACCCGATGTTCGCCCACATCACGGCCGAGCCGTCGGCGATGTTCCCGGGCGACCACGGCGACGAACCGATCACCAACCAGGACGAGCTGCTGACCCGCTATCCGGGCGCCATCGGAGGCAAGACCGGATTCACCAATGCGGCGCGCAAGACCTTCGTCGGCGCCGCGTCGCGCGGTGGGCGGCGACTGGTGGTCGCGATGATGTACGGGATGGTGAAGCCCGGCGGACCGACGTACTGGGATCAGGCGGGCAGCCTGTTCGACTGGGGCTTCGCGCTCAATCCGTCCTCAAGCATCGGCTCACTCTAAATCTCGTTCGGAGCAAGCCCGGTTATCAGCCTGGACAGCAACGCAATGCGTTGCTCTTCGATATCGGGCTCCGGAAAAATCCCGCGCACGATCGCCGCGCCGTCGAACACGTTGGTCATCAGCGCCACCAACACCGGGAACGTCTCCTCGCCGATGGCGTCGGCACCCGGCAGCGCCCGCGCGGCGTCGAGAATCTTCGCGGTGTATTGCGCCAGCACCTCGCGCAGATGGGCGCGCAGCTTCTCGTCGGTGCGCGCGGCGATCATCAGTTCGTAGAGCACGGCGTTGGTGGGACCGCCGGTGATGTCCCGCAGAATCGTCAGCGCCGCTTCCAGCGCCGGCCGGTCGGCCGGGATCTGGGCGACCTGCTTGGTGAACGACTCCACCTGCCGGCGCAGCACCTCCGACGCCGTCGCCGCCATGAAGTCGCTCATCGTCTCGAAGTGGCGGAACAGCGCACCGACCGACACCCCGGCTGCCTTGGTGATCACGGCCGCCGATGCCCGCGCGTAGCCGACCTCGACGATGCTGGCGATGGACGCCTCGAGGAGCCTGCCGACCGTCTCCTCGCGACGTTGCTGCTGGGTTCTGGCCATCTCAGGCACTGACTTTGTGGGCACTGCGGCCCCGATGCCGCTGACCCGCCCGCAGGTAGCGCCCGGATTGCACGGTCTGGCCGTAGCCGTCGCGGAACTCGCCGGCGCGGAAGACCACGGCGCCGCCCACACCGGTCGCGACGACGGCATCGTCGTTGCGGTTGACCATGCGCCGCAGGCCGCCGTAGAAGGGGACCTCTTGCTCGTGGTAGGCCTCGACCTCGTCGTTCAGGCCGGCCGGGTCGATCACCACGAAGTCGGCACGGTCGCCTTGGCGCAGCGTTCCGGCGTCGATGCCGAACCATTCCGCCAGCTCACCGGTCAGGCGATACACCGCCCGTTCGGTGGACATGAACGGCGCACCCGCCCGGTAGGCGTCGCGAGTTCGCTTGAGCAGCTTGATCGGAAAGTTGTAGAACGCCATATTGCGCAGGTGCGCACCGGCATCCGAGAAGCCCATGTGCACGCTCTGTTCGTTGGCCAGCGCGTCGAGCAGCTTGGGCCGGTGGTTGGCAACGATGGTCGTCCATCGCACATTGCGTTCACCATTTTCGACGAGCACGTCGAGGAACGCGTCGAGCGGATGCAGTCCGCGCTGGTCGGCGATCGCGCCAAAGCTCTTGCCGATCAACGACTTATCGGGGCACTCGACGATGACGGCGTCGTGGAAGTCGCGGTGCCACAGCGACGGGCCCAGCTTGATGCGGTCGAACTCCTTACGGAACTCTCGGCGGTAGGCCTCGTCGGCCAGTAATTCGTTGCGCTGCAACTGATCTCGCAGATGCAGCGCGGCGGTACCCGCACCGAACTCCTCGAAGACCGGCAGGTCGATGCCGTCGGAGTACAGCTCGAACGGCACCGGCAGGTGCTGGAACCGCACGCTCGAGCCCAGCAGCTTGTTCATCAGCCGGACGCCAGGCCCGAACACGTAGACGGCCAGCGGGTTGGACTTGGCGTCAGCGGACACCAGCAGACTCATCCGAACGCCCTTGCGGCGTCTCAAGATTCGGCTGCTTTCCAGGAAGAACAGGATTGCCGTGGCCGCCCGGTTGACGTCGGGCGCGCTCTGCAGGATCCGGCCGCGCTTGCGCAGGACCTTGATCAGTTTGCGCCGCTCCCGCCAGGTCGCGAAGGTCGACGGCAGTGCCCGGGAGCGGAAGCGGTCGCCGTCGAGTTTGTCGATCGCGGCGTCCATGCCTGACATGCCGAGCATGCCGGCGTCGAGCGCCTCGTCGAGCAACGTCGCCATCTTGTCCAATTCGGCGTCGGTGGGCCTGACGCTGGCGTCGGTGGCCCGGTCGAGCCCGAGCACCCTGCTGCGCAGGTCCGAATGTCCAAGCAGCGAACTGACATTCGGCCCGAGCGGCAACGCGTCAAGGGCCGCGATGTATTCCGCGGCGTTCGTCCAAGTCCGGTTGGTCTGCAGCGCGCCGTGCACATATTCGCGTGGCACCGCCTCGACCCGGCTGAACAGGTCCGCGGCGTCTTCGGTGTTGGCGTAGACCGTCGACAGCGAGCACATGCCCAGCAGCACCGTGGTGACACCGTGGCGCACCGACTCGCGCAGGCCCGGGTCCAGCAGTACTTCGGCGTCGTAATGGGTGTGCACGTCGATGAAGCCCGGCACCACCCACTTACCGGCTGCGTCGATGACCTCGGGGCAGCCCGTCTCGTCGAGCGGCCTGGTCGACACCGTGGCCACCACGCCGTCGCGGATACCCAGCGTGCGGGTGTGCGGCGTGCTGCCGGTTCCGTCGAACCACAAGCCATCACGGATGATCACGTCGTACGTCATTGTCGCCTCCCGGTTATGTTGGAGCGAACCTATCATAGATAGTGAGCGCTCGCAATCTTTCTACGGGATCATCTGCCCGGCTTGGTCGGCTTCGGGGCGCCGGGCGCTGCGGGCGCGGGGGTGAGCAGGCCGGTGGGCTCGGGGACCGAGACGGGGTCCGGCACATAGACGCCGGACGGGGTGTCGGCGGTGCGGGTCAGCGTCGCGGGAACCCGGATCACCGATCCGCGCTGACCACACTCGTCGGTCTGCACGACGAGATCCATTTCACCGACGAGGTCTCCCTGCGGGTTGGGCCGTAACGCCAGCGTCTGCACCGTGGTCTGCGACTTGGCCAACCCGGTCGGCCCCACGCACGGGAACGGCACCGTTTCCGGCCGCGCCTGCCATTGGCCGTCGGTGAACTGAAAAATGACCGGGCGACCGCCGGAGTTGGCCAGCTGGGTGTGGTCGTTGTTGTCCAGCAGTACCGCCGCGGCCGAGCAGTACGACGGCGTGCACGACGAGCGCAATGCCCACCAGGTCGAGACGTCCGGCGGTTGCGGGCTCGGCGTGTAGTCGAAGGTCTCCTTGGACCGCTGCGCGTCGAGGCGATAGGTACCGTCCAGCGCAGTGGGCGGGCCGGACGGGGTGGTGGGCGGCGGCACGGCGGCCGGGGCGGGCGCGCTGGAGGGGACGCTTGCCCCGCGCGCCGCGGTCGACTCCATCTTTCGCCCGGTGATGAGGCCGAACGCGAACAACGCGATCAGCAGCAGGATCGCGGCGGCGCCGACGACGATTTTGCGGGGCCTGCGCCGCGTCGGCAACGCGGCCGGTGCCTCGGCATCGGATACGGCCGGTTCGGTGCTCGCGGTGTCCTCGTCGTCGGGCCACCCGAAGGCCGGGTAGTCGAGGACAAGAACAGCCTCGGGACTGCGATCTGCCCGCTGGGTCGCGAACAGTGCATTGGCGGCCTCGGCGAACTCTCGGCAACTGGAAAACCGGTCGGCGGGCCATTTGGCCAGCGCCCGCGCGAACACATGATCCAGCTGCGCCAATTCCGGGCGCTGGTCGCTGAGTTTGCGCGGTGCACCTTCCAGCAGCTCGCGCAGCGCGGCGGACGGGCTGAGGTACTCGGTCGGCGGCGCGCCCGTCAACAGGTGAAATGCCGTCGCCGCCAACGCATACTGGTCGGCGCGCCGATCGACGTCGGCTCCCATCAACTGCTCGGGCGCGGCGTAGCCCACGGTGCCGACCGGGACATGCGAGCCGATCACGCCGGAGTGCTCGCCCAGTGGGCGGGCCACTCCGAAGTCCGACAACAAAATCCGTTGCTCGCCGTCGGAGGGGTTGGTCAGCAGAATGTTGGCCGGCTTGACGTCGCGATGCAGCAAACCGCGCTGGTGCGCATAGTCCAGTGCGTCGGCCACCGCGGTGATGATCGCCAGCACTTCTCCGACCGGCCACACCGCCGGGAATCGGTCCTTGAGCAGTTGCGCGGCGTTGCCGCCCTCGACGTAGTCCATCGCGATCCACAGCTGTCCGTCGTAATCGCCGCGGTCGTGCACCTCCACGATGTGCTCGTGATGCAGGCTCGACACCGTCGGGGTCTCGGACAGAAAATCCCGGCGGAACTGGCGGTCCGACGACAGCGCCGGGGAAAGAACTTTCAGTGCCTGCCAGCGCGCCGAACGAGGATCCTGAACAAGGTAGACATCTCCAGTCACCCCGGATCCGAGCCTTCGAGCGACGGTATAACCGGCAAAAACCGCGCCGCTGGCCAACGCCATCGGGTCATTCTATCCGCCGCCGCGGCGCCTCGCTGGTCAGGCGTCCTGACGGAACGCGGCCCGTGTCAAGGCCGAAAGACGTTGCCGCGCAGGATCACCAGGTCGGGTTGGGACAAGACACCGGGGCCGTTGCGCGGGTCTTGCGCGTAGCAGACCAGATCCGCGGACGCCCCGTGCTGCAGGCCGGAACGGCCCAGCCAGCGCCGGGCATCCCAGCACGCGGCACCCAGCGCATCGGTCGGACTCATTCCGACCTTCGTCAGAGCCTCGACCTCGTCGACGATCCGGCCATGCGCGATCATCGTGCCGGCGTCGCTTCCGGCATAGATGGGCACGCCGGCATCCACGGCGGCGGCGATCCGCTCGGGGCAGCGCGCATACAGATCGCGCATGTGCGCGGCATAGGTCGGGTAGCGCTTCGCGGCGTCGGCGATGCCCGGGAAATTGTCGAAGATATTGATCAGGGTGGGCACCAGTACGGTTCCGTGCTCGAGCATCAGCTCGATGGTCTCGTCGGTGAGCCCGGTGCCGTGCTCGATGCAGTCGATCCCGGCCTTGATCAGCCCCGGCATCGCCTCATCGCTGAAGACGTGCGCGGTGACGCGGGCACCATGCGCGTGCGCGGTGTCGATCGCCGCCTTGAGCACGTCGTCGGACCACAGCGGCGCGAGATCGCCGACACCGCGGTCGATCCAGTCGCCGACCAGCTTGATCCAGCCGTCGCCGCGCCGGGCTTCGACCGCCACCGCGTCCGGCAGCTGCGATTCGTCTTCGAGCTCGACCGAGAAGCCCGCCTGGTAGCGCTTGGGCCGCGCGATGTGCTTTCCGGCGCGGATGATGCGCGGCAGGTCGTCGTGGTCGTCAAGGCTGCGGGTGTCGGTCGGCGAGCCGCAGTCGCGCAGCAGCAGGGCACCGACCTCGCGCTCGGCCTCGGCCTGTTCGATCGCGTCCTCGAGGGGGATCTCGCCGTCGTGGCCGAGGCCGACGTGACAGTGGGCGTCCACCAACCCGGGCAGGATCCAGCCGCCATCGAAAACGGTGTCGGCCCCGGCGACCTGTTCGGTGCTGATCTGACCGTCGACGATCCACAGTTCGACCGGGGCCTCGTCGGGCAGGCCCCGACCCCGCACGCGCATGGGCACCGCGCGGCTACTTCTTGCCCGGGAACTTCAGCTTGGACAGGTCGAAGTCCGCCAGACCGGGCGGCAGTTCGTTGAGGCCGTCGGGCATCTGGGACAGATCGGGGAATCCGGCGGGCATGCCCGGCATGCCCTGCATCAGCGGGTTGCGGGCCTTGGGTGGCGTCGGACCGCGGCCTCCCTTCTTACCCTTCTTGCCTTTGGCTCCCTTGCCTTTTCGGTTGATGGACTTGCGGCCCATCCCCGGGATGCCCATGCCGCCCAGCATCGACGACATCATCTTGCGGGCTTCGAAGAAGCGGTCGACCAGCTGATTGACCTCGGACACCGTCACGCCCGAACCGTTGGCGATGCGCAGTCGCCGCGAGGCGTTGATGATCTTGGGATCGGCGCGCTCCTGGGGCGTCATCCCGCGGATGATGGCCTGCAACCGATCGAGCTGGCGGTCGTCGACCTCGGCCAGCGCGTCCTTCATCTGCCCGGCGCCGGGCAGCATGCCCAGCAGGTTGCCGATCGGGCCCATCTTGCGGATCGCGAGCATCTGTTCGAGGAAGTCCTCGAGGGTCAGCTCGCCGGACCCGATCTTGGCCGCGGCGGCTTCGGCCTGCTCGGCGTCGAAGACCTGCTCGGCCTGTTCGATCAGGCTGAGCACGTCGCCCATGCCGAGGATGCGGCTGGCCATCCGGTCCGGGTGGAAGACGTCGAAGTCTTCCAGCTTCTCGCCGGTGGACGCGAAAAGGATTGGGACGCCGGTGACCTCGCGGACCGACAACGCGGCACCACCGCGCGCGTCGCCGTCGAGCTTGGTCAGCACCACACCGGTGAAGCCGACACCCTCGCGGAACGCTTCGGCGGTGGTGACCGCGTCCTGACCGATCATCGCGTCGAGCACGAAGATCACTTCGTCGGGATCGACGGCGTCGCGGATGGCCGCGGCCTGGCTCATCAGCTCGTCGTCGATACCCAGACGGCCGGCGGTGTCGACGATCACCACGTCGTGGTGCTTGGCGCGGGCTTCGGCGAGCCCGGCCGAGGCGACGGCGACCGGGTCACCGGGGCCGGAGCCCGGGGACTCTCCCGGATGCGGCGCGAAGACCGGCACCCCGGCGCGCTGACCGACAACCTGCAGCTGGTTCACCGCGGCGGGGCGTTGCAGGTCACAGGCCACCAGCAGCGGCGTGTGGCCCTGGCCGCGCAACCAGGCGGCCAGCTTCCCGGCCAGCGTGGTCTTACCGGAACCCTGCAGGCCGGCGAGCATGATGACGGTCGGCGGCGTCTTCGCGAACGCCAGTTGCCGGGTCTCGCCGCCGAGGATGCCGATCAGTTCTTCGTTGACGATCTTGACGACCTGCTGCGCCGGGTTGAGGGCACCGGACACCTCGGCACCCCGGGCGCGCTCCTTGATCCGGGCGACGAAGGCCCGCACGACGGGAAGTGAGACGTCGGCTTCCAGCAGCGCGAGACGGATTTCGCGGGTGGTGGCATCGATGTCGGCGTCGGTCAGTCGACCTTTGCCGCGCAGCCCTGCTAAGGCACCGGTCAACCGGTCGGAGAGCGATTCAAACACCCCAACAGGCTACTGGAGTCCGATGGGCACCCTCCACGGGCGCGAGCGTCACGCCGGCGTGACTGTCGTCGGTCAAAGCCACGCTGGCGTGACGCCCGATGAGCGGGTCAAGACCTTGACGCCGCGGCCGCGGCCAGCAAATGTCAGCAGATGCTCGAGGTAATCGACAAGGGATCCTGCAGCCCGGACCATCCGGTGCCGTTGCTCTTCGTGCACGGCGGCTGGCATGGCGCGTGGTGCTGGGACGACCACTTCCTGGACTACTTCGCCGACGCGGGCTATCGCGCGGTGTCGATCAGCTTGCGCGGGCACGGCACCAGCCCCACAGCCAAGCCCCTGTCCAAGGTTTCCATCGCCGACTACCTGGATGATCTCCAGTCGGTGGCCGACGACCTGGGTGGCCGGCCGGTGCTGATCGGCCATTCCCTGGGCGGTTTCGTGATCCAGCGCTACCTCGAAGAGCGCAGCGCCCCGGCCGCGGTGCTGCTGGGCTCGGTGCCGCCGACGGGCGTGCTCAGCCTGGCAATCCGGGTGTGGCGGCGCCGGCCGTCGATGACCCTGGAGGCCTGGAGCGACCCGACGCTGCTGAAATTCCTGGCCACCCCGGAACTGACCCGCGAGTACTTGTTCTGCGCCGACACGCCCGAGGCCATCGTCGAATCCTGCCGTCTTCGCGCCGGAGCCGAGAGCGTTCGCGCCGCCATGACCGATCCGGTGTTGCGCCGCGTCAGGACCCGGCGGGTGAACACGCCGATCCTGGTCCTGGGCGCGCTGTACGACGGGTTCGTCAGCGTCGAGGAGGTGCGCGCCACGGCGCGGGCCTACGGCACCGAGCCGGAGTTCTTCGCGATGGGCCACAACATGATGCTCGAACCGGGCTGGGCCGATGTCGCCGCGCGGATAAATTCCTGGCTGCAGGCCCGCGATTTTGCGGGCCCTGCACGGCTTTCCGGATAACCTGGCTTTCGTCTCTGTCGAGTCGTTCCAACGCCGAAAAGCGTTGCCATGCTACATTTCACACCCGCCTTCACACCGGTTAGCATCGCGGGCCGGGGCCTAAGACTAAGAGCGCGCGACCTGGAAACGGCGCGCCGGAGGGGAGTCGTGTCGATGCAGCCGGTCGCTGACGCGAGCGTTGGAATCGACACGCGACCGCTGCGCGGCTGGCAGCGCCGCGCGCTGGTGAAATACGTGGCCGACTCGCCGCGCGACTTCCTGGCCGTGGCCACCCCCGGATCCGGGAAGACGACGTTCGCGTTGCGGGTGATCGCCGAACTGCTGAGCAGTCGTGTCGTCGAGCAGATCACCGTCGTGGTGCCCACCGAGCACCTCAAGGTGCAGTGGGCGCAGGCGGCGCTGCGGCACGGCATATACCTGGACCCGCGATTCTCCAACACCAGCGCGGCGACCTCGCCGGAGTATCACGGCGTGATGGTCACCTACGCCCAGGTCGCCTCGCATCCGACGCTGCACCGGGTCCGCACCGAGCAGCGCAAGACGCTGGTCGTCTTCGACGAGATCCACCACGGCGGTGACGCCAAGACCTGGGGCGACGCCATCCGTGAAGCATTCAGCGACGCGACACGCCGACTTGCCTTGACGGGCACCCCGTTTCGCAGCGACGACAGCCCCATCCCGTTCGTCAGCTACGAATCGGGCGCGGACGGGATTCGCCGTTCGCAGGCCGACCACACCTACGGCTATGCCGAAGCGCTGGCCGACGGGGTGGTGCGCCCGGTGGTGTTTCTCGCCTACTCCGGGCAAGCGCGCTGGCGCGACAGCGCCGGCGAGGAGCATGAAGCGCGCCTCGGCGAGCCGCTGTCGGCCGAGCAGACCGCGCGGGCATGGCGCACCGCGCTGGACCCCGCCGGCGAATGGATGCCCGCGGTGATCACCGCCGCGGATCAGCGGCTGCGTCAGCTGCGCACCCATGTGCCCGACGCCGGCGGCATGATCATCGCGTCGGATCAGACCGCGGCCCGCGCGTATGCGACCCTGCTGACGAGGCTGACCGGCGAAGCGCCGACGCTGGTGCTCTCCGACGATCCCGGATCGTCGGAGCGGATCTCCGAATTCTCCGAGAGCACCTCACGCTGGCTGGTCGCGGTGCGGATGGTCTCCGAAGGTGTCGACGTGCCCCGGCTGTCGGTCGGGATCTACGCCACCAGCGCCTCGACGCCGCTGTTCTTCGCCCAGGCCATCGGGCGCTTCGTGCGGTCGCGGCGCCCGGGCGAGACCGCGAGCATCTTCGTGCCGTCGGTGCCCAACTTGCTGATGCTGGCCAGCGAGTTGGAAGCCGAGCGCAATCACGTGCTCGGCGAACCGCACCGGGAGTCGCTTGACGATCCCCTGCTCGCCGATCCCGCCGTCCGGGAGCAGAACGAAAAGACAGACCTGGAAAAGGGTTTCACGTCGCTGGGCGCCGACGCCGAATTGGATCAGGTCATCTTCGACGGGTCCTCCTTCGGCACCGCCGCCGCGGCAGGAAGCGACGAGGAGGCCGACTACCTCGGCATCCCGGGTTTGCTCGACGCCACCCAGATGCGGGCGCTGCTGCATCGCCGCCAGGACGAGCAACTGCAGAAGCGCGCCGCCTCCGGCCAATCCGCACCGGCGCCCTCGGGGCCGGGGGCCATGCACGGCCAGCTGCGTGAGCTGCGCCGCGAACTCAACAGTCTGGTGTCGGTCGCCCATCACCGCACCGGCAAGCCGCACGGCTGGATCCACAACGAACTGCGCCGCCGTTGCGGCGGACCGCCGATCGCCGCGGCGACCCGCGATCAGCTCAAGGACCGCATTGTGGCGCTGCGCCAACTGAATTCGGAGCTGGCGTAGTTCACTCGGTGACGGGCTCGTCGACCACCGCGTCCGCGGAGGCGCCCAGCACCGCCAGCAATTGCTTCTCCACCTCGGCGTGCGCATCTTCGGAGTCGCCCGGCATGGTCACACAGAACACGTCGGCAGCCGTCGATCCGAACGTATTGACCTTCGCCCAGGCGATATCTGCTCCCGCCCGCTCGAGTGCCTGGGCCAGCAACGCCAGCAGCCCGAGCCGGTCCATCGCGCGCACCTCGACGACGAGGTGCCCGGGCGCGGCGGCGTCCAGCCACAGGATGCGCGGCGGGGCGGTAGACCGGGTCAGCGGCGCCCCCACCTGTATCTCCCCCGCCCGGGCCATTGCCGAGTTGGCGGCATCGGTGTCGCGCTTTTCCAGCGCGCCAAGGACATCGACGTCGCCGGCCAGGGCGCCGACGAACTGCTGGCGCAGCAGGCCCGCTTCGGGCGGCGAGCCGAACAGCGGTGACACCACGAACTCGGCGATCGCGACGCCCTCGTGCGTGGTGACCGTCGCGGAATGGATCCGCAGCGAATTCAGTGCCAGCACCGCGGCGGCCTTCGATACCAGCCCCCGCTTGTCCGGTGCGACCATCACCGTGTGCAGACGCTCGGACTCCCCACCGTTGATCTCCACGTGTACACCGTGGCTGGCCGCCAGCGAAAGATAATGTGGCGCAGTCGGTTCGGCTTGCGGCAGCGGTTCACCCACCATCACCAACCGACAGCGGCGCACCAGGTCCTGCATCAGCGAGGCTTTCCAGTCACTCCACACCCCCGGTCCGGTGGCCTTCGAGTCGGCCTCGGCGAGCGCGTGCAGCAGCTCCAGCAGTTGTAGATCCCCGCCCAACGCCTGCGCAACGGACGCAATGGTTTTCGGATCGTTGAGATCGCTTCGGGTGGCCGTGATGGGCAGCAGCAGATGGTGGCGGACCATGCCCGCCAGTGTCTCGATGTCGCGGGGTTCCAGCCCCAGCCGCTCGCCGATGGGCGGCACCAAATCGGCTCCGAACACACAATGGTCCACGCCGCGGCCCTTTCCGATGTCATGCAGCAGCGCGCCGATCGCGAGCAGGTCCGATCGCGCGACACGCGTTGTCAGCGGTGCCGCGTTGACGGCGGTCTCGACGATGTGGCGGTCCACCGTCCACACATGGGACACATCGCGTGGCGGAAGGTCGCGCACCGCGTCCCATTCGGGAAAGAGCTTGCTCCACAAGCCGGTACGGTCCAGTGCCTCGATCGTGTTGACCATCGTGGGGCCGGCCAACAGCACCACCAGCAGGTCGTCCAGCGCCTCCCGCGGCCACGGTGTCGGCAAGTCGGGGACGCTGGCGGCCAGCCGGCTCAGCGTCGCAGCACCGATGGGCAGGCCCGTGTCGGCCGACGCGGCCGCCACCCGGAGCACCAGTCCGGCATCGGTTTGCGGTTGCGCCTCGCGGGCCAGCACGATTTCGCCGTCATACTCGACCACGCCCTCATCCAGCGGTCGCCGCTTGGGGCGTCGGACCAAGGCGGTGATGCCGCGGCGCGGCAGCGCGTTTTGCGCGGTCCGCAGTCCGGTCTCGGCGTGGTACGCGATCGTACGGCCGGCGTCGGAAAGCGTGCGCGCCAGGCTGAATCGATCACCCATGTACAGGGCGGCGCTGATTTCATCGGCGAACTGAGCCAGCAGCTGGTCGCGTCCGCGGCCCGACACCCGATGCAGTTCGGTGCGCACGTCGAGCAGCGTCAGATACGCGTCATCGAGCGAACCGCCCGGGATCTCCGGGCGACTCATGCCGCGGCGGTCGATCAGTTGGGCCACACCCAGCGCGTCGAGCAATTGGACGTCGCGCAGGCCGCCGCGGCCTGATTTCAGATCGGGCTCGGCACGTTGCGCGATCCGGCCACAGCGCAGCCAGCGAGCGTTGGTCATCTCGACCAGCTCGTCCATACGAGAGCGAATTGCGGTGCGCCACTGCTTTCTTGCGCCGGCAATCAACTCTTCGGACAACGCGGGGTCACCGGCTATGTGGCGGGCGTCCAGCAGGCCAAGGGCGGCGATCATGTCGCCGTTGGCGACACCGAGTGTTCCCGAAACCGTGCGCACGCTGTGGTCGAGCCGAACGTTGGCGTCCCACAACGGATACCACAACCCGTCGGCAACCCGCTGCAGCACGTCGTCAGACACGTTGTCGTGCAACAACATCAAGTCGAGATCGGAATAAGGGAGCAGCTCGCGCCGGCCCAGGCCGCCGACTCCGACGAGCGCGAAGCCACTGGTATCGGTGATCCCGAGTTCGGCGGACTTGGCCGCCAGCCACGACTCATGCAGCTCCAGCCAGGCGTGCCGCAGTTCAGCCGCGTGCAGGGCGCTGCCCTCAGACAGCAGCGTACGCCGCGCAGCGGCCAAATCGCTTGCACCAGAAGCGATTTGAGTCTGCGCGGCGTCCGCTCCAGGTTCCCGGTCGGGCTCGGTCGGTTTCATAACCTCCCGGCCCGCCCGGGCTGGAACCTCAACTTGCGGCTAGCGTCATATCGCATCGGTCCCGCGCTCACCGGTGCGCACTCGCACAATGGTTTCCACGGGACTGACCCAGACCTTGCCATCACCGATCTTGCCAGTGCGGGCCGCCCGGACGATGCTGTCGACGACCTTGTCGACGACGGAATCATCGACAACGACCTCGATCCGAACCTTCGGCACGAAATCGACCGAGTATTCAGCACCGCGGTAAACCTCGGTGTGCCCCTTCTGGCGGCCGTAACCCTGGACTTCGCTGACGGTCAGACCCAGGACGCCCGCGTCTTCGAGGCTGGTCTTCACGTCATCGAGGGTGAACGGCTTCACGATCGCGGTGATCAGCTTCATGATTATTCCGCCTCCACTTTCTCGGCCACTGCGACGTCCAGTCCGTTAGAGCTGTCCGGCAGGGTGGCACGGGGAAGGACTGACGACGTGGCCACGGCGAAATCGTATCCGCTCTCCGCATGCTCGGCCTCATCGATGCCGGAAGCTTCCGCTTCAGGATTCAGCCGCAGCCCAATGGTGTACTTCAGGATCAACGCCAGGATAATCGTCACGGTGAACGAGTAGAACAGCACGCTGAACGCGCCGACCGCCTGCCGTTCCAGCTGATCCCAGCCGCCACCGTAGAACAATCCCTTGGATACGCCGGTGACGCCGTTGATCGCCACACTCTCCGGTGCGGCCAGCAGGCCCACCAGCAGCGTGCCCGCCAATCCGCCGACCAGGTGCACACCGACCACGTCGAGCGAGTCGTCGAAGCCCAACTTGAACTTCAGCCCGACCGCCAGCGCACACAGCACGCCGGCCACCAGACCGATGATCAGCGCGCCCAGCGCGTTCACCGACGAACAGGACGGCGTGATCGCGACCAGCCCGGCCACGATGCCCGACGCCGCTCCCAGCGTCGTGGCGTGTCCGTCACGAATACGCTCGGTGAGCAACCAGGCCAGCATCGCGGCTGCCGTCGCGATCGTGGTGGTCATGAAGGTCGACCCGGCGGCGCCGTTGGAGCTGGTGGCCGACCCGGCGTTGAAGCCGTACCAGCCGAACCACAGCAGGCCCGCGCCGAGCATCACGAACGGCAGGTTGTGCGGGCGGAACAGCGTCGTGGGCCAGCCCTTGCGCTTGCCCAGAATCAGCGCCAGCGCCAGACCCGCGGCACCGGAGTTGATATGGACCGCGGTCCCACCGGCGAAGTCGATCGCGTGCAGCTTGTTGGCGATCCAGCCACCCTTCTCGGCGGCGAAGCCGTCGAACGCGAAGACCCAGTGCGCCACCGGGAAGTAGACCAGCGTCGCCCACAGGCCGGAGAAGACCAGCCAGGCACTGAACTTCAGGCGATCGGACACCGCGCCCGAGATCAGGGCGACGGTGATGATCGCGAACATCAGCTGGAATGCCACGAACACGGTCGCGGGCAGCGTGCCGGCCAGCGGAATGTCGGTCGCCGCAACGCCCTTGGTGGGGTCGGCGGCCACGGCGTTACCGCCGATCAGGCCCTTCAGACCGAAATATTCCGTCGGGTTTCCCATGACGTTGCCAACGTCAGTGCCGAACGAAACTGAATAGCCATATAACACCCACAGCACCGTCACCACGCCCATGGCGCTGATGCTCATCATCAGCATGTTGAGCACACTTCTGGCGCGCACCATGCCGCCATAGAAGAATGCCAAACCTGGCGTCATCAACAGCACCAGCGCTGAACTCGCCAGCATCCATGCGGTATCGCCGGTATTGGGCTGGCCCATTACTGGGAAACTCACTCGCTATCACCTCCGGTCGGCCCTGAACGGGGCATCAGACATGTGCCTGATGACCTGATCCAGAACCTTGCGCAATGGTTGTTTCCGAGTTGGGGCCACCATGTTTCGGCGTCATTAACGAAACGGCCCGCGTGTAAGGGGTTTCAGCCGAGCAGGGCGTCCACGAATGCGGCCGGCTCGAACGGCGCCAAATCGTCGGGGCCTTCACCGAGGCCGACCAGTTTCACGGGCACGCCGAGTTCCTGCTGCACCCGGAAAACGATGCCGCCCTTGGCCGTTCCGTCGAGCTTGGTCAGCACCGCGCCGGTGATGTCGACGACCTCGGCGAACACCTTCGCCTGGGCCAGGCCGTTCTGCCCGATCGTGGCATCGAGAACCAGCAACACCTCGTCCACGGCGGCACGCCGGGTGACCACGCGTTTGACCTTGTCGAGCTCGTCCATCAGGCCCACTTTGGTGTGCAGCCGGCCCGCGGTGTCGATCAGCACGACGTCGGCGCCGGTGTCGATGCCCTTGTCGACGGCATCGAAGGCCACCGCCGCCGGGTCGGAGCCCTCGGCGCCGCGCACCACTTCGGCACCCACCCGAGACGCCCAGGTCTGCAGTTGATCGGCGGCCGCGGCCCGGAAGGTGTCGGCGGCGCCCAGCACGACACGCCGGCCGTCGGCCACCAGCACCCGCGCCAGTTTGCCGACCGTGGTGGTTTTGCCGGTGCCGTTGACGCCGACGACCAGCAACACCGACGGGTGGTCGTCATGCGGCAGTGCCCGGATCGAGCGGTCCATCTCGGGTCTCAGCTCTTTGATCAGCACGTCGCGCAGCACCGCCCGGGCGTCGGCCTCGGTGCGGACGTTGCTGCTGGCCAGTCGGCTGCGCAGCTGCGAGACCACCGATTCGGTGACGACCGGGCCCAGGTCGGCGACCAGGAGGGTGTCCTCGACGTCCTGCCACGAGTCTTCGTCCAGGTCGCCGCCGCCGATCAGGCCCAGCATGCTGCGTCCGAGCGCGTTCTGGGACCGCGCCAGCCGCCCGCGCAGGCGTTCCAGCCGGCCCTCGGTCGGCGCGATCTCCTCGATCTCGGCCGCCGCGGGGGCTTGCGGTTCAGGCGCCGGGGGCGCTGGTGGTGCGACGGGCGCCTCAGGAACCGGTGGGGCGATGGGCGGCTCCGGAACCGGCGGAGCGACCGGCGGCGGCGTCACGGCCTCGGGTTCGGCCTCCGGCGCCGGCAGCTGGACGTCGGAAATCGTGCGCCGCGGCGCATCGCGCGGGACGGTCGCGTCGTCGCCCACCGCGGGCAGGCCGGTGGTGTCGACCGTCGGCGCGCCCTGACTGAAGGTGATGCCCGACGATGCGACGTAGCCGCCGGATCGGTCCAGGGCGCTCGGCTCGGGCCGGGTCAGGCTGATCCGCCTGCGGCGGTACCGGGTCAGCCCCAGGACCAGCGCAGCGATGACAACCAGGGCGGCAACGACGGCGATGGCGATCCAAAGACCTTGCGACACGCAGACATTGTTTCAGGGCCACACCGCGCGGCCGACAGCGGCAGCCGCCGCCCCTGCTCGGCCGGCGTCGCTAGGAAGAAGTAGTGGCGAGCTGTTGGACCTCTTGTCCACGCATGCGCTGCGAGATCACCGCGGTGATGCCGTCGCCCTGCATGGTGACACCGTAGAGCGCGTCGGCGACCTCCATGGTCGGCTTCTGGTGGGTGATGATCAGCAGCTGCGAGCGGGCCCGCAGCAGCTCGAACAGCGAGATCAGGCGGCGCAGGTTGGTGTCGTCGAGCGCGGCCTCGACCTCGTCCATGATGTAGAACGGCGACGGGCGGGCGCGGAAGATCGCGACCAGCATCGCGACGGCGGTCAGTGCCTTCTCGCCGCCGGACAGCAAAGACAACCGGGTGATCTTCTTGCCGGGCGGACGCGCCTCCACCTCGATGCCGGTGGTGAGCATGTCGTCCGGGTTGGTCAGCCGCAGCCGGCCTTCGCCGCCGGGGAACAGCACGGTGAAGACTTCCTGGAATTCGCGCTCTACGTCGACGAACGCCTCGCTGAACACCTGCAGGATGCGGGCGTCGACGTCGGCAACCACGTCGAGCAGATCCTTGCGGGCCGCCTTGACGTCCTCGAGCTGGGTGGACAGGAAGTTGTAGCGCTCCTCGAGCGCGGCAAACTCTTCGAGGGCCAGCGGGTTGACCCGGCCCAGCTCGGCCAGTTCCCGCTCGGCGCGCTTGGCCCGCCGCTCCTGGGTGGGCCGGTCGTACGGTATCGGCGCGGGCGCGGTGACCTGCTCGCCGCGCTCGCGGGCCAGCTCGAACTCGGCCATCTCCAGCTCGGAGGGCGGCAGCGCGATCGCCGGCCCGTACTCGGCGATCAAATCCGCCGGGCTCATGCCGAATTGCTCGAGCACCATTTGTTCGAGCTGCTCGATGCGCAGCGCCGCCTGTGCGTTGGCCACCTCGTCGCGGTGCAGCGAGTCGGTCAGCGTGGCCACCCGGGTGCTCAGCGTGTGCACCTCGTTGCGCACCGCCGCCATCGCGGTCGACCGCGCCTCGCGTTCGGCGACCATCGCGTCGCGGATCTGCGAGGCGGCGGCCACCACCCGGTTCAACCGCTGGGCGAGCAGCCGGCCGGCGTCGGCCACCGCCGCGGCCACCGCGGCCGCCCGCAATCGCGCGGCGTGTGCCTGCTGGGCACGCACCCGCGCCTCACGTTCCGCGGCGGCCGCGCGGCGCAACGAATCGGCCCGGCCGCGCACGGCGTTGGCCCGTTCCTCGGCGGTGCGCACCGCGAGCCGGGCCTCCACCTCGACGCCGCGGGCGGTGTCGGCCGCGGCGGCGATCCGCTGACGATCGACGGGGTCTTCCGCGGGGGCGAGCTGGCTGGCCTGGGCATTGCGCAGCCGGGTTTCGAGTTCGGTGACCTCTTCGACGGTCTGGGCGCGCCCGGCTTCCAGCTCTTCGCGCTGGCGCAGCAGCCGGTTCCACTCCTCCTCGGCGGTGCGGGCGTCCTGCCCGAGCCGGCCCAGCTGCTCGTACATCGCCGAAATCTCGGTGTCGGACTCGTTGAGCGCGGCCAGCGCCTGCTCGGCCGAGTCTTGGCGCCCGCGCTGCTCGGTCAAGGCGCCGGACAGGGCGGCGGAAAACTGCGCCACCTGCGACTCCGCGGCGGCCAACTCGCTGCCGGCCTTGTCGATCTCCGAGGTGAGCTCCAGAGTGGACGGCTTGCGGTCCGAACCGCCGCTCACCCAGCCGCGGCCGACCAGGTCGCCGTCGAGGGTGACCGCGCGCAGCTGCGGCCGGCCCGCGACCAGATCCAGCGCCGCGCCCAGGTCGCCGACCACCGCGACGCCGGACAGCATGGCGACCATCGCGCCCCGCAGCCGCTGCGGCGCCTCGACCAGGTCGAGCGCCCACAGCGCACCGTCGGGTAGCGGTGCGGCGGGCGGGGGCTGCTCGGCCGGCCAGTCTCCCAGGACCAGCGCAGCGCGGCCGCCGTCGGCCTGCTTCAGCGCGGCAACCGCGGACCGGGCGGCGCCGATGTTTTCGGCGGCCAGCGCGTCGGCCGCGGATCCCAACACCGCGGCCAGTGCCGTTTCGTACCCCGAACGGACCTTGACCAGCTTTGCGACGGGCCCGAAAAGCCCTGCTCCACCGTGGTTTTGGGTGAGCCACGCCGCGCCGTCCTTACGCTCGAGCCCGACCGAGAGCGCATCGATGCGGGCCCGCAGCGACGCCACCCGGCGCTCGGCCTCACGCTCGCTGGCCTGCAGCTCGGCGACGCGCTCGTCGGCCAGCCGCAGCGCGGCGACCGTCCGTTCGTGGTGTTCGTCCAGGCCGACCTCGCCCTGATCGAGTTCGCCGACGCGGCCCTGCACGGTTTCGAACTCCGCGCGGGCCTGCTGCGCACGGGCGGCGCCGTGTTCGATGCGCTCGGACAGCCGCGCGACGCTGTCGTCGATCGATTCGACCCGGGCCCGCATGGTCTCGACCTGACCGGCCAGCCGGGCGAGGCCTTCGCGACGGTCGGCCTCGGCCCGCACAGCGGCCAAATGCGCCCGGTCGGCCTCGGCGGCCTCACGTTCCCGCTCGGACAACTCGGCGCGGGCGGTCTCCAGCCGGGTCCGGGCGGCATCCAGCTCAGCCAGCAGCTCGCGCTCGGCGGCCGCGACCTGCTCGGCCTCGGCGTCCAGTGCATCCGGGTCGGTGTCGCTGGTCGCCACCGGCTCGAGATCCAGGTGCTGGGCGCGCTCGCTGGCGATGCGCACCGTGGCGCCCACCCGTTCGGCCAGTGCCGACAGCCCGAACCAGGTGTGCTGGACCGACTCGGCACGCACCGACAGCTCGGCCAGCGCGGTCTCGTGCGCGGTCAGCTCCTCGGAAGCCACGGCCAGCCGGCCGGCGGCCTCGTCGTGCTCGCGGCGCATGGTGGCCTCGGCCTCCAAGATCGCGTCGCGCTGCACCTGCCGGTTGACCAGGTCGTCCGCGGCCAGCCGCAGCCGCGCGTCGCGCAGGTCGGCCTGGATGGTCGCCGCACGCCGGGCCACCTCGGCCTGGCGGCCCAGCGGTTTGAGCTGGCGCCGCAGCTCGGTGGTCAGGTCGGACAGGCGCGCCAGGTTGGCCTGCATCGCGTCAAGCTTGCGCAGCGCCTTTTCCTTGCGCTTGCGGTGCTTGAGCACACCCGCGGCTTCTTCGATGAACGCGCGGCGGTCCTCGGGCCGCGACTGCAGGATCTCGTCGAGCTTGCCCTGTCCCACGATCACGTGCATCTCGCGGCCGATGCCGGAGTCGCTCAGCAGCTCCTGGACGTCCATCAAACGGCAACCGGTGCCGTTGATTTCGTACTCACTGGCGCCGTCGCGGAACATCCGCCGGGTGATCGACACTTCGGAGTACTCGATCGGCAACGCGTTGTCGGCGTTGTCGATCGTGACGGTGACTTCGGCGCGGCCCAGCGGGGCACGCGACGAGGTGCCGGCGAAGATGACGTCTTCCATCTTCCCGCCGCGCAGCGTCTTGGCGCCCTGCTCCCCCATCACCCACGCCAGCGCGTCCACCACGTTGGATTTGCCGGAGCCGTTGGGTCCGACGACGGCGGTGATGCCCGGCTCGAAGCGCAGAGTCGTCGGCGAAGCGAAGGACTTGAAGCCCTTCAGCGTCAGACTCTTGAGGTACACGGCGAGCCAGACTACCGCTCAAATCGCCCGACTCGCCGTCACCGCGGGGTGTCGGCTCCCTGGAAATACACCCGGTGTTCACACTCTGACGCACTGGCCACAGTGGCCACTTCAGTCACTGAGAGCGAGGCCGCCGTTGCCGCGCGCGTCACGCCCGCGGGACCGTCGCGTTCTGGTGCCACGCCGGTGTGAGCCCGGAGGTGTGGTGGCCCTACCGCTCGACGAACCCCTCGAATCGCTCCCGCGGCTGCGACCACTCGGCGACGACCTTGTCGACCCGACCAGGGCGGGACGGCCAGGAATGACCGCCTTCGAGCAGCTCCAGCAATTCCTCGCAGGCCTCCCGCGGCCCGTGGGCGACGACCAGGACACGGCCGTCGGCCTGGTTGGCGGCGTAGCCGGTCAGGCCCCGCTCCAGCGCCCGGCAGCGAGTCCACCAGCGAAAACCCACACCCTGGACCGTGCCGTGCACCCAGGCGGTGAGCCGGACGTCAGGACCCGGCATTTTTGGTTTCGGAGGCGATCTCGAACGTGACCGTGGTACCCGCCTTCAGGGTGCGCCCCACTGTGCAGACCAGGTCGATCGCGCGGTTCACGACCACCGCCAGGCGTTCTCTGTCGTCGTCGGACAGTCCCGACAAGTCCAGCTCGAGAGTTTCGGACAGCAGTGGATAGACCTCTTCGTCACGGTCGGCGTCGCCGGAGACCCGGACCACCGCGTGGTAGTCGTCGCCGAGCCGGCGGGCCAGCGGCTGATCGCTGGACATCCCGCTGCATGCGGCGAGCGCGATCTTGAGCAGCTCGCCGGGGGTGAACACGCCCTCGACGTCCTCGGAGCCGACGAGAACCTGCGCGCCCCGCGAGCTATGGCCGGTGTAGCGGCGTGTCCCGGTGCGTTCGACCCACAGTTCCGTCATGGCTCATTTCTACCGGGGACGGGCGAAGACGGGATCAGCGGACTATCAACGACAGCAGCTTTTTGCCGAAAGATGGTGAGGGCGAATCGTTTTCCGACGAGACAACTACCTGATCGTCGACGCGCCGGCGCAGCTCGCGCTCCAGCGCGTCGCGCAGCGTGGCCGACGCGCCCGGGCATCCGTGGCAGGCGCCGGCCAGCCGCACCGTCACGTGATGGCCGACCACCGAGACCAGCTCGATCGATCCGCCGTGCGAGGCGGCCAGCGCACCCACCGGGCCGGCCAGCAGCTCCGTTACCGCGGCTTCCAAAGTGCCTGCGGCAAGCGAGGTTTCGTCGACCGTCCAACGCCCCGGGTGCCGCAGCGCTTCGCTGAGTGCCTCGCGAATCTCGTCGCCCAGTTCACGCCAGGTGCCGGCCACCGTGATCAGGATGCCGCCGGGACCCACCACGATTTGTTCGATCACACGGGCCCGCAGCAGGGCGCCCAGCCGGCCCGGAGCGACCCGGACCGTGCCACGCGGCGGCAGTTGATCGGCCGCGACCACCCAGCGCAGCCGGCGCGGGTCCTCGGTGGCCGTGGCGTGCAGCGGAATCATGCGCCCAGCGCTATCGCGACCGACCGGGCGGCAAAGGCCATCAGCCAGGCCAGAACGAACATGTAGGACCACGCGACCGCGGGCCATTTCCACGAGTTGGTCTCGCGGCGCATCACCGCAACGGTCGACATACATTGCAGCGCATAGATGAAGTACGCCATCAGCGCGATGACCGTCGGCGCGGTGAACACCTGGTGGCCTTCGTCGTCGGTCAAGGAGACCAGCGCTTCGTGCGGATCGTCGGGGCTCTCGGCCGCCGCGACCTGGCCCAGGGTGGACACGAACACTTCGCGGGCCGACATCGAACCGAGCAGGGCGATGTTGACGTGCCAATCGAATCCGAGCGGCTTGAACACCGGCCCGACCGCCTTGCCGAGATCGGCGGCCAAGCTGTGGTCCATCACGTAGGCGGTCGCGTCGGCCGGCGACATCTTCGCGGTCTCGGCTTGGCGCGCCGGCAGATTGAGCAGCACCCACAGCACGACCGACGTGCCCAGGATGATGGTTCCGGCCTTGCGCAAGAACATCTTCGCCGAATCCCACATCGTGATCAGCACGTTCTTGGGTGACGGGAACCGGTACGGCGGCAGCTCCATCGTGAACGGCAGCAGATCGCTGCGCAGGATCGTCGATTTGAAGACCGCGGCCGCGATCAGTGCGGAGGTGCCGCCACACACGTAGAGCGCGAACATCGCGACGCCCTGGGCGCTCAACCCGCCCCAGTGCGTCTTCGGGGACACGAGTATGCCGACCAACAGGGTGAACACCGGAAGCCTGGCCGAGCAGGTCATCAGCGGCGCCGTGATGATGGTGGCGATTCGGTCCCGCGCCGACGGCAGCGTACGGGTGGCCATGATCCCCGGGATGGCGCAGGCGAACGACGAGAGCATCGCGACGAAGGCGCGGCCTTCCAGCCCCGTCGAGGCCATCACCCGGTCCATCAGGAACGCGGCGCGCGCCATGTAGCCGACGTTCTCCAGCAGCGCGATCAGCAGGAACAACAACACGATCTGCGGGATGAACTGCAGCACCGTTCCGACGCCGCCGATCAGCCCCTGGCCCAGCAGCCCGCGCACGACGTAGTTGCCGACATGGTTGCTGACCAGAGTGCCCAACGAGTTGAGCCAGTCGCCCACTTGATCCTGCAGGGGCGCGGCGACGGTGAAGACGACCTGGAAGAAGCAGAACATCACCGCGAAGAAGATCACGGTCCCCCACAGCGGGTGCAGTACTACGGCGTCGATTCGTCGCGTCCGCCGATCCGGTTGTGGCGCATGGTAATAGGCCGCATCCAGCACCGACTTGCCCCAGCTGTCGATGGCGTCGTCATCGCCCGGCGGCAGGACCGGGGGCCGTTGCCACCGGTGGAACGACACCAGTTGGGCGCGCAGGGTATCGATGCCCACCCCGCGGTTGGCCACCACCGCGACCACCGGGACACCCAGCGCCGTCGCCAGCGCGTCGACGGAGATGCCGCCACCGCGCGCGGTCAGCTCGTCGGTCATGGTGAGCACCACCAGACACGGCAGGTCGAGCCGCAGCACCTGAGCCAGCAGAATCACCGAGCGGTGCAGCGTGGTGGCGTCGGCGACGATGACGATCGCGTCGGGTGGGCCGTCGCCGTACACCTGCCCGCCCAACAGGTCGGAGACCACCTGCTCGTCCGGGCTGATCGGGTCGAGGCTGTAGGTACCGGGCAGGTCCTCGATGGCGACCTCGACGCCGTCGACCTTGGTGATGCCGACGCTGCGCCCGACGGTGACGCCCGGATAGTTACCGGTCTTGGCACGCAATCCGGTCAGGTGATTGAACACCGACGTCTTGCCCGCGTTGGGACTTCCCACCAGGGCGATCCGTGCCTTGCCCGCAACGGCGACCCCGGAGCCGCCTTCTTCGTGGCACGACGTCATGCGTCGGTCCCGGGGGCGACCTCGATCAGCCGCGCCTCGCGCCGACGCAGGCATAGTTCGGTGTCCTGGACCCGGTAGATGGTCGGGTCACCCATCGGGGCGCGGCGGATCACCTGGACGTCGGAGGCCGGCCGAAATCCCAACTGCCGCAGGCGGCCCGCCACCACGGTGGAGGCCGCCGGCGTCACGCCCAGGATCGTCGCCCGCTCGCCCGGCGACAGCTGCGCCAGCACGGTGGGCGAATCCGCAACACGGTCTGCATCTCGCACCGAATCGCGCATTACCCGCTCCCACGCCGGAGGTTCATCATCTCGGTAAGGATAACCTCACGATGCTGAGGATAGCCTCAGCTTTGCGCGAGAAAGTCCTAGCGGCGTGGGCGGGGCTGACACCGCGGACAGTAGAACGACGAGCGGTTCATGAACTTCTCGCGGCGGATCACCGCGCCGCAGCGCCGGCAGTTTTCGCCTTCGCGCCCATAGGCATCCAGCGATCGGTCGAAGTAGCCCGATTGGCCGTTGACGTTGACATACAACGAATCGAACGAGGTCCCGCCCTTGGCGAGTGCCTCGCCCATCACCGCCGCGGCGGCGTCCAGCACGGCGGTCAGCTGGCGCCGCGTCAGCGTGTCCGCCACCCGGGCACCATGAACTTTGGCCCGCCACAGCGCTTCGTCGGCGTAGATATTGCCGATGCCCGACACCACCTGTTGATCCAGCAGCTGGCGTTTGATTTCAGAATGCTTGCCCCGCAACACGTTTACGACGGCGTCGATGTCAAACCGGGGGTCCAGCGGGTCGCGCGCCAGGTGCGCGACCGGCTGCGGCACCACGCTGCCGTCGATTTCTACGAGTTCGGCCAGCATCCAGCCGCCGAAGGTCCGCTGGTCGGCGAAGCTCAGCACGGTCCCGTCGTCAAGCAGCGCCGAGATCCGGACGTGTTCGGCCCGCGGCACCTTGCCGAGCAGCATCTGCCCGCTCATACCGAGGTGGACGATCAGCGCGACATCACCGTCGAGCAGCAGCCACAGGTACTTGCCGCGCCGGTCGGTTCCCTCGATCCGCGCGTCGAGCAGCCGGGCCGTGAGGTCGGCGGGGCCGGCCTCGTGGCGGCGCACCGCGCGGGGGTGGTGCACCCGAACCGCGGTGATCGTCTTGCCCACGACATGGGCCTGCAGGCCGCGGCGCACCACCTCGACTTCGGGCAGCTCGGGCATCTAGACGGGCACCATTTAGATAGATGTCGTCCCCGCGGTGTCCAACGCTTCCAGCGTTTTCCAGGTCGCGGCGGCCGCCTTCTGCTCGGCTTCCTTCTTCGAGCGGCCCACACCCGACCCGTACTCGGTCTCCATCACGACGACCACGGCCGTGAATTCCTTGTCGTGGTCCGGGCCGGTGGAGGTGACCAGGTAGGACGGCGCGCCCATGCCGCGCGCCGCGGTGAGCTCTTGCAGGCTGGTCTTCCAGTCCAGCCCGGCGCCCAGCGTCGGCGCGGCGTCGAGCAGCGCACCGAACAACCGCAGGATCACCTCGCGTGCGGTTTCGATGCCGTGCGCCAAGTAGATCGCGCCGAGCAGCGACTCCATGCCGTCGGCCAGGATGCTGGACTTGTCGGCCCCGCCGGTGTTCGCTTCGCCGCGCCCCAGCAGCAGGTGGACGCCCAGTCCGCCGTCGCACAGGTGCCGCCCGACGTCGGCCAGCGCCTGGGTGTTGACGACACTGGCGCGCAGTTTGGCCAGGTCACCTTCGGAACGGTCGGGATGACGGTGGTAGAGCTCGTCGGTGACCGTCAGGCCCAGCACGGCGTCGCCGAGAAACTCCAGCCGCTCGTTGGTCGGCAGTCCGCCGTGTTCGTAGGCGTAGCTGCGGTGGGTCAACGCCAACGAGAGCAGCTCCTCGGGCAGGTCGACCCCGAGCGCGTCGAGCAGAGGTTGCCGCGAAGTCACCGGTCACCCCGCGAGGCGTCCGAGTCCGCGGCATCGTCGTCGGAGAGCATGTCCACCAGCTTGGCCCATCGCGGATCGATGGTGTCGTGATGGTGGCTGGGGTCGTTGGCCAGCGCCACGCCGCACTCCGGGCATAGCCCGGGGCAATCGGGTCGGCATACCGGCGCAAACGGAAGGTCGAGTCCGACGGCGTCGATGATCGACTGCTCGAGGTCGATGCGGTCGTCGACGACCCGGCCGACCTCGTCTTCCTCGGTGGTCGCCTCGGTGGTGCTGTCCGGGTAGGCGAACAGTTCGGTCAAGCCGACCTGCACGTTCCCGTGCACCTCGGTCAGGCACCGCGAGCACTCGCCGACCGTCGGCCCGGACACGGTCCCGGTGACGAGCACGCCTTCGGACACCGATTGGACCCGTAGATCCATGTCCAGCGGAGCGCCCTGCGGGATCGCGATCATGTCCAATCCGATGCGCAACGGGCTGGGCACGGTGTGACGTAGCGTCACCATCGATCCCGGTCGTCGCCCGAGTCGGGTGACGTCCACCGTCATCGGCGAAGCCGGATGCTGCTGCGCAGTAGTGCTGTGTTCGCGCGCCATTGGTAGTCAGGGGCGCGGTGGCTGCAGAGCAGACCCGTTTCCCCATCCCCCTTTCAATCCGTGCGTGCGGTTTTCCCGCACACGGCTTACC